>VBEY01000202.1 GCA_005889295.1 Chloroflexota bacterium | reverse complement strand
CGCGCGCGCGGATCCCTGCCGGGTCCAGCCCGTGCGCGGCGTTGTGCTCGTGCCACTTCCCGTAATGGCGGAACTCGGTGTTGGGAACACCGAGCGCGAGGAGGCGGTGCGGAGTGTCGATGAGGGCCGTGTCCACCTCCGATGACGAGGTACCCGCGAGATATGGCTCGACGAGAATCACGTTTTTCCTCGGCGCCGCCCCTCCCAGGCCCGCGCGGTCGAACGGCCGCACGGTCGTCGCATAGAGAAGGGTCACGTCGAGGTCGGCGGTCGCCTCACGCACCGGGTCCAGGAGCGGACCGACTGCGATCACTGTTGCGTCGCGTCCGCGGCGCTCGACGTGAAGGTGTCCAGGCGCGATGGGTCGCGGCGCCGCATTGGACTGCTCCGCCAGGCGGAGGTACACGCGGTCGTTGTCCGCGGCCGCCGCCCGCAACAGCAGGTCCGCCTCATCGGCGTGGCCCGGGACGAAGATGCGCCAGCCTGGGAGCGCCGCCACGAGCGCGACATCTTCCGGCGACTGGTGCGTCCAGCCGCTCGCCGCCGAGTCATACGACGCGCCGACGCTCACGAGGACCGCGCCGGCGTCCTGGTGGCCGAGGTCGAGCTTCAGCATTTCGAAGGGCCGCTCGATGACGAACGGCGCATAGGAGTGCGCTATCGGGCGCAGACCCGCGAGCGCGAGACCGCCGGCGACGCCCACCATGAGCTGCTCGCGGATACCGACATTGATCACGCGATGGGGATGCCGGCTCTTCGCGGCCACCAGCGCCGAGCCGCCGATCTCGGCGATGACGATCGCGAGCCGATCATGGACGTCAAGGAGCTCGGCGGCCGTCGCATAGAAGCGCTCGCGCATCACGCTCTGGGTCACGAGCGTCACGATTTTGGCTCCACTTCCGCGACCACCGCGTGCGGGCGGCGTGGGTGCTCCGCTTTGAACGCGCGCTCCAGTCCGTCGTGGTCGCGACCGTCGACCGTCGCCGTCGACCAGCCCTCGATCGCGAAGCGAGACCTAAGGCCGCCCGGCCAGCCGAGCGACGACGAGCGGTTGTCGACCACCACGCAGACGAGACGATCGAGGCCGGTCCGACCCGCGTAGGCGATCGCCTCGTGGTTGCTGCCTTCCTCGAGCTCCGCGTCACCGACGAGGCAGAAGACCCGTGCCGGGCTCTGGCGCGCGCGAAGGCCGAGGCAGAGACCGACGGCGAGCCCGAGCCCGTGGCCGAGCGAGCCGCTCGAGATCTCGATCCCTGCGACGAGATTGCGGTCAGGGTGGTGGCCGAGCGGCGAGTCGTACCGGCCGAAGGAACGAAGCGTGTCGACGTCCATGAAGCCCTTCGCCGCAAGGACGGCGTAGTACGCCATCGGTCCGTGACCCTTCGACAGCAGGAAGCGGTCGCGGTCAGGGTCGGTCGTGCGTTCGGGAGCGACGCGGAGGACGCGGTCGTACAGAACCCAGATGACGTCGAGCGTCGAGGTCGCGCTCGGCGTGTGCTTCTCATCCCCGAGCTGAAGGTCCATCAGGCGTCCGAGGTCGGCGTACCCGAGTATCGAGACAGGCGCGATCATGGGCCGACGCTAGAACTTCAAGTGCACTTTAAGTCAACTGTTATCCTCGCGACACATGCCGGCCCTGTCCACCGAGATCACCATCGGTGAGCTCGCGAGTCGCAGCGGCGTGGCGACATCCGCGCTGCGCTTCTACGAATCGCGCGGACTCATCGCGTCGGCGCGAACGAACGGCGGCCAGCGTCGCTTCGCGCGTCCGACCCTCCGACGAGTCGCGTTCATCCAGGCGGCCCAGCGCGTGGGCTTGTCGCTCGACGAGATCGCGACCGCGCTTCGCGCACTACCCGAGAAGCGGACGCCGACGAAGGCCGACTGGGCCGTGCTCTCGCGCGCGTGGAGGGGCCTCCTACGCTCTCGGATCGAAGAGCTGGAGACGTTGCAGACGCGCCTGACGAGCTGCATCGGTTGCGGCTGCCTCTCGCTCAAGACGTGCGGACTTCTCAACGCCGACGATCGCGCCGCCGAGCGCGGGAGCGGCGCGCGTTACCTCCTAGGGGACGCGCCCGAAAACGACGACTAGCGGCCAGGGATCGGAGGCACGACCGGCGGCAGGATCGGAAGGCTCGTCGAAACAGGCAGCACCGGCGCTGGGATCGGTGCCGCGCTGCGGATGACGATGGGGATCGTGGAGAGCGGGCGTGCCGGTGCCGCAGGGATGGGCGCAAGGCTCGGGATTGGCATCGCGCTCGGCAGCGACGCCGCGCTCGGGAGCGGAACTGCGCTCGCGATAGGCGCGACAACCGAGGGCACTGGGACGGTCGGCACCGCGTCGGGTGACGCGATAAGGGGAAGGGTCGGCACCGGGCTGAGCGCCGGCACGAGCGTTGCGGCCGCATCGGGCGCAGCCGGCGACGACGTGCACGCGACGCACGCGATCAGCGCGAAGAGAACGAGCGAGCGCACAGCTAATCTCCCCACCGGCAAGTCGAGCAAGTCTCCGGCCAGCCCCCCGCCGCCGCAACGTAAACAGGCGGTAGTCGCGGTGCAGAGTGCATTGGCCGGTTTGACCGTGGCGGCGGCCGTTCCTAGCCTCTTCTCGATGCGCGCTGCGCTCGCCGCCTCCATGGCCATGGCCCGGATTTCCGGGTCGATTTCGCGTTCGGGAGGCTAGGCGCACCGCGGGATTCGCAAGCAGAACCGAGAGGCCTCCCGAAAGGGAGGCCTCTCTTGTTAATTGCCGGGAGGTCGAACGATGGCGATCACGCTGGAACGGATCACGCCACTTCGTGGCCTGCGCTGCCGGGCGTGTCAGGTCCTGCAACCCGCGGATACCCGATACATCTGCGCGGAGTGCTACGGACCGGTCGAACCGGAGTACGACCTCGCGGCGTCCGACGCGAACGCGCTGCGCGAGAAGATCGCGCGAGGCCCCCACTCGCTGTGGCGATACGCGGATCTCCTTCCGGTGGCCGAGCCGGCGTCGCATTTCCCGGTCGGCTGGACTCCGCTCGTCCGCGCGCCGCGACTCGGCGCAGCGATCGGTATCGCGAATCTCTTCATTAAAGACGATTCGCGCAATCCCTCGCTCTCCTTCAAGGACCGGCCGGTCGCCGTCGCGCTCGCTCGCGCCCTCGAGCTCGGGCTCGACACGATCGCCTGCGCATCGACCGGCAACCTCGCGGGCGCGGTCGCCGCCGCGGCGGCGCGCAATGGGCTCCGCGCGTTCGTCTTTGTGCCCGCGACGACCGACGAAGGAAAGATCGCCGGCGCGGCCGCGTACGGCGCCACCGTGGTCCGCGTGCTCGGTACGTACGACCAGGTCAACCGGCTCTGCGCGCGCCTCGCCGATGAGGAAGGCTGGGGCTTCGTCAACTTCACGCTGCGCCCGTACTACGCGGAGGGATCGAAGACGATCCTGTTCGAGTGCGCCGAGCAGCTCGACTGGCGGCTGCCGGATCACGTCGTTGTGCCGGTCGGATCCGGCGCGCTTCTCACCCGTACCGCCACCGCGGCGGCGCAGCTGCGACAGACGGGACTCGTCGACGACACCCCGTTCCGCATCCACGCGGCCCAGCCGGCGGGCTGCGCGCCGGTGTCAGATGCGGTTCTCGACGGCTACCGCGAAGTGCGACCGGTGCGCGACCCGAACACGGTGGCCCGGTCGCTCGCGATCGGAGCGCCGGCGGACGGAGACGGATCGGTTGGGATCATCCGAGCGAGCGGCGGTTCCGCGGCGTCCGTGAGCGATGCGGAGGTGCAGGGCGCCTGCGCGCTCCTCGCCAGCACCGAGGGCGTTCTCGCGGAGCCGGCAGGAGGCGTGGTCGTCGCCGCAGCGAAGGCGCTGGCGACCCGAGACGTTTTCGACGACAACGGGTCGGTCGTCCTCTACATCACCGGCAACGGCTACAAGGGGACGCTTGACGCCGGATTGCTCAAGCCGCCGATCGCCGCGGACGCCGACGAGTTCCGGGCCGCGTACGCGGAGGTGCTGGGATGAGCGTGACCGTGCGCTTGGCCACGCCACTTCGTGCCGCCGCGCAGGGCAGCGCGTCGCTCAGCTTCGAGGCCACCGACCTCGGCTCGCTCGCGCGCGAGATCACCGCCCGGTACCCGGAGCTCGCGGCGCGGGTCCTGCGCGACGGTGAGTTCGGGCGCTTCGTGAACGTTTTCATCGACGGCGAGGACGCCCGCTTCCTCGACGATGGCGATCTCCGCGGGAAGCGCACCGTCGAGATCCTCCCGGCGATGAGCGGCGGCTGACCGATACTCGAGCGGTGGCGACGCTGAGCGAGAAGGTCTGGGAGCGGCACGTCGTACGCCGTGCCGCTGGCGAGCCCGACCTTCTCTACGTGGATCTGCACCTGGTCCATGAGGTGACGAGCCCGCAGGCCTTCGCGGGTCTCCGTCTTTCGAAGCGACGAGTTCGCAGGCCCGATCTCACCCTCGCGACGATGGATCACAACGTCCCGACCAATGACGAACCGGCGGAGGAGATCTCGGCGCGCCAGATCGACGCGATGGCGCGAAACGCACGCGAGTTCGGCATCCGCTGCTACCCGACCGGCGATCCGAATCAGGGCATCGTGCACGTCATCTCGCCCCAGCTCGGGCTCACACAGCCGGGAATGACCATCGTGTGTGGCGACAGCCACACCTCCACGCACGGCGCGCTCGGCGCGCTCGCCTGGGGCATCGGCACCAGCGAGATCGAACACGTGCTCGCGACGCAGACGATCGCGCAGACGAAGCCGGGGACGATGGCCGTGACCGTCGAAGGCGCTCTCCCCGCGGAGTGCGCGGCGAAGGATGTGATCCTCGGGATCATCGCGCGCATCGGTACGGCAGGCGGGACAGGGAACGTGATCGAGTACCGGGGTGCGGCGATCCGGGCGCTCTCGATGGAGGGTCGGCTCACGATCTGCAACATGTCGATCGAAGCGGGCGCCCGGGCGGGGATGGTCGCGCCGGACCAAGTCACGTTCGCGTGGCTCGAGGGTCGGCCCTTCGCGCCGAAGGGCGCGCAATGGGAGCGCGCCCTGGACGACTGGCGGTCACTCGCGAGCGATCCCGGGGCGACATACAGCCGCGAGGTCGCGATCGACGCGAGCGTACTGCGCCCCTATGTCACCTGGGGCACGAACCCCGCGCAGTCGGTGACGATCGATGGGGTGGTACCTGATCCGGATGCGCTACCCGACGACACCCGTGAGAGCGCGCGCCGCGCGCTTCGCTACCAGGACCTCACGCCGGGGACGCCGATGCGCGACATCCGGGTCGACGCGGTGTTTATCGGATCCTGCTCGAACGCGCGTCTGGAGGACCTTCGCGCGGCCGCGGATGTGGTTCGCGGGCGTCGCGTGCGGTCGGGCATCCGCGGCCTCGTCGTGCCTGGATCGATGGGAGTGAAGGCCGATGCCGAGCGAGAGGGCCTCGACCGCATCTTCCGCGACGCCGGATTCGAGTGGCGCGACGCCGGTTGCTCGATGTGCCTCGGCATGAATCCCGACATCCTGCGACCAGGCGAGCGGTGCGCGTCCACATCCAATCGCAACTTCGAGGGCCGGCAGGGACCCGGGGGCCGGACCCACCTGGTCTCGCCGGCCGTCGCGGCGGCGACCGCGATCGCGGGACACTTCGCGTCGCCGTCGGATCTTCGCTGATGGAGCCGGTCCGTAACATCGTCGGCCGAGCGCTGCCACTCGCGCGCGCCGACGTCGACACCGACCAGATCATTCCGAGCCACTGGCTGAAGCGTCTCGAGCGAACCGGGTACGGTCCCGGACTCTTCGAAGCGTGGCGCAAGGATCCCGCGTTCGTTCTGAACGACCCGCGCTACCGCGGTGCCACGGTGCTCCTCGCTGGTGCGAATTTCGGCGGCGGATCGTCTCGCGAGCACGCGGTGTGGGCGCTTCTCGACGCGGGCTTTCGCGCCGTGATCGCACCGCGGGTCGCGGACATCTTCCGGAACAACGCGCTGCGCAACGGCTTCGTCCCTGTCGAGGTCGACGCCGACACGGTCGCGAGCCTCGTCGCTGCGGTCCGTCTCGATCCAGCGACGACGATCACGATCGACGTCGAGCACGCGACGGTTCAGGCACCCGGCGTTCGCGCGACGTTCGCGCTGGACGAGTTCTCGCGCACCCGTCTGATCGGAGGACTCGACGACATCGCTCTTACGCTGCGCCACGAACAGGACATCGCGGCGTACGAGGAGAAGCGGCCCGAGTGGCTCCCCCGGGTGCGATAGCGTCCTGCCATGCGCCCCTTTCGCTTCGCGACCATGGCCGAACGGGGCCGAAGCGCTGAGCACTGGCGCGAGGTAGCGCAGCGCGCCGAGGCTCTCGGTTACGACACCCTTCTCATGCCGGATCACATCACCGATCAGCTCGCGCCGGTCGCGGCCCTCGCTGCGGCTGCGGGCGCAACGAAGACCCTTCGCATCGGAAGCTTCGTGTTCGACAACGACTACCGCAATCCGGTGATGCTCGCGAGAGAAGCGACCACGCTCGACCTCCTTTCCGATGGACGCCTCGAGTTCGGGCTGGGGGCGGGTTGGAACGTGCGTGACTACGAGCAGCTCGGCATTCCGTACGACACCCCGAAGATCCGCGTGGATCGGATGGAAGAAGCGCTCGCGCTGATCAAACGACTCTGGACGGAAGAGACCGTGACGCACGAGGGCGCGTACTACCGGGTGCGCGACGCGAAGGTCCTGCCCCGCCCGACTCAGCTCCCGCACCCTCCGGTGATGATCGGCGGAGGCGGCCCGCGCATGCTGCGGATCGCGGCGCGCGAGGCTCAGATCGTGGCCATAGCCCCGAGGATCAATCCCAGCGGCGGGGCGAAGGTCGGTACGGTCACGGTCGGATCCGTTGAGGAGCGGATCGCGACGCTCCGTCACACGCCGCGCTTCTCGGAGCTCGAGCTCAACGTCATCGTCTTCGACGCGCAGGTGACCGATGCGGCGAGGTCGGCCGTGTCCGCGCTCGCCGCGCGTCTGAAATCGGGGATCACCACGGTCGTCGAAACGCCGTTCTTCATGTACGGCTCGCGCGCGTCGCTCGTCGAGGATCTCATCGCCCGGCGGGAACGCCTCGGGATCAGCTACATCGCGCTTCCGGGCTCGGCGATGAGAGCGTTCGCACCCGTTGTCGCCACGCTCCGAGGGAAATAACCCGCACGGCATCCGCTCTGCAGCGATCGAGGGACATGTTGGATCTCAAATGCCGCGAATGCGGACAGAGCTTCAAGTCGCCGGCCGAGCTCGAGGAGCACATCGACCAGCTTCACGTGATCACGAAGAAGGGCGGACACGAGGTCACCGCCGATCCGCCGAACACGAGGCGCCGCTAGTTAGGGCGTCCGACTCGGCAGGGGTGGAGTGCTGACCGGCACGGATGGCACGATGGTCGGCACCGGCGTGACCGGCGGGAGGGTGCGGGTCGGCACCGGCGTCAGGCTCGGCGTTGCCTCGGTCGGAGCGGGCGTCGGGGTTCGCGGCGCGGGCGTGGGCGAAGGCGAGGGCGATGCGCTCGGCGAGGGCGACGGCGACGGGTTAGTCGAGGGCACCGCTCGCTGCTGAGAAGAGATCACCGCCGCGGCAAGAAGCAGCAGCGCGACGAGCGCAACCGCGGCGAAGACGGTGAATACGGTCGACCAGCGGTCGGCCTGCCGCCTGACCGCGGGCGGACGCGGCCCCGCTGGCGTGAGAGCGTCGGCGGGCGGCCGTTGGAGCTGCTCGGTGGCGTCCGTGTCGACCGGTGTCGGCTTTTGCTGCACGCCCGCACGAGACCGCACGCGCCGTGCCGAACGGTCGGACGCTCGACAGGTCGGTCGCTAAGCGTGGTGCAGGACGTTGGCGAGCTGATTCCCGATTACCGCGAGGCCGACGATCAGGGCGATCGCCAGGACCATCACGCCCGCGAGATAGTCGACGAGCTCATCGCCGCCGCTCTCGTGCTTCCCCATATCCAGGCAACGGGAGAGTCGCGGGCGCCGGGTCTCCCCCGATCGGGGGAACAACGGTTTAGACGAAGCGCTCCGCGCGCCACTCGATGCCGAGCTCGCCCGGAGGCGCCATATAGCCGAGGAGGGCGGACGCCGCGACGACGGCCGGGCTCGCGAGGTAGCCGAGACCTCCCACGCCCATGCGGTTGGTCCAGTTGCGATTGAACGAAGTGATCGCGCTCTCGCCTTTCCGGAGCGCGTCGGGCCCCTGACCGAAGCAGGGTCCGCACCACGACTCGCGGATCTCGGCGCCGGCCGCGCGGAAGACGTTGGCGATCGACTCGCCGCCAAGGCGCGGATCGGTCTTCTCGATGTCGCGCTTCACGCTGCCCGATCCGGGGAAGACGACGAACTCTTTCGTCGCGCGCGCTTTCCCCCTCGCGCGCGCAGCCTTGAGGACCAGCGCTGCCTCGAGCAGGTCGCCGTAGCCGCCGTTCGTGCATGAGCCGATGAACGCCTTGTCGAACGTCAGGCGCTCGCGCGCGACCTCCGTCGCCGGGAACGCGTTCGCCGGACTGAACGGCTTCGCGATGAGCGGCACGACCTGGGAGAGATCGAGCGTCTCGTCGATCTCGTAGCGCGCGTCCTCGCCGGGCGCGAAGCGCGGGTAGGGAAGCTCCGCGGCGCCCTTCTCCCGGTACCACGCGTAGGTGAGGTCGTCCGGCGCGAAGATCCCATTCAGCGCCTCACCCTCGGCCATCATGTTCGCGATCGTGTTGCGATAGCTCATCGGCAGCTGCATGGCGCCGTCCACGAACTCGACGCTCATGCCCTGCGCTTGCTTCTGGCCCCAGCGCGCGAGCAGTGCGAGAACGACGTCCTTGCCGCTTACCCACGGCTGCAGCTTTCCGCTGAAGACGACGCGCCGCTGCTTCGCGACGGTGAAGTAGACGTAGCCCGTCGCCCACCCGAATCCGAGGGTCGTCGAGCCGACGCCGTAGCCGAGCGCGCCGTACGCGCCGTAGGCCCGGCTGTGCGAGTCGGCGCCCGGGATGAGCGCTCCGGGAAGGACGAGCTTCTGCTCGGGGAAGTAGAAATGGAAGATACCGTCGCCCGGCGTCGCGTAATGAGGCTTTCGGATGCCGTGTCGCTCCGCGAACTCGCGACCAATCCCGGTCTGCTTGTCGTCGGCCTCGCGGTGGTTGAAGACGAAGTGGTCGTTCGCGATCGCGATCTGGCGCGGGCGGATCGTGTCGCCTCCGGTGATCTCGTTGAACGTGTGGATCGAGAAGGGCGCGGTGCCGTCCGACGCCGGGAGCAGATCGGCATACACGCGGAGCGTCGCACCCGGTCGCACCTCGGCGTCTTTGTCGACACGGTGCGCCCAGAGGATCTGCTCGGTCGAGGTGAGCTTCTGCGCCGTGGGAGCGTCGGGCCACTTCACGTCGGGCGCGCGCCGAACGGAATCCGGGAACTCGCGGCGGCCGATCTTGATGATCCCGCCGGAGCGGCGGATCTCCTCTTCCTGCGGCGAGAGTGCCGCAGGCGCGTAGGTCTTCTCCCGCGTTTCGTTGGTCAGCTTCCGCGTCGCGGGGTCGAACGAGAACGCGTCGCCTTCCTGGGCATCATCGACGGCCTGGCGGCTCTGGATCACGTTGAGGCCGAGGTTCAGCGCGTTCCGCCGGAAGATGTCACCCATCGCCGCCCCGCACACGATCACCATCTCGACGCCGGCCTCGTCGGCCACGCCCTTCAGGCCCGCGGGGCTCATCTCGCGTGAGCTTCCGATCGCGAACCGGTCGCCCGCGATGACGAACGTCTCTCCACGGTGAACCCGCTCGCGGAAGTTCGGCATGAGGTAGCGGAACGACCCAGCTTTCCAGCGCTCGTCGAGCGTATCCAGGCTCTCCGACACGCAGTCGTCCGCCGGAGTGATCTGGTCCGTGTCGATCGCGTCGAGCTTCTTTCCGGGCACCTTCGGGTCCCAGAAGATGAGCGCCCTGCCGCGAATGACCTTGCTTTCCGTGGCTTCACGCGAGCGCTCGGCTGTAGGAACCTCGTCGACGTGTGCCCCGGGGATGAGGCGCGCTCGCTCGATCGCCTGCATCCCTCAATGGTGTCACGCCAGAGGTTGCGGTTGTGACACCATGCGGGACCGATGTGCTGCGTTCTGGCGTTGCTTGCGTTCGTCGGGCCGCGCCTCGTCATCTTGCTCTTGTCGGTCTTCACGAACTACATGAGCCGCGCCTTCGACACCTTCATTTGGCCGTTCCTCGGGTTCATCTTCCTGCCGTGGACGACCATCGCTTTTGCGATCGCGCAGAACGAATTCGGAGGGCTCAGCGGACTTGGGCTTCTGATCGTCGCACTCGGGTTCCTGGGCGACATCGGCGTGCTGGGTGGGGGCGCTCGGGGACGCCGTTAGAGCCGCAGCGTCCAGTTCTGACCGACCAGGGCCTTGCCGAATGAGCGGTGGCGCTCGCTCTCGATGAGCTCGAACCCGGCGCGCTCATAGATCCGGCGGGCGGCGACGAGGACGTCGTTTGTCCAGAGGGTGAGCTCGCGATAGCCCGCGGCGCGCGCGAAACGGATGCATTCGTCGACTAGGCGCGAGCCGACGCCGAGACCGCGTGCGCCCGGCTCGACCAGCAGCAGCCGGAGCTTCGCGACCCTCTTCGACTTTTTCACGCAGAACACGCAACCGACGCGTTCGCCGTCGAGCTCGGCGATCCAGCAGCGCTCGCGTTTTCCATCGAGGTGCGCGATGAACTTCGCGACGATGTCGGCGACGAGCGCTTCAAACGACTCGTCCCAGCCGTACTCCTCCGCGTAGAGCGTGCCGTGCCGCTCGACCACCCAGCCGATGTCGCCCGGCCGATGCGAGCGGAGTGTGACCCTTGGAACCGACCGCGAATCCTGTCGCAGCGCTCGTTCGATCGTGCGCATCGATGCGACGAGACGTTCCTGGTCCGCTCCCGGGACACCGCTCAGCATCGCGGCGATCTGGTCGCGCGCTTTCGTCTCGAGCGGCGCGACCGTCGCCTTGCCGCGCGCCGTCAGGTGGAGAATCGCCTTGCGCGCATCCTCCTTCGCCGCCCTTCGTGTGAGCAGTCCGCGTCGTGAGAAGCCGCGCAGCATCCGGGAGAGGTAGCCCGGGTCGATTCGGAGATCTCGCCCAAGCTCGCTTGCCGCGGCCGAACCACGGTGGGCGAGCTCATAGAGGACACGCACCTCGGTCAGCGAGAAGTGGCTGGCAAGATACCCCTCATCGAGCACGCCGATGCGGCTCGTGTAGAAGCGGTTGAACTCGCGAACCGCGGCGACTCGTTCCCTCGATATGCTTCCCACGACGAGAGGATAGTTGACTCCGTCAACTATTTGCGGCGACGGAGCACCGCCCGATCGTGCGAGAAGTGGATACGGTCCGCGTTCAGCGCTCGGAGGCGCTCGACGCTCGCGTCGGCCGGTCCCGTCGCGAACGAGCGGGCGTCTTGGGCCGCCTGTCCGACGATGAGGACCAGGCCGTCGCCGGTGCGGACCGTGACCGACTGGTGGCCGGGGGTATGGCCCGGCGTCGCGAGGACGCTGACCCCGTCGACGATCTCGCGGTCTCCGTCCACCGCCTCGTATCGCGCTCCCGGAAAGTCGACCCAGTCGACGATCGTGTGGCCCTCACGCCGGGCGAGATCGAGCTCGGTCTGCTGAACATGGATCGGCACGCCCGGAAAGACTCGGTTTTGGCCGCAGTGGTCGAAGTGCAGGTGGCTGTTCACGATCGCGCGCACCCCGTCGGGATCGAGCTTGGCGCCGGCGAGAGCGTCGCGGACATCGCGGATGCGCGGCCGGTAGTTCTCATCCACCCATGGGCTGCCTTCGCCGATCCCCGTATCGACGAGGACGACCCCGTCCGCGTGACGAATGGCGAAGGCGAGGACCGGACCGTTCTGCCCCGCGAGCGGATGTGACGGCGGGTAGGTAACGTCCGCGAGATGGAGCGGAATGATGTCGCTCGGTGTCATCAGCGCTCCATCGTGCCTTTTTCGATACAGAAGGCCTGAAAAGACCGGCCCGCGGGCATCTCACAAGGGCGCGAGACGTTACGTTTTACCGACATGACTTGGTCGCGGCGTGCCTCCGGCCTGAACGTATGGCTCGCCCTCGGCACCGTGTACGTCGTATGGGGCTCGACATACCTCGCTATCGCGATCGCCGTGCAGACGCTGCCGCCTCTCCTCTATGCCGGGCTCCGCTTCATGCTCGCGGGACTCCTGCTCACGGCGTGGCTCGCGTTCCGAGGCGTCGAGCTCCGCGTCTCGCGCCGGGAGCTGGGCGGCGCCGCGGTGGTCGGCATCCTCATGCTCTGCGTCGCGAACGGTCTCGTGGTCCTTGCCGAACGCACCGTTCCGTCGGGAGTCGCGGCCCTCATCGTCGCGTCGATCCCGCTCTGCATCGTGATCTACCGGATGGTTGCCGGTGAGCGCGTCGGGCCGGACCTACTTGCCGGCGTGTTGCTCGGTCTCGGTGGTGTCGCGATCCTCGTCGTCCCGGGCGGTCTGAGCGGAGCGATCGATCCGATCGGCGCGCTGATGCTCTTCGGGGCGACGCTCTCGTGGGCGCTCGGGACATTCTTGTCGCCCCGCCTCGAGACGCCGCGCAATGTGCTCGTCTCCACGGCGTACCAGATGCTCGCCGGCGGAGTCGTGCTGATCGTCGTCGCCCTCGCTCGAGGTGAGCTCGCGCATCTCGATCCAGCAACCTTCTCGCTCAGGTCGCTGATCGCGTTTGGCTATCTCGTGGTGTTCGGCTCTCTTGTCGCGTTCAGCGCGTACACCTGGCTCCTGCAGAACGCGTCGGTTTCCCTCGTCTCCACATATGCGTTCGTGAATCCGGTCGTCGCCGTGGTCCTCGGCGCGCTCATCCTCGCCGAGCCGATCACGCCGACGATCCTGCTCGGGGCTGCGGTCATCGTCGTCGCGGTGGCGTTCATCGTGTTCAGGCAGAACGCGGCGCGACGTGCCGAGCGTCTCGCGCCCGCCGCGGAGGCCGCGGACTAGCGAGCGCGAGCCGCGTTTCTATCAGGACGTGAGACGGGAATACTGCTCGTCGGCGTAGCACCACCGCCAATGGTCGCCGGGTTCGAATGAATCGATCACCGGGTGGTGCGTGGCGGTGTAGTGCTTGGTGGCGTGCTTGTTCTTGGAGCTGTCACAACAACCCACGTGCCCGCACGTGAGACAGAGTCGCGCCTTGATC
>VBEY01000051.1 GCA_005889295.1 Chloroflexota bacterium | reverse complement strand
TCGCGACGGCGAAGGCCTCGGCCAGACGGGTCACGCCGGAAACATGGATGGGCTCGCCGTTGAGCGTCGCGCCGCCGCCCTCCGAGGCGACGAATGTCTCACCCGTTCGCGGCGCATGCACCGCCGCTGCGCGCGACCTGCCATCTTCGACGTAGCCGATGAGGACGCAATAGAACGGAAGGCCGCGGCTGAAGTTCAGAGTGCCGTCGATCGGGTCGACGACCCAGAGGCGCTCGGCTGCGGCCAACCCCTTGCGGGCACTCTCCTCCGCGAGGACCGGGATGCGCGGGTCGTAGGCCGAGAGCCGAGAGATGATCGCGCGCTCGGCCGCGTGATCCGCGGCGGTCGCGAAGTTGGCGCGCCCGCGTTTGCGCGTGATGATCGCGGTGTCGCCGATGGCGATCGCGTCGCCGACCGCGATGGCCGTCTCCGCGGCAAGGCGCGCAAGCTCTGCGAACCGGACGCGCTCGCGCGGGCTAGCTTTTCCCTCCGGCATCGCTCGGGCAGAGTACCCGGACGCGGTCCAACAGATCGTTGAGGTCGAAAGGCTTTGAGATCACGTCCTTGATGCCCCGCTGGGCGAACTCTTCCTGAAACTGAGTGGTCGCGGCGCTAACGAAGAGCACAGGCATGTTGCGGATATCAGTGTCGGCGCGAACGCGGTCGAACACCTCAAACCCGTTCAGTCCCGGCATCATGATGTCGAGGATGAGAAGGTCGGCGTGCACCTGACGGACGGTCTCGAGCACGAGCGCACCGTCGGACACCACGACGGCCTGATAACCATCCTCGTCGTTGATCGAGTCCCGCAGCAACGTCGCGATCGGTTCGTCGTCCTCGCCGATAACGACGACGTTCTTCTTCCGGTCTTCGCTCATATCGTCCACGCGGGAATCTACAGAAGAAGATGCGAACTGGCGAAAGTTCACTGATGCGGCCGGACGTCGGGGGAACGACCAACGCGCTCCTCGATCGCGCGCGGCGCGGCGACGCTCGAGCCTTTGAGCAGCTTGCCATCGAGATCGAGCGGCCTCTGTATCGCCATGCGGCACGCATGCTTGGCCACGACGACGCCGAGGATGTGGTGCAAGACGCTCTCCTGTCCGCCTGGAAATCGCTCGCCTCATTCGAAGGAACGTCGTTTCGCGCATGGGTTTTCCGGATCGTTACCAACCGCGCGCTCGATCGCCTTCGGTCGCGGCGGCGGCATCCGGAGCTTCCGCTCGATCCACCGACCGAAGATGACGACTCGGCATCATGGGCGGAGCCGGCGGCGCCCGGTCCCGAGCTCGCCGATCTGGCCGCCGATCGCGAGGCATTGAGGGTCGTTGAGGACGCCCTGGCGACGATACCGGCTGACCAGCGCGCCGCGCTCCTGCTGCGGGACGTCGAAGGCTTCGCGTACGAGGAAATCGCGACGATCACCTCGACCGAGATCGGTACGGTGAAATCGCGCATCCACCGGGGCCGTCTCGCGGTACGCAACGTCCTCATCAGCAGGGGCTGGAGGGGATCAGGCGGGTGAGGGAACCGATCGCGAGCCGCGACGTCCTAGGGATAGGAGATTAAGGCCGTGCATCCGTTCGACGACCTCTCGGCGTACCTGGACGAGGCGCTTTCACCCGAGGCGCGGGCCTCGGTGCAGGCGCATCTCGACACATGCGCCCTTTGTCGGACGCGTCTGGCGGAGCTTCGGGGAACCGCCCGGTTCATCGCCGCTCTTCCGATGCCGGTCCCGTCACGGTCGCTCGTCCCGCGGGTGTCGATCCCAATTTGGGTCGCTCCGCTGCGCACGCTATCGACTTTCGCGAGCGGCGCTGCGCTCTTCCTGTTCCTCGCCTCTGCCGTGCTCTCTTCGTTGCCACAGCTGACCAGCGCGGGCAGCGCGCCCGCTGCCGCTCCGGCACCGTCGGCGCCGGCGCTGGACGCCGCGAGGAGTGGAGCAACGTCGGAGACTGGCGCCCCCACCGCGAGCCTCTCCGACGCGGAAAAGCGACTCGCTCCACCGGCGGCGACGGGTTCGCCATTCGCAGCGTTCAATCCCGTCTCGCCGTCCCCCGTCCCGGCACCGGCCGACCGCCCGCAGCCGCAGAGCGTGGGGGACAACACGCGCCGGGATGTAGGGTCGTCCGCCCCGTCATCTGAGGTCGCGCTGGCGGCGCGTTCTGGGCACGGCGCCGAACAGGCTCCGTTCAATCCCTTCCCATGGCTTTGGCTCGGGCTCGGCCTCGCCTTCGCGGTGCTGTCGTTCATTCTCGGCCGGAGGCTCCGCTCGGCCTAACGGCGATACTCGTCTGGTGACCGAACGTCTCGCCCTGATCGACTCGAACAGCCTGATCTACCGGGCGTTCTTTGCCGTGCCCCCGCTCACCACGACGAAGGGCGAGCTCGCAAACGCCACGTTCGGCTTCGCCTCGATTCTCCTGAAGACGCTCGAGCAGGCGACCCCCCAACACATCGCCGCCGCGTTCGACCTGCCGGTGCCCACGTTCCGGCATGAGAAGGACGCGACCTACAAGGCCACACGCAGACCGATGCCCGACGAGCTCCGGCCCCAGTTCGAACGCTGCAAGCAGCTGCTCGAGGCCTTCGGAATTCCGATGTACTCGCTCCCGGGATTCGAGGCCGACGACGTCATCGGCGCGCTGTCCCGGCAGGCCGAGGCGCTGGGCCTCGAGACGATCATCGTGTCGGGCGACCTCGATCCGCTTCAGCTCGTGACCCCGCGCATCAAACTGATGACGACGCGGCAGGGTTTCCAGAACACCGTGATCTACGACGAAGAGATGATCCGGCAGCGGTACGGGCTGCGGCCGGACCAGATGGTCGATTTCAAGGCGCTCAAGGGCGATGCGACCGACAACATCCCCGGCGTGCCTGGTGTCGGCGAGAAGACCGCCGCGAAGCTCATCGCTGAGCGCGGCAACCTCGAGGGCGTGTACGCGGAGCTTGGCGCGTACACGCCGCGACTGCGCGACTCGCTCGCCGGTAATAAGGACCAGGTCTTCCGCAGTCGCGAGCTCGCGACGATCGTCACCGATCTGCCGGTGACGCTCGAGCCCGAGCGCACTCGAAGGACCACCTACGACCGCGCCGCGGTGCTCGAGCTCTTCCGCGAGCTCGAGTTCCGCAGCCTCGTGCCCAGGCTGCCTCCGGCCGATCAGAACCTCGCCGCGCCGGCGCCGACCCCAACGGCACCGATGGTGGCGCGCGGGGGGCAGATGCAGCTTGGCCTCGAGGCGGCGCCGGCGGTCGCGCCACCGGTCGAGACCGCGCTCGTCGCCGACATCGACGCGGATCAGGTCGCGGCGGAGCTCCGAAGGATCGGCACGTTCGCGGTACACGCCGACGTGGACGCGTCCGGCCGTCACCCGCTCCTGGTTGGGCTCGGCCTCGCGGCGGGCGAGCGCGCCTGGTACCTCCCGACGCCCGACGGCGTCCCCGAACCGATCGCCGCACTGCTGCTCGACGACAAGATCGCCAAGACGGCGCACGATGCGAAGACCGCGCGCCGCGCGCTGCGCCGTGCGGGCGCCGACATCGGCGGTCTATCCATGGACACGATGATCGCGAGCTATCTCGTGAACGCGAGCCGCCGCTATCACGCGCTCGAGGACCTCGCCGCGGAGCGGCTCAAGCTCGAGGTCCCCGTACTTCCCGTTGCGGACCGCAAGGATCCCTACCGCACGCCAACGCTCGACGAGCGCCTGGCGCGTGCGGGTGCGGGCGCGGTGGCGGCCGCTCGACTCGGGGAACAGTTCGCGGTCGAGCTGGACCGGCTGAACCTCGAGCGTCTCTACCGTGACGTCGAGCTTCCGCTCGTCGATGTGCTCGTGGAGATGGAAGAGGCCGGCATCGCGGTCGATCTCGGATATCTGCGATCGCTCGGCGAGGAATTCGCGCGCGAGGTCGCGCGGATCGAGCAGGAGGCCTTCGCGGCGGTCGGCCACGAGTTCGGGCTGAACTCGCCGAAGCAGCTGCAATCGCTGCTGTTCGACGAGCTGAAGCTTCCGCGGGGCCGCCGGACTGGGACCGGCTTCTCAACCGACGCGACGGTGCTCGAGGAACTCCGTGGCGCGCATCCCGTGATCGAAAAGATCCTCGAGTACCGCGAGATCGAAAAGCTCCGCTCGACGTATGCGGAGGGCCTCGGCGGACTCGTCGACCCCGAGACCCGGCGTGTCCACACGACGTTCGACCAGACCGTCGCGGCGACCGGCCGACTGTCCAGCCGCGGCCCAAATTTACAGAACATCCCGATCCGCACCCCACTCGGTCGGCGAATTCGCCGCGCGTTCGTCTCCGGCGCGCCCGACCAGGTCCTCATCGCCGCGGACTACTCGCAGATCGAGCTGCGAGTGCTCGCCCACGTGTCCCAGGACCCGGCGCTCCTGGATGCGTTCCGGTCCGGTGCCGATATCCATCGGCGCACCGCCGCCGCCGGATTCGGCGTTCCTGAGAACGCGGTGACGCGGGAGCAACGGGACGTCGCGAAGATGCTCAACTTCGGAATCATTTACGGCATGAGTGACTTTGGCCTCGCCTGGCGGATGCAGATACCGCGCGAGGAGGCGCAGCGCTTCATCGATGAGTACTTCAAGCGCTACGGGCAGGTGCGCCGCTACGTCCTCGAGACGAAGGCGTTCTGCATCGAGCAGGGGTACGTCGAGACGCTGCTCGGCCGGCGCCGCTACATCCCTGACATGACGAGCCGGGTGAACGCGGTCCGCAACGCGGCGGAGCGGATGGCGATCAACATGCCGATCCAGGGAACCGCCGCGGACATCATGAAGATCGCGATGGCGCGCGTGCATCGCGCGCTGCACGAGAGCGATCTTCACGCGCGCGTGCTCCTGCAGGTGCACGATGAGCTCGTTGCCGAGGTGCCGCGGTTCGAGGTCGAGCGGATGGCGCGGCTGCTCGGCGACGAGATGAGCGCGGCGTACGAGCTCGACGTGCCGCTGATCGTCGACGTGCGCGTCGGACCGAACTGGGACGAGATGCAGCGACTGGAAGTCCCCGCCACCGCGAATGCCTGAATTACCTGAAGTCGAGACCATCGCCCGGCAGCTGCGTGGGCTCGTGGTCGATCGCACCATCAGCGAGTTCGAGTCGCGCTGGGTGCGTCTCACGGAACCCGAGCCGGCCGAGGTCGTGGGCGCGCGTCTGCGCGGTCGACGCATCAGCAACGTGCGGCGCCGCGGGAAGTTCGTGGTGTTCGACCTCGACGGCGGCGAGGCGCTGGTCGTGTCTCTCCGTATGACCGGCAAGCTTTTGTATGGAGTGGCCGACGTGGACGAGCGCTACGTGCGCGGAGAGATCCGTTTCGTGGACGGGACCGCGATGCGTTTCTCCGACACCCGCAAGTTCGGGCGCATGGCCGTCATCGACGCCGCGACGCTCGAAGGAACCGGCGAACGACGGCGCGCGAAGATGCCGCTTCACGCGTCGCTTGGGCCGGAGCCCCTCGCGCGCGGGTTTACGGTCGCGTGGTTGCGCGCGCTGCTGCGCCGCCGTCCGCGGGCGGCCATCAAGGTGCTGCTCCTCGATCAGCGGGCGATCGCGGGCATCGGGAACATTTACGCCATCGAGGCGCTCTGGCGTGCGCGGATCCATCCCCTCCGGAAAGCCGGAACGCTGCGCACCGCTGAGGTCGCCCGCCTGCACGAGGCGATCCGCTGGGCTCTGCGCAAAGGGATCCGCCTCGGCGGCGCGTCGCGAAACGACTACGTCGACGCACGCGGGAACAAGGGACGGATGCAGCGTGAGTTTCAGGTCTACTCGCGCGCGGGCGAGCCGTGCCCACGTTGCGGCCGAGAGATCGTGCGCACCGTCGTCGGCGGCCGCGGCACGTTCCACTGCCCGCGCTGTCAGCGCGCGCCGCGACTCCAACTAGCTCGTCGATGACCAGTCGATCACCCGAAGATGCCCGCTCCAGGGACGGTAGGCGACCGCGAACGGTCCCGCCTGCACGATGCCAAACGCTTGTTCTCGGAACTGGTGGCGAGCGTCGACCCTGAACGTGCTCGGATCGATAAGGGCGACCGTGTGCTTTTTTTGGTCGGTCGCGATGATCCGTCCATCGCCGTCGACCCCCAGGAGTCGATCGAGCGACCCAACGCGCGCCTCGCGCGAGACTCTCCAGCCGTCCGGGCTGAACATCGCGAGCACGCCCGTCGGGTACAGCCACGTCACGTCCGGCTGAACTGGCGAAACGTTTCGTGCGATCTCGCGCGTCGCGCGCAGGAATAGGATCTCCCCGCCAGACGAAATCGGACTGAGGCCGAGCGGCAGTTCACGTCGCTCGCGAGTCGGCTTCAGATCGCCGTCGAAGCCCCGCGCCTCGCCGGCCCAGAACGAGAGGACCGTGCAGCTGTCGCCCTGGTCAATGGAGATGTCGGGTGTCGGCATGGTCACGACCTGAAGGGCGCCGTCGCTCGGGGAAAGCACGCTCGTGCGTTTGCGTTCGATCTGCGAGAGGGCGAGAAACCGTGCCGATAGAAGAGGTATCAGCCGGTGGAGGAAGTGCGGAACTTTGAGCGTTTTCTTGACCGACAGGTCAGCGTTGGATACGCGATGGAGTGCATATGTCGTCAGGATCCAAAGATCCGTCCCGAGCCAGGCGTCCCGGAGGCACCCTCGGATCGTGCCGCCTTTCTGCACCGCGCCGGTCCTGACGTCCACGCGCCGTAACTTGGACGGAACACCACGCGTGTCGAGGCTGAGGAGAACGGCGGAGGGATGCTCGGGCTCGACGGATACAAGATCGGGCGGGTAGGCGATGTGTTCGAACGGCTCAAGAAGGTCGAGTTCCCGCTCCGCGAAGATGATGCTCGGCAAGGCGACCGCATGCTAGTCCCGGCGATGTGTCTCACCATGTTGATTCGATGAGCGTCCTCTCAGTCCAGGCGGTCGCGAAGCGCTTCGGGGAGCGCCTGGTTTTCAGCGACGTGTCGTTCCGACTCGCGCACGGGGACCGCGTCGGTCTTGTCGGGCCGAACGGGGTGGGGAAGACCACCTTGCTGCGCGTCGCGGCGGGATTCGAGTCGGCGGACGCGGGGAATGTCGCCTTGGCTCGCGGTACCCGCGTTGGATTCATGGAGCAGGAGGTCCTGACCCACGCGACCGGGACGGTCGAGGAGCACGCCCGCGGAGCGGCCGCGCACCTGCGCGAACTCGAAGCGGAGATGCATGCGCTCGAGCCGCGCCTCGGAAGCGGTGACCCGGAACTGCTGGAGCGCTATTCGGAGGCGCAGCATCAGTTCGAGCACGCCGGCGGCTACGACTTCGAAGCGACGGTAGGCCGGGTGCTCGGAGGCCTTGGCCTCGACTCGCTCCGTGATCGCGAGGTCGCGACACTCTCCGGGGGCGAGCGGACCCGACTCGGGCTCGCCCGCCTACTGCTCGACGATCCCGACCTGCTCCTCCTCGACGAGCCCACGAACCATCTCGATGTGGCGGCATTGGAGTGGCTCGAACGCTTCTTGATCGAGCAGGATGAAACAATTTTGGTTTCGTCCCACGACCGTTGGTTCCTCGACCGCGTTACCAGTCGCACGCTGTCGTTCGAGAAGAACACGGTCACGGAATATCGCGGCGGCTACTCGGCCTACGCGCGCCAGCGGGCGGAGCGCGAAGCCGCGACCGAGAAGGCAGCGGCGCGCCAGGCCATCGAGATCGAGCGCACCGAGGAGTTCATCCGCCGCTACGGGGCGGGGCAACGCTCGAAGGAGGCTCGCGGTCGCGGGAAGAAGCTCGCCCGGATCGAACGCATCGAGGCTCCTGAGCGAGCGCAACAGCACGGCTGGCGCCTCGAGGCTGCCCACCTCGCCGGCGACACGGTCGTGCAGACCACGCCGCTCGCGGTCGGGTACGGGGAGCCGCTCGTCCGGACCGGCATGCTGCGCGTCGCGCGCGACGCGCGGATCGCGGTCGTGGGCCCGAATGGGGCGGGGAAGACCACCCTGGTGCGGACTCTGGTCGGCGATCTGACCCCGCTCGAGGGGTACGTCCAGTCCGCCCCGACCGCGCGCGTCGCCTTTCTCGCCCAGGCGCAGCTCGAGCTGACCGGTGACGACACCGTGATCGATGCGATGAAAGTCGCGAGCGGGATGAACGACGCCGAGGCTCGCGACCATCTCGCGCGCTTCCTCTTCAGAGGGGAGGACGTCTTCAAGAGCGTCGGCGTGTTATCGGGTGGAGAACGCTCGCGTCTCGCGCTCGCACGTCTCGCCGCGCTGCACGCGAATCTCCTGGTATTAGACGAGCCGACAAACCATCTCGATCTTCTCGCTCGCGAGCAGCTCGAGACCGTCCTCCAAGCGTTCGAGGGAGCTCTCCTCTTTGTTAGCCACGACCGCTACTTCATAGACAAGCTCGCGACCGAGATCTGGCCGATCGAAGCCGGAGTGCTGAAACGGTTCGAAGGCAACTGGTCCGCCCTCCAGCGCCTCCGTAGTTCGGGGGCCGAACTTCCGATCCCCGAGATGGAGACGGCGGGTGGCACCGGCGAGCGGGTTGTGCGCGAGACGCGTGTGCCCAGGACCCGGCCCGCCACGGAAGCGGCAAGGGCCGGGAAGGGTGCGTCGAGCGCGCAACCCCGAAGCGCTACGCGCCCAGGGGCCCCTGCCCCTGGTGACAGGACCCGCGACGCCAAGCTCAGGTCCAACGCGAAGGCCTCGCCACTTCGCCGCGTCAGCGGCCTGCGGGCGTTGGAGGCGCGGATCGAGGCGATGGAGCTCCAGCTCCGCCAGCTCTCCGACAGGGTCTCGCAGATCGCGCAGAGCGGGAATTACATGGAGACGCGGAGAGTGGGCGAAGAGTACGCGTCCCTCGAACGCGATCTGCGGACGCTCTACGACGAATGGGCGAAGGAGAGCGAGAAGAGCGAGTGACGGCGTTCGTCGTGGGACTGACCGGGGCGATGGGTTCGGGGAAGTCGACGGTCGCGGCGATGCTGCGAGAGCTCGGCGCGAAGGTGCTCGACGCCGACGCGATCGTGCACGATGAGCAGCTGCGCGGAACCGTCGGATACAGCGCGATCGTGCAGACGTTCGGCACGAAGGTGCTGGGCGAGGACAAGGAGATCGACCGCTCGAAGCTCGCCGCCGAAGTGTTCGGGGACCCCGCGAAGCTGCGCCGGCTCGAGCAGATCCTGCACCCCCGCGTGATCGCTCGCGTGCTCGAGGCGCGCTCGATGCTTCCGGACGACGCCGTGCTCGTCGTTGAGGCCATCAAGCTGCTCGAGGGCGAGCTCCGAAAGGCGAGCGACCGGATCTGGGTCGTTGTCGCACCGCGGGCGACGATGATCGAGCGGCTCGCCGGACGCGGGATCGGCGAGCGCGAGGCGGATCTCCGCCTCGCGCAGCAGCTCACCGAGGATCAGTTCCGGGCAGCCGCCGACGTGGTGATCGTGAACGACGGCGACCGCGATAAGACGCGCGAGCGTGTACGTGACGCCTGGGCCGGACTCCGGCGCGCTAGGGCCTGATCAGATCTTCTGCGGGATGTGGATCTTCCAGTCGGGCTGAATGTTGTCGAAGCTGGCGCCGACCGTGCCGGTCGCGCGGTCGTCTTTGGGTCCACGGAGCAGCAGCTGCATCGTGCCGCCGGACGACTGCATGTATCCGATGCGCTCGGCGGTCGCTGCGTCGGTGCGGATCACGTAGACGGCCAGGATCCGTGCGAGGATCGGAACGCGCTCCAGGACGATGCGCGCGGACGCGTCGGTCGAGTTCACGGCCGGGTTCGGTTGCTTGAAGAGCTTCTCAGGCGAGATGTTCATGGTGAACAGAAGGTCGACGATGTCGCCGGCTTGGATGGAGCCACCGGCGGCCTGCGCGTCGGCGACGGTGATCGACATCGCGCGGTAGTTCGGCGTTCCGGGTGGGATCGTGCCGTCGGGCGCGAACGCGGACGACGGGATCACGACGAAGAGGTTGCCGTTCGGACCGCCGAGCTTGGTCGGGAGGATCGGCTCACCGATCGAGATCGAGGTGATCGTGATCTTGCCGACGACCTCCTCGGGGGTCGTCAGGGCGGATGGGGGGACGACCTCGGTGTTCATCTTGACGAGCTTGAGGTCCGACGCGGTGATCTGGGTCTTGGCCGGGATTTCCCGCGCGGCGACCACGATGTTCGAGGTCGGGATGGGCGCGGGGGCTTCGGATTTGGCCGTGTTCGCGACGAAGAAGGTCGTCGCTCCGGCTCCGACGGCGAACAAGAGTCCAACAATGAGCACCAGCCGGGCGCGGCGCCGCGATCGATCTTCCACTATTACCTTCCTCTACGGCCCTTTTGTATGGAGTGCGGGGTCGGGCGGACTGTAGCAACGGCTAACAACTGGACGGGACTCAAACCGGTGTTGATGCGCGACAATGGAGCCAGCTGCGGGCGGCAATTCCGTACCAGAACGCCTGTTCTAGAATGAGGCACCCATGCCCGGAGGCGACACGCTCCAGGTCCCACTCGACCGACCAGCCGCGAAGGCACCCTTCCGGCTTGTTCTGCCGTGGGATCTCGCCGGCGATCAGCCAGCGGCGACCTCAGGCCTAGAAAACGCGCTGAGGGCGGGTGAGCGCCACGTAACGCTCCGCGGCGTCACCGGTTCGGGCAAGACGGTGACGATGGCGAAGGTCATCGCCGATGCCGGGCGCCCAACGCTGGTGCTCGCGCACAACAAGACGCTAGCCGCGCAGCTCTACGGAGAGTTCAAGGAGTTCTTCCCCGAGAACGCGGTCCAGTACTTCGTCTCGTACTACGACTACTACCAGCCCGAGGCGTACATCGCGCGCAGCGACACGTACATCGAGAAGGACAGCTCGCGCAACGAGGAGATCGACCGCATGCGCCACTCGGCTACCCGGTCGCTCTTCGAGCGTCGCGACGTGATCATCGTCGCATCGGTCTCGTGCATCTACGGCCTCGGCGCGCCGGTGGACTACGGCGCGGTAACCGTCCGATTGAAGAAAGGCGAGCGCGTCCGGCGCGACACGGTCCTGCGGCATCTCGTGGACATCCAGTACGAGCGCACGAACACCGACCTCGTGCGCGGGAAGTTCCGTGTCCGCGGCGACACGCTCGAGGTGCAGCCCGCGTACGAGGAGCTCGCCGTACGCGTCGAGTTCTTCGGCGACGACGTCGAACGGATCACCGAGCTTGACCCCCTCACCGGCGAAGTGCTGGCCGAGCGCGACAAGATCGACATCTACCCGGCGCGGCACTTCGTCACGCCACGAGAGAAGCTGCTCGAAGCCATCAAGGACATCGAGGTCGAGCTGGTGGACCGCGTAAAGGAGCTCGAGGACGCGGGTCGTCTGCTCGAGGCGCAGCGCCTACGACAGCGAACGAACTTCGACCTCGAGATGCTTCGCGAGACCGGGACCTGCGCCGGAGTCGAGAACTACTCCCGTCATCTCGCGCGCCGGCCCGCCGGAAGCCGGCCATGGACGCTTCTCGATTACTTCCCGCCGGACTTCCTCGCGTTCGTCGACGAGTCACACATCTCGATGCCGCAGGTGCGCGGGATGTACTTCGGCGACCGCTCGCGGAAGGAGATCCTCGTCGATTACGGCTTCCGGCTGCCGAGCGCGCTCGACAATCGCCCGCTCACGTTCGCCGAGTTCGAGCAACGCCTCGATCAGGCGATCTACGTTTCGGCGACGCCCGGGCCCTACGAGCTCGAGCACTCATCGCACGTCGTCGAGCAGATCATCCGGCCGACCGGCCTGATCGATCCGCAGATCGAAGTGCGGAAGACCGAGGGCCAGATCGACGATCTACTTGCGGAGCTCAACCTTCGGGTCGAGCGAGGCCAGCGCGCCATCGTCACGACGCTCACCAAGAAGATGGCCGAGGACCTCGCCGACTACCTGCGCGAGATGGGCATCAAGGTGCAGTACCTCCACTCGGAGATCGAGACGCTGCAGCGGGTAGAGATCCTCCGCGACCTGCGCCTTGGCGTCTATGACGTCGTGGTCGGTGTGAACCTTCTCCGCGAGGGCATCGACCTTCCCGAGGTCACCCTCGTCGCGATCCTCGACGCGGACAAAGAGGGCTATCTCCGGTCGGAGGGCTCGCTCATTCAAGTGATCGGACGGGCGGCCCGCCACGTCGAGGGCCGCGTGATCATGTACGCCGACCGCATCACCGCGTCGATGAAGGCCGCGATGGACGAAACCGATCGCCGCCGCGAGATCCAGGTCGCCTACAACACCGAACACGGGATCGACCCGCAGACGATCGTCAAGGCCATCCGCGACATCGGACTGCGCCTGCGCGACGTCGCCGATGTCGAGGGCGTCAACGAGAAAGCGAAGCGACCGCTCGCGGCCGGCTCGCTGCCCAAGGACGAGCTCCTGCGTCTGATCAAGGACCTCGAAGGACAGATGAAGCGCGCCGCCAAGGACCTCGAGTTCGAAAAAGCTGCCCTGCTACGTGACGAGGTGGTCGAGCTTCGCGGTCTGATGGTGCTCGAGCAGGGGCCCGAGAGTCTCGAGGCCTCGGCGGAGCCCGTCGGCACGACGGCGCGGGTCATCCGGGCAGGCGGCCGGCGCCGCCGGCACGGCCCCTAGGGCATGCTCGTGGGCGTGCTCACGGCGCTTGGCGTCCTCGGTGCTATCGGTCTGCTCGTCGTGCTGTTCCTGCAACGCGGCCGCGATGGCATGGACCTGTCGCTCGGCGGCCTGCTTCGGCTCTACCTGTATCTCGCGTCGCTCGCCGGCGTGATCGCGTTCGCGATCGGTCTTGCCGGGATCATCGCGTACGTGCTCGCGGCAGCTTTCGGGGTCGACGTCGTCTACGGCGGTCAGATCCCGCGGCCGGTGCCGCCGATCGCTCCGGTCTGCGCGCCGAACAGCAGCTGTCCGCCGTTCATGAGCCCATTCCCGCAGCCGTTCGTCCCTGACGAACGGGTACGTCGCCAGACAGAGGACCTTGTGCGCGGCGTCACGTTCGTCATCTTCGGCGGGGTCTTCTGGGGAGCGCACTGGTGGGCGCGTCGTTCGCTTGCCGGCGTCGCCGAGCGTGGCAGCGGCCTTCACCGCGCGTATCTCATCGTGGGGACCGCGATCTTCGGCATCGCGACAATCGCCCTGCTACCGATGGGGATATATCAGGCGCTCTCGTACGCGATCGTTCCGGCGGACCAATTCACGTTCCGCCCCGGGGCCGGCGAGGCGCTCTCAGGCGGTCTGGCGGCCCTCCCTATCTGGCTGGTCTACCTCTGGCTCGTGCAGCGAGCATTGCGGACTGCGCCACCCCCATCGCCTACGGTGGTCTGATGCCAATCGATCACATCCACGTCAAGGGCGCACGCGAGCACAACCTCAAGAACATCGACGTCCGCATCCCGCGAGACAAGATGGTCGTCATCACCGGGCTGTCCGGATCTGGGAAGTCCTCGCTTGCCTTCGACACCATTTACGCGGAAGGCCAGAGGCGGTACGTCGAGTCGCTCTCCGCTTACGCGCGTCAGTTCCTCGGTCAGATGGAAAAGCCGGACGTTGACTTCATCGAGGGCCTTTCGCCGGCGGTGTCCATCGATCAGAAGGGATCCACGCGCAATCCGCGATCCACTGTTGGAACCGTCACCGAGATCTACGACCACCTGCGTCTTCTCTTCGCGCGGGTCGGCGTTCCGCATTGTCCGAATCACGGGATCCCGATCGTCGCGCAGACCGTCCAGGAGATCGTCGATCAGATCAGCGCGATGGCGGAGGGCTCGCGCATCCTCATCCTCGGCCCGCTCGTTCGCGACCGTAAGGGAGAGCACCAGCAGCTGTTCGCGACCGCGCGGCGAGGTGGATTCGCGCGCGTCCGCGTCGATGGCTTCGTACGCGATCTCTCCGAGGACATCACCCTCGACAAGATGAAGAAGCACTCCGTGGAAGTGGTCGTCGACCGCCTCATTGTGCGGCGCGGCGCCGAGGCGGAAGCGGAGCGGTCGCGGCTGACCGACTCCGTGGAGACCGCGCTTCGTCTCGGCGAGGGTCTGGTACTGGTGGCGGATGCGGATGGGAAGGGCGCGGAGCGGCTCTTCTCCGAGCGCCTGGCCTGCCCCGAGGGCGACTTCTCGATCGGCGAGATCGAGCCGCGCACCTTCTCGTTCAACTCCCCGCACGGCGCCTGTCCGGCGTGCACCGGTCTGGGCACGAAGCTCGAGCCCGACCCCGATCTGGTCCTCGGCAACCCGGACCTTTCGCTGAAGGATGGCGCGGTGCTGCCGTGGCAGAAGTCGAGCGGCACGGCCCAGTACCGGATGGCTATCCTCGAAGGCCTCGCCCGACGGTTCAAGTTCTCACTCGACGCGCCGATCAAGTCGCTGCCAAAGAAGGCGATCGACGCGATCCTCAACGGGGTCGACGACCAGCTGAAGCTCACCTACGAGAACCGGAACGGGCAGAAGCGCTCGTACGAGTACGAGTGGGAGGGCGTTCTCGGTTACATCGAGCGGCAGTACCGCGAGACGACGTCCGAGTACATCCGGGCGGACGTCGAGCGATACATGAGCGAGCGGCCCTGCCCGGTGTGCAAGGGCAAGCGCCTCAAGCCGGAAGCGCTCGCCGTGACGATCGGAGGGCGGAATATCGCCGACGTCACCGCGCTCACCGTGAGCGAGTGCCTGGACTGGATCACTAGTCTTGAGAAGGAGCGCGGCGGGCTCGGCATCCGCGAGCGGAAGATCGCCAAGCAGGTGCTGAAGGAGATCCGCACGCGTCTCGGGTTCCTCGTGGACGTCGGGCTCGACTATCTCACCGTCGACCGGTCGGCGACCACGCTCTCGGGAGGCGAGGCGCAGCGCATCCGGCTCGCGACGCAGATCGGGTCAGGTCTCATGGGCGTTCTGTACATCCTTGACGAGCCCTCGATCGGCCTGCATCAGCGCGACAACGCGCGCCTCATCCGCACGCTGCTCGGAATGCGCGATCTCGGCAACACGATCCTCGTGGTCGAACACGACGAGGAGACGATCCGGACCGCCGACTGGATCGTCGACATCGGTCCGGGCGCGGGCGAGCACGGCGGCGAAGTCGTCGCCGAGGGAACGATCGATGACATCCTGAAGGAGCCGCGATCGATCACCGGCGCGTATCTCTCGGGCCGGCGGCGCATTCCGGTTCCGACGCGGAGACGCAAACCGAGGCCGGAGGCGATCGTGGTACGCGGAGCGCGCGAGCACAATCTCAAGGACATCGATGTCCGGATACCGCTGGGTCAGTTCGTAGCGATCACGGGTGTCTCCGGTTCGGGCAAGAGCACCCTCGTGAACGAGATCCTCTACCGCCGCCTCGCGCAGATCATCTCGCGGGCGAAAGACCGGCCAGGAGCGCACGACCGGATCGAGGGGGTCGAGTTCATCGACAAGGTCATCGACATCGACCAGTCGCCGATCGGTCGCACGCCGCGCTCCAACCCGGCCACGTACACCGGGCTCTTCACTCCGATCCGCGAGCTCTTCGCCGCCGTTCCCGAATCACGGCTGCGCGGCTATACCGCCGGTCGCTTCTCGTTCAACGTGAAAGGCGGGCGCTGCGAAGCTTGCGCCGGCGACGGGATCATCAAGATCGAGATGCAGTTCCTCCCCGACGTGTACGTCCCGTGCGAAGTCTGCGGCGGGAAGCGCTACAACCGTGAGGCGCTCGAGATCCACTACAAGGGAAAGTCGATTGCCGACGTGCTCGAGATGACGGTCGAAGAAGCGTTCTCGTTCTTCACCAACGTGCCCGCATGCGAGCAGAAGCTCCGCACCCTGAACGACGTCGGTCTCGGCTACATCCACCTCGGTCAGCCCGCGACCACACTGTCCGGCGGCGAGGCGCAGCGCATCAAGCTGGCGACGGAGCTCAGCCGGCGCGCGACGGGACGAACCCTCTAC
Source organism: Chloroflexota bacterium (assembly GCA_005889295.1). GTDB lineage: Bacteria > Chloroflexota > Limnocylindria > P2-11E > P2-11E > 3-1-20CM-2-70-9. The sequence goes on along the minus strand of VBEY01000051.1, from coordinate 739 downwards.
ATCCTCGACGAGCCGACGACCGGTCTTCACTTCGCGGACGTCGAGAGACTCCTCGAGGTGCTCCATCGGCTCGTCGACGCGGGCAATACCGTTGTCGTGATCGAGCACAACCTCGACGTGGTCAAGACCGCCGACCACGTGATCGACCTCGGGCCCGAGGGCGGCAAAGCGGGCGGCGAGGTGATCGCGGAGGGAACACCCGAGGCCGTGGCGCGCATCCGGCGCTCGTTCACGGGGCGGTACCTGCGCGATCTACTGGCGACTGGCGAGGTGCGCGGCATCGCATAGCGCACGTCGGTAGCATCGAAACCGCGTGAGCGACCTGGCTTTCACCCCCGTCGACGCCGCGGTCCTCGCGCTCGTCGCCGTGGCCGCCTGGTTCGGCTACCGGACCGGATTCATTGCGACGACGTACAGCCTCGCCTCCTGGATCCTTGCGGTGGCGACTGGGCTCGCGCTCGAGGGGCCCGCGACGAGCGTCACCGAGATGCTGACGGGGCTGCCAACGCCCGTCGCCGCGACGGTCGGGTTCGTTGTCATGGTCGTCGTCGCCGAGGCGCTCCTCTCGGCCGCAGGCTACCTGGCCGTCCGGCCGATCGTCGCAGGCCTTCGGCGAAGTCGGCTCAGCGCAGCCGACCGGATTCTCGGGACGGTGCCCGGCGCGATCCGCTCGCTCTTCATCGTGGCGGTGGCGATCCTCGCGATCGAGGCACTGCCTGTCAGCAGCGACGCGAAGGCT
>VBEY01000201.1:1880-6599 GCA_005889295.1 Chloroflexota bacterium | reverse complement strand
TGCGAGCCAGCCTGTGGCGCAACCCGCAGGCACGCCACCGGCTGTCCGCCGATCTCGCGCGAGCCCTCGGCAATACGGTGCTGTGACGTGGTCCGTTTCCCGTGGAAAGCGGAGCTTGATCAGCCCGGCGTGAACTCTTCGGCTACGTGGACCGGCCGCTCCCACGGTCGTCCCGGCAAGACCAGGACGGAGCCGGACGCCTGTGCCACCAAACGCGACGCCGGATCGACGATCTCGCAGGTGACCACAGCGATGGTCCTCCCGCGATGGATCACGCGTGCGCGAGCCAGGAGCTCACCCTCGGTGGGCACGACCGGACGGAGGAAATAGATCTTCATGTCGAGTGGACTGAACGCCGTCGCCGCGGGTACCGTGCTGCCGGCGGCGAGCGTCATCGCCGCGTCAGCCAGCACCGCGAGCGCGCCGCCGTACACCACGCCGAACGCGTTCGCGAGCCAGCCCGACATCGCCATGCCGATCGTCACGGTGCCTTCGGACGCAGCGACGCCGCGCATACCCATGAGCAGGAACACGGGCGGGTTGAAGCGTCCCGCAGCCGTCTGACGCATCACCTCGATCCCCGGCGTCGCGTCCCAGTAGTCCTGACCGAACACGTCGCCTTCGACTTCGCGAAGGTATGGGTCGGGGCCGTCGCTCGAAGACGCCATCGCCGCGACATGCGGCGCCAATGGCCGCGGTTCGCCGCGGAAGATGACACAGCGTGACGTTGCATGACCGAGCAGGCGGCCACGACCATCCTCGATCGTCGCCTCGCTAAGGCCGAGCGATCGTGTCGAGTGAACGAGCCGTGCGCGACCGTTGATCGAGTTGCTTCGGATCGTGGCCCCGCGCACGAAGCTCACCGAAAGCTCCGACGACGCCACCGCCACGCCGGCCGGGACGCCCGTGAGAACGGCGCAGGAGAGCGGGAGATCAGCCACGAACGCGATCGTCCCCGCGAGGAACACCCCGGCTCCGGATTGCCACCAAACGCTCGCCGGCATCGACGCACTTGCCACCCCGATGCCTGCTTCGGAAAGGCGAAGGCCGGTGAGCCTTGCGGCCGGCGGATCTGGAAGGGTGCGGTCGATGAAAGCGCGGAGCATCTCGAGTCCCGACTTCTCGCGCACCTCAGGTCCCAAGACCGAGCCGCGGGGCGGCTCGCGCAAGACGATCGGCACTGGCCCGTCGGCCACGCCCGCGATGCTATGCGTTTCGGCGCTCACGCTGCGATGGAATCAGGCGAGTGGGCGAGTCACCTGCTCGAAGATCTCATCACGCACAGATCCCTGCACCACGATGCTCGCCGTTCCCCGATAGATCTTCATGGCCTCGGCATCGGCTTGAAAAACCCGGCCGATTCTTTCGAAAGATGCGAGATCCGCGTACTCCGTTTCGAGGACGGCATCGTTTCCCGTTCCCACGACCGGTGTCCAAACCGTTGATTCGGGCCAGCCCTTTTTGCGCGCGACTGCGTTGAGCTCTTCCGTAGCCTTCAAGAATTCGTTGAAGTGCCCATAGAGAATCTGCTGGTAAGCGCGATGCCGATACATCCTGTCCTCCCCTACTTCGCCTGCGCGCTCTCGAAGCGCGACGACGCGGTCGGATTGTGGTCCAGATTCGATTCACTCGCTGGAGACCACGCCCTTCCGCACTGGGTCACGCCTGCTGAATGAGCACATACCGCAAGCAGCGTTTGGCGACTTCTGGGCGTCCAGGCGCTGGCCATGTTCATCCTGTGGGTGCCGATCTGGGTCGTCTTCCTTCAACGCAAGGGCCTGAGCCTCAGCCAGATTGGGCTGCTCGAAGCGTTCGCCTGGATCCTCACCTACGTCAGGAGCCAGTGAGTCAAAAACCGGGAACGTCATGCTCAGTGAGCGACTCCCGCACTACCCCCGTATATCGCGTTACGTCGAAGTCGTACGTCTAGGGCTGTAACTCGGACGCGAACGGTCCACGTGTGCGGCAGAGTTCGTCTGTGCGCGCCCTCATGCTCGCCATCGTCGTTGTAGGCAGCGCGGCGTGCCTTCCTAGCGGAGCCACAGAGAGCGCTTCCCCCGCGCCGTCGAACACCGTCAATCCGTCGAGCCCGCACGTCAGCACGCCGCTGGCGACACCTTCGCTCACGGCGCGCCCGCAACCGACGGTCAGCATCCTCCCGCCTCTGGCCCGGGGAGCGCTCCCCGAGGCCGGCGTGGTCGTTGTCCGCGACGGCTTCGGCAGCCTTTATCGCTACGACGGCGCGACCGGCAGGGTCGAGCCCGTGATCTCGTTCACCGGATGGACGTTCGCGCGACAGACCGCCAGCGGCTTGTACGCGATCGGGCTGCAGGGTGGGGTCGTCTTCGTCCCGTGGTCCGGGGCGCCCCAGATCGTGACCTGTGGCGGCGTGGCCCTCGCGATCAGCGCGACCGGCGCGTGCGCTTCACGACGCTACGGTCCCGACGGGGGTCTTTACGTCCAGTATCCGGGCGCAGCGCCGCTGCGCATCCTGCCCCCGGACTGGGGCGCCGGCCAGATCGCCTGGGACCCAAGCTCGCGGCGCCTCGCCCTGACGCGGACCGTCGACCAGCGCTGCGTGCGCTGCCCGAACGCCCTTTACGTGATCACGCCTGATGGATCGCCGCGCCTCCTCTACGACACCCACGTCGATGAGACGCATTTCGGCCCGCTCGGCGCGGTCGCCCGCGTGCTGTGGTCGCCAGCTGGCGACCTGATCGCCGCATCGCTCTCGACCGGCTGCGCGGGCTGCGACTCCAGCGCCGGGAACGGCCTTCTGGTCATCGATCCGGCATCCGATCGGGCGATTCCATTGGGGGTCACGCCGGAGATGGCGCCTGACATCGCCTGGTCGGCAAACGGGGACCTCGCCTTTGTGTCGGGGACGCTCGAGCGTCTAGCCGACTCCGAACTCAAGCTGCGTCGTCGCGACGGAAGCATCACCACGATCGACCCGCGCGGCTCGCGTCCGGCGTGGAGCGCGGCCGGGGATCGGCTCGCGTGGGTCCGCGGGGATGGTAGCGCTGCGGTCGTGGATCTGGCAGGCGGCGATCGGCGACCGATACGATGCGCGGACGGCGACGTCGCGGGAATCCGCTTCGACTCCTCTGGAGAAGCGCTTCTGCTGCTCTGTCGGCTACCCGGGTCGGATCTCGATCGCTACTCGATCCGCTACGTGGCCAGCGGCCGGGACACGGTCGTTCTCGAGCAGGTCGGCGGCACGCTTGCCTACGCTATTGGTCCCGACTTCTTCGATCTCGCGGCATGGTCCCAGGGACCTGGCCGAGAGTAGCCAGGTATCTCCGCGTTCGTATGAGACCCCGCGTCTATCAGAGCGGCGAGATTGACTATGAGATCGCCGCCGACCATTTCATCTGCACGACCGGCGAGTGGACGTCCAATTGAACGCGGTTCGGCACCTAGGACGAAGCAAGGCCTACGAACTCGCCCGCAGCGGCGAATTCCTACTCCTCCTCATCTTGAGGCCTACTTCACGATGCGCCGGTGCACGACGAAAGGTGCGGACGCCGAGATCGCCGCACGGTAGAGAACCTTCGTCTTCCGAAGAGCATCGGTTGTCAACCTAGGCCTTGTTGCGGTCAGAACTGAGTCAGATCGCGGGCCAATGCGCGAAAGACCGCGATTTTTCTGAGCCGACGGGCAGACTCGAACTGCCGACCGGCGGTTTACGAAACCGCTGCTCTACCGGCTGAGCTACGTCGGCGCGTATTTCCGTATGATTTTGGCACGTCCTGAACGACGAAGCGAGGGTTGCGAAAACACCCGCTCCATTGGTTAACCCTACTGAGGTTATTTTCCCCTGGATAAGTTCGGCCACGCCGGGCGACTAACCGGGAGTTTGGCCTTTCGCAGGTGGGAGTTCGCAGCGGGGAGTTTTTGCTGCATCGGGACGACACGCGAGTTCTACCCTCGAAATAGGGCGGACGCCGCGGCCTCGGGACTGACTCGGTGGTCTCCACAACGCGCCAACCAAGACCCTCAAATCCAAGCCGAGACCGAACTCGTCTCGCGCGCACGCGACCTCGCACGAGATGCGGCGTAGCCGCGCCGTACGACTCGGCCCTCGAAGAACCTCGGATGCGGAGGCAGAATCTCTTTGGTGCGCATCAAGAAGTTTCGTCTCGCCGAGGCGATGGCGCTGGCTTTCCTGGCGACGACCGCCATTGTTGGAGCGACGGCGGATTGGCGGTCGGCTCTCGCCGGACAGAACGCGACGCCTCTCGGGCTCTCTGTTCCTGCCGCCTATCTCTTTGCGCTAGGCGCATATGCCTTGGCCTTGTGGCTAGCGCGCGACGCGATCCGCCGCCGCTAGGTACGCGACGCCGGCGAAGCGATAGAAATGAACGTCGTCATGTTGATCGGAGGCTCTATCGCAACGCTCGGAGTCCTGACCATTTGTTATGGGCTCTGGACCGCGATGATGGGCGTAACTCGGACGGGTCGCTTGCCGGCCGGATCTCGCGAAATCCAGGTTCGCGGGATGGCCATAACCGTCTTTGGTATTGGTGTCATGACCCTGTCCGCCGGGCTCCTCGTCACCGACGTGCTGGGCGCATTGGTCTGCGCACAAGGAGCTGCAATGTTTTTCTTCGCCGGCAGGTTAACTGGCACACCATAGACGCGAGCGACCTCCTTCAGCTCGATCGCGTCAACGCGCCGCCGTCCGACGCAGAAGGCAAATACGCCTACAAGCGAGGC
>VBEY01000201.1:0-1731 GCA_005889295.1 Chloroflexota bacterium | reverse complement strand
CAACGTAATAACGACCAGTCGAATCGGTGCCACGCCGGGAATCTTAGCCAGCACGTCCGAAGATTCGCTCCAGGGTTGTCGGGTATCGCTTCAACTGCGCGACTGGGATCTTGCCGAGATCACGTGGTGGACAGTCACATTCTTTGAAGCGCCGGACCACCCGTTCGCCCTTCACGTTCCGGTAGCTCTCGCCGTCGCGACGCGTTACCCGTTCGGCTTTGCGACGCGCCTCTGACGAGGCGCGAACCACGATCACGCGATCCTCGTACTTTCGCGTGCCCGGAGGTTCCTCCCCGACCTGAATCTCGACAACCACCCGAACTCCGAACCAATCACTACGGACGGACATGACGGCGACGATATGACCCCGCCTGAGCAGCAGGGAACTGGCCCCTTTCACGATCTCAGCGAGAGATACGAACTTGCGTTTGAGCTCCGACCACGCAGTCTTGGATCGTGAGGAGCGGTGAGCGGAACCGAATTCATAGTGAGGTCCGCGGATCCCAATGTGGGACCAGGTCGGGGGAATTTCCGGTTCAGGCATCGAGCCGCTGTTTTCCGTAGTCGCAGTCATCTGCCCAGTACACCGTCGCCGATTCGTTGAATTTCAGATCCCAGATGACCCCGACTCAGCACCAATGAGATCAGCGACGATGTCCAGAAGTCTGTCGGCTTCTTCGGAGCGTCGACCGTCGCGCCGAAGGCTTCGGCCGCCGGCGACGAACGTGGCGATGGGAAGCGCCATGAGCACTATTCCGATCATGGCGAATGGAATCGGAGCACCACCTCGGAGGACGCTGGCGAGCATCGCGAGGCCCGCGAGAACGAACAGAACACTAAGCAGAGTTAGCGCGTAGATGCCGAGCCGGTTCGAGCCAACGCGAAAATGCACGTGCGTCATCCCGCGATCGCTCGACAGTTCACCTGTGCCCATCGCCCGAAAGCTGCTCCGCCAGACCGTGAGTCGGTAGATCGTGAATCTCCCACGCCACACGTAGCCGGCAATCCACCGCTGATTCGGCACGGGCCATCGCGGCAGCGCGTCATCGAGGAGCTTCTCGCAAACCTCGGGCCTCTGTGGGGTCACTAACTCGAAGGTCTCGACCCACAAAGAGTTCCACGAGGCGGCGCGTGACCCCAGTTCTCGGAGTAAGGGTAAACGGAGGAGCCAGCTTCTCCGGCTCAGGGCCTGCGGGTTGAGAAAACTGAGGTCGACGAACATCCAGCGAGCTAGCGACCCATTAATGGGCTCGGCCCTGCAACATTCGGGGTTCGACTAAGAGTTGAGCGACCAACGCGTCGCGTACATCGTCGCGGTGCTCCTGGACAAGAACTTCGACGTCACCAACGGCTACCGGATCCCGCACGCGGCGGTCCGCCAGCTGGCGACGGTCGCGGCGCATACGAACTCTCACCGGCTCGTCATGATGCCGAATGTCTGCCGGGATGCCGATTGCCTGGACACCACAGAGAGTGGGTGCGGCAGACGAGGATTTCATCGGCCCGGCTACACCAGCGAACTTCGGCCGCCTAGCCTAGCCGCGCCTCTGCGGTCCTTGGCACATCGAGAAGCACCTTCATCTTGTCTCGCGCTACCAAGACCGACATCGACGACCCCGGATGAAGATTCGCGGCACCAGGCCCGTCGTACTGAAAGTGCTCCTCAAACTTCCCCTGAGGGTGCTGTATGCGACGAATACCCGCCACGAAGCCGTTGCTCATCGAATCCAG
>VBEY01000262.1 GCA_005889295.1 Chloroflexota bacterium | reverse complement strand
CTGCAATATCACCAAGTGCTGCACCGAGGTGTGCCCGGAGGACATCCACATCACCGACAACGCGATCATCCCGCTCAAGGAGCGCGTGGTCAGCGCGCACTACGACCCCATAGCGTGGGCGTTGCGCCGCATGCGCGGCAAGAAGGACGAGTTCGTCCCGCCCGAACCCAAGCCGCCGTCCGCTTGACTGGTCGCGTGCTCTTCATGGCGACCGCGGCGGCTGCGCTGACGCTGCTGCTCTTTCTCGCGGTCATCCGGCCGGCCATCGATCGCGGCGGCCTTGGCGAATTCCTGGGCATCGCCGCGCTTTTCATCGCGATCCTTCTCGGCGAGAGGTGGCTTCGATCACGCTGAGGCGATGAGCGCTAGCCTTAGCGACCGTGCGCTCTTGCCCTTACTGCGCCGAGCAGATCCAGGACGCCGCGATCCTCTGTCGCTTCTGCGGCAGGGACGTGCCGCGTGCCGGAGCGGTTCAGCCTGCGGAGCCCACGCCGAGACCGCGCTTGCCGACGCAGCGCTACGCGATCGACGACCGCATCAAGCGATCGCCGGCGAGCGGCCCCGAAACGAAGCGGCCGCCGTCGCTCTGGGCGAAGATCGGCGGCGCGCTCGCTCCAAGCGAGCTCCGGCCCGGACGACCCGGCCAGCGGGAGTCGATGCTCCGCGAGTACCCCAGCGTCCGGAAATACCAAGCGGACGTCGATCGCTTGGTGCGGGCGGGGTGGGAGATCGAGCAGCAGGTCGACCGCACCGAGAAGATCGTCGTGAGATGGTTCCGGGAGCCGACAGTCGAAGGTCCGTCCTGATCTGAGGAGGCTTTCCCTCGCGCTCCCCACAGTCCGTCCTTGCCGTCCAGATCCTGCAGGTGCCGGCGCTGCACGGCGACTGGGCGCTCGCGCTTAGATTCGGCGAGCTCTGGGCGATCCCAGTCTCCGGCGGCGCGGCGGTCCAGGTCGCGCGGTTCAATGATCGGCTCGATCCGACCACCAACTATCCAGGACCGTTGCTTCCACCGAACGAGCTCCGGCGCCAGCTCACACCGGACGGGCGTCATCTCGTCCTGAGCGTCGGAGAAGACGTCGCGGGAGGTCCGCGTTACAGACTGGCGATCGTCGATCTCGAACGCGGAGCTGTCACGCAGGTCGTGCGGGAAGACGCCGACCTCATCCGTCCCGCGATCTCGCCTGACGGGACGAAGGTCGCGTATGTCAGGCGGTCGTCGACCGCTTCATCTGACCGAGGGTCCCTCGGCGAAAGGAGTGGTCTTCGATAGCCTCGAGTGGTCCGCGGGTCCTCTCGTCATCGACGTCGCAAGCGGGAAACGCACCCTCCTCGGTGCCTGGGTCCCTCGCAGTTCGCTCGTCCTTGGCAACGACTTCGCGTTTCGCACCAGTAGGTCTCCGTCCGTCGTCGCCGGACTCAGCTCGAAAGCTTTCGAGGGCGAGTACAGCCTCGTCGTCTCGGACCGGGCGGGCGATCCGCAGCGCGCGCTCGTGGCGGAAGGGAATGCGTTCTTTCTGCTCGGCGCACCACGCTGGAGTCCGAAGAGCGACGAGATTCTCTACCGGCACATCGTGAAGGTGGGTCAGATTGAGTTTTTCGTCGCGGATCTCACGGGCGCTCACACGCGTGTGGCGCTGCCGGTGCGGCCGTATCTCGCGGACTGGACGTCCGACGGTTCCGGGATCGTGTATCTCTCGCAGGGTGCCGCCTTGGGCAGCGATTTCTTGGGCAGTGCTGTTCGGGCGGCAAAGCGGGACGGCTCCGGCGATCGAGAGCTCCTGTCCCTGCCTGCAGGTGGGTTGAGCGATCTTGTTGTCATCGGATATCCCTGAACGATTAGTACGAGCTGATTTTCGGCGCACTGATAGCCGCCTGATTCCTGGCCCAAATCGCCCGGTAATACGGTTCAGACTGCTGGAAGGGCGAGGATGAGACCGATCCCCAAGCGCGCGTACGTCTTCATTGCGATCACCTGCCTGGTCGCCGTTCCGTTCGTCGCGCTCGGCGTCCAGGACGTGCTCGGGGACGAGCCGCCGACCGTCGCGTTCTACATCTGGGCTCTCGTCGTCCTGCTATCGCTCCGTCCGATCCGCATCGCGCCAAACGTGGAGCTCTCCGCTTCCGAGGTCGCGGTCCTCGCCGGTGTCGTGCTCCTCCCGCCAGGAACGCTCGCGCTCGTCGCGGGATCGGCCCGGCTCGTGAACGACCTCGTGACGCGGAAGTCGTTCATCCGCATCCTGCGCAATTCGGCCGCCCAGTCCATCAGCGCTGGAGTCGCGGCGATGTCCTTCCAGCTCGTGATCATGTCGATGCTCGATCAGCTCATCGGAAGCATCGGCGAGGTCATCGTCGCCGGCGCGATCGCCGCGACCGCGCTCGTCGTGCTCGACCTCGGCCAGATCATCTCCCTGCAGCTCATCCTGGGGACGGATCGTCTCAGCCGATCGACCATGGGATGGATCGGTCGCACCGGACGAGCGCAGCTCCTCTGGGGCCTCGCCGCGGTGATCACGATCGAGATCGTCCTCATCCAGCCCTGGTTCCTTTTGCCGGCGGTGCCCCTGTTCCTTCTCGGCTACCTCGACATCCGCGCCCGCTTTATTGCGGAGCGCCGCGCGCGTCTCCTCGCGACCCTTGTGGAGGTCGGTCACGCCGTCGGTGCCTCGCTCGACCCGAACGAGGTCTTCCGCAACGTCTACCGCCAGGTTGCCGCGGTCATGGACGCCGACAACTTCTTCGTCGCCACGCTCGGCCCGGAGGGCTCCACGGTGCGCTACCGCTTCCTGATAGACGGCGGCAAGGAGCTCGACCCCGTCGAGCGTCCGAAGGAGGGCACGCTCGTCGGCGCGACCATTGAGCGCGGCCCGCTCCTATTAAAGGATGTCGAGCGTGACGCGCGGCGGCTTGGGCTGCCGGATCTCGAGTCCTGGGGCGCCGTGGTGGAGCAGTCGATCATCGTCGCGCCGCTGCGGCAGCGGGACACGTTCGTCGGCGCGATCTCCGCGCAGAGCCGCCGCCCTGCGGCGTACGACGAGGGCGACCTCCAGCTCCTCGCCGCGATCGCGAACGAAGCCGCGATCGCGCTGGAGCGGGCCAACCTCCACGACCGTACGGCAACCCTGTCGCGCCGGCTTTTCGAGCTTCATCGCATCGGCCTCGCGATCTCGGAGAAGACCGAGCTGGTCGACGTCACGAAACTCCTCGCGGAGTCAGTCGTCGATCTGCTCAAGCCGGCGGTCTCCGCGGTGTACATCGACAAAGGCGGCGACACGCTGGACTTCGCGTTCACCACCGGACAGACGCCGAGCGACCTGCTCTCGCTGCCGAAGATCGCCCCGGCGGTCTCGCGCGTGCTGGAAACCGGCATGCCCGTCGCCTTCTCGCGGCGCGCCGACGCGCCCGAGTACACGCGCAAGCTCCTCGAGCGCTTCGGCCACGAGGCGCTTCTCGTTCATCCGCTGCGCTCGGCCGACCAGACCATCGGCGTCCTCTTCGTCACCTGGCACGAAGCGCACGTGTTCACCGATGACGAGCGCGAGCTCATCGGCATCCTCGCCGGAGTTGGCGCGTCGACGATGCGGTCGATTCGCCTCTACCGCGAGCTCGACGAGGCCTATCTCTCGACGGTCTCGACGCTCATGTCGACGATCGTCGCGCGCGACCACTATCGGGAGGATCACCAGCGCAAGATCGCGGCGGATGCGGTGGCGGTGGGCGAGCGCCTCCAGATGAGCGAGCACGAGCTCCGCGACCTCCGCTACGCGTCGCTCTTCCACTCGCTCGGCAAGATCGGCGTGCCTGCCGCGATCCTGTCGAAGGCCGGCCCGCTGACCCCCGAAGAGAAGAAGATCATGCAGGAGCACCCGCTCCTCGGCGCACGCATTCTTGAGTCGATCCGCTTCCTGCGGGGCGTCGTGCCGATCGTTCGACATGCGTACGAGCGCTGGGACGGCACGGGTTACCCCGACGCCCTCGTCGCCGAGCAGATCCCGCTCACTGCTCGCATCCTCGCCGTGGCGATCGCGTTCGAGTCAATGC
>VBEY01000261.1 GCA_005889295.1 Chloroflexota bacterium | reverse complement strand
CGCGTGCTCCGCGCTCGCACCGCCGCGACGCGTGTAGAGCACTGGGTAGATGTCGCCATTCGGGTTCTCCTCGAGCGTGGCGGCCACGGCATGGGTCGGACCCGAGTCGAGGAAGCTTTGCAGGGGAAGGATCCCGTCATCGACGACCCCGCGCCGCTCGTCCCGGATCAACACACGCGCGAGGTAGGACTTCTGGTGCCAGAGCTCCGGTGCGTTCGTGACCTCGCGCAACAGATAGGAGACGACCTCGGCGCGAGGAACGACCGGCCGCTCAGGGTCGACCCCGAAGTGCTTCCTCGCGATCTCGCGAGCGAGGATGCGCCCGTTGTACCGGTGCCCGTTCACGCCGCCTGAGTTGCTCGGCAACCCGTGCTTTCGGAGGCCGGGCGATGCCTGATGGATCGTTCCGCCGAAGTACACACCTGGGACCGACGCGCTCTCCCAGAACGGCGTCTGTGCGGGGAGCTTGTTGCGGCCGACCGTCGCGACCCCGAGCTTCACCAGGTCCTGGATCGGACTCGTGAATCCCGTCGCGGCGATCACGTCGTCGACCTCGAATACGAGCTCCGTCGCGCTCTCCGCTTTTCGCGTGTGTACGCGGAAGACTTGACCCGTTCGCTCGATGCGCTCGATCGACGCATCGAGCACGATCACGCCGCCCGCGAGGACGTGGTCCTCGTACGGCTGCACGTATCGCGCGCGAACGCCGACGAGCGAACGCGTGTTGATCGAGAGCTTCGCCGGGGACGGTGATGCGAGGACGATCTGCTTCGCCCATTGGAGAAAGCCGGTCGCGAGCTCGAATCCGGAGTTCTCCTTTCCGACGATGAACACGCGCCGGCCGGCGTAGGTCTCGGCCGGGCGCGTCTCGGCGTAATGCGGAACGTCCTCGATGCCCGGGATCTGCGGACGCCACGGCTCGGCGACTCCCACGGCGAAGATCGGGACCTGGCAGCGGTACTCGCCGTCGCTCGTCTCGAGCACCCAGCGATCGCCGTCGCGGCGCGTCCCGGTCCAGCGGGTGCCGTATCGCACAGCCAGGCTGGCGCGATCGGCGAACGTCGCGAGGTTGCGCTCCATCTCGGGCCGCGAGGGGTAGTACGAGGTGCCGTCCATGATCCCGGTCATCAGGGCACACTGCTTCGGGTCGAGTGCGAGCAGGCTGTTCCAGTCGTAGCGCTCGTACTCCCGCGAGCCGCGCGCGAACGGCGCGTACGGCTTCGTCCACGAGAGCAGTCGCTGGAAGAACGGCCAGCGGCGGAACATGCCGCCCGCGCTCTCGTCGGCGGAGATGGCCGCGTGCTTCACGCCGAGGCGCGACAGCGAGTAGCTGATCTGCAGGCCGCCGGGTCCACTGCCGACGAGGACGACCGGGTAGTCGCCGGGCGGGTGCGGTCGCTCCGTCAGCCGCCCCTCCGGGTCACGTTCGCGAGCTTGCGCGCCTCGGCCACGAGGATCCGGTAGCACACCCGCGGATTCGTCTGGAGGAACTCTTTGAGGAGCTCGCCGGGAAGAACGAGGCAGCGGAGCGGCCGCGCCGCGACGATGTCGGCGACCGGAGCCTCCCCGAGGAGCACCGAGACCTCGCCGAAGAAGTCGCCGCGGGCAAGCGTGTTTACCCGTTTACCTCCCGCTATCACGGCAGCCTCGCCCTCGAGGATGATGTAGAAGGCCGATCCGGAGAGGCCCTCGCGGAGGACCCGCTCGTCCTGCGCGAAATAGCGCTCCTCGAGCGTGTGCGCGACGCGCTCGAGCTCGGGGCGGGAGAGATCGGCGAAGATCGCGAGGCTGCCCAGCGTGTCGCTGATGTCGTCGGGCGCGGAGCGCATCGCTGTTGTCTATAGGCTCGCCTCGGTCTTGGCAAACGCGCGATGGAGCAGAATCAAAGCAGGATGAGTGCGGGGAGGGGGTTGCCGGCCGGCACCCTCACATTCCTTTTCACCGACATCGAGGGCTCGACCAAGCTCCAGACCGAGCTTGGCACGGACCGCTACCAGGACGTGCTCGAAACGCACACTCGCATCCTCCGCGACGCGTTCAAGGACGGCGGGTTCGAGGTGCGCGTCGAAGGCGATGCGCTCTTCGTCGTGTTTCCAGTCGCCGCGAAGGCCGTGCGGGCCACCGCGGCCGCGCAGCGCGCGCTCACCGCGGCGACGTTCCCCCACGGCGCGACGGTGCGCGTCCGCATGGGGATGCACACGGGCGAGGGGCGGCCCGCGACCGCCGACGCAGGCGCCGACTACGTCGGCATCGACGTGAACCGCGCGGCGCGCGTTGCCGCCGCCGGCCACGGCGGTCAGGTGCTCTTGACTGAAGCGACCGCGACTCTCGCGCGTCCGGAGCTCGGGGACGGCGTTTCGTTCCGCGATCTCGGCGAGTTCCAGCTGAAGGACCTCGCGAATCCGGAGCACCTCTACCAGCTCGTTATCAGCGGATGCGCCGCCGACTTTCCGCCGCTGCGAACGCTCGATCGGACCGCGACGTTCCTGCCCGCGCAACCCTCGACTTTCATCGGCCGGGCTCGTGAGATCGCCGAAGGGCAGCGTCTGCTCGAGAAGGCTCGCCTCGTGACCCTCACCGGACCCGGCGGGACGGGCAAGACGCGATTGTCGCTCCGTATCGCCGAGGAGTCGGCGCACGATTTCAGCGATGGGACGTTCTGGGTCCCGCTCGCGCCAATCTCCGACCCGGAGCTGGTTCCGTCCACGATCGCGCACAGCCTCGGCGTGCAGGTGAGCGGCTCGGAGCTGCCGCTGCCGCGTCTCCTCGATCACATCAAGGGCAAGCGGATGCTGCTCGTGCTCGACAACTTCGAGCAGATCCTTCCCGCGGCGCCCGTCGTTGGCCAGCTTCTCGGTTCGAGCCCCGCGCTCAAGGTGATCGCGTCGAGCCGAGCGCCTCTCCGCATCGCCGGAGAGCAGGAGTTCCCGGTTCCACCCCTAGATGTACCTGACCCGCAACATCTGCCGACCCTCGAGGTGCTCGCGCAGTCCGATGCGGTGCGGCTCTTCGTCGAGCGCGCGGGCGCGGTGCGCCCGGACTTCAGAGTCACCCCGGAGAACGCGTCCGCCGTCGCCGAGATCTGCAGCCGGCTCGATGGACTGCCCCTCGCGATCGAGCTGGCGGCGGCGCGCGTGAAGGTGCTCACGCCGCAGGCGATGCTGCCCAAGCTGCGCGAGGGGCTCGACATGCTTGCTTCCACGGCGCGAGATCTCCCGGAGCGGCAACGCACCCTGCGCGGTGCGATCGCCTGGAGCTGGGATCTGCTAAATCCCGTCGAGTGCAAGCTCTTCTCGAGGCTCGCGGTCTTCGTGGCTGGCGGGTCGCTTCCGCAGATCGAGGCGATCTGTGGCCCTGCGAAGGAGCTCGGCGGGGATGTCCTCGACGCGCTGAGCAGCCTCGTGGAGCACAGCCTCGTGCGCCAGTCGGAGATCGATGGCGAGCCCCGATTCCGGATGCTCGTCACGATCCGCGATTACGCCCTCGAACGTCTTGATGAGAGTGACGAGGGCGATCTCATCCGGCAGCGCCACGCGCGCACCTATCTCGCGTTCGCGGAGGAGGCGCGCCCGCACGTTCAGGAGAGCGATCAGAGGCGCTGGCTGGACCTTCTCGAGCTCGAGCACGACAACCTTCGTGCCGCTCTCGAGTCATCGATCAACGATGGACGCGCGGAAGACGCGTGCCGCCTCGTCTTCGGACTGTGGCGCTTCTGGCAGGTCCGAGGTCATCTTGCCGAGGGAGGCCGCTGGTGCGAGCGCCTGCTCGCGCTCCCGACGAACGCGGTTCCGCCACTCGTGTTGATGAGGGCGCTCGAAGCGTCGGCCGGCATCGCGTACTGGCGCGGCGACATCGCGACCTCGACCGACGGCTATGCAAAGGCCGCGGAAATCGCGGAAGCGCACGGGGACGATGCCGTGCAGGCGAATGCCGAGTACAACCTCTCGTTCGTCTACGGCATTCCCGGTTCCGATCTTCCGCGGGCCCTCGACCTGCTGCGGAGCGCGCGCGAGAAGTGGGCCCGCGTCGGGGATCGCGCCGGAGTGGCTCGAGCCGCGTGGGGCCTCGCGACGTTCCTGCAATTCGGACGACGAGGCCAGGTCGACCCGGCGCGCCTCGAGGAAGCGCGCGGTGCGGTGCAGGAGGCGCTCTCATTCCACCGCACGGGCGCAAACCGCTTCGATCTGGCGTGGAGCCTTCACCTCGCGGGGATGATCAACCTCAAGCTAAGTGACTTCGCGGGGGCCGCCGCCGCGTTTCGCGAGTCCGCGCAGATCTTCACCGAAGACAACGACCTCTCGGGCCTGGTAATCATCGCGAGCGATTGCGCGGAGCTCGCGTTCGAGCAGGGTCAGCTCGAGCGGCAGGCGACGCTCGTCGGTTTCGCCCAGGCGCAGTCCGAGCGCGCCGGCACCGGTCTTTTGGCCGAGATCTCAAAGCAGGACCGGCGCGCCTTGCCGAAGGACATCGCGACCGAGTTCAGACCCGCGTTCGAACGCGGGCGCGCGATGGCGACAGCCGCGGGAATCGCGTACGCACTTGACGACTCGGCGGTCCGCGCATGAGTAGGGACGTAGCGCCAGCGCCCGCACGTGCCGCCGCGGGGAGCAGCGAGCGCCGTCCCATCACGGTGCTCTTCGCCGACATCGCCGGATCGACAGCGATCGCCGAGCACATGGACCCCGAGGACTGGACCGCGATCGTGGGCCAGGCGTTCGCGCGGATGAATCAGACCATCGAACGGTACGGCGGCACGGTCGCACGGCTCATGGGTGACGGCGTTCTGGCGTTCTTTGGTGCGCCGGTCGCTCACGAGGATGACCCCGAGCGGGCGGTCCGTTGCGGT
>VBEY01000260.1 GCA_005889295.1 Chloroflexota bacterium | reverse complement strand
AGGGCTACGGCCTCTCAGGCGGCCTCCTTGCGTTCACCGCCGCGCACGGTCCGCTCGAGCTCTCTTGCATCATCCTCTCCGGCGGCGCCGGTCTTCGCCTTGCGTGGGCGCTCCTCCGGCCGGGCGACCGCAGCCGTCGCGATGCGCTGCGTCTCGCGGGCGCGCAGGCAATCCGAGTGATGCTGCTGGTCGTTCCCGCGCTCGGCGTCGCTGGTCTCCTCGAAGGTTTTCTCTCGCCAAGTGGCGCGCCGCTCGCGCTCAAGATCACCGTGGGGCTGGTCGCGGGCGTCGCGCTATGGAGCTACATCGCGCTCGTCGGACGGTCCTTCAAAAGAAGCGCTTCTTGAGCTCCAGGTAGCGCTGAATCGTCGCGACCGAGAGTCGCTCGGCCGGGACGTCGATCGAGTGAACACCGTGACGACGCAGGATCGCGAGCGCGCGGCGTCGCGCATCGAGCACCTCTGACGCGACCACCCGCTCGTAGAGCTCGCCCGAAGAGCCCGGCTCGCGGGCCGCGGCCTCGGCGAGCAGCGGATCCTGAAGCACGCAGCACAGGACCAGATTGTTCCCGGCGAGCTGGGTGACCGCCGCCACCAGACCGCGCGAGGCTTCCTCGTCGACCAGGTCGGTGAACACGATCGCGAACGCGCGCCGGGCGGTCTTCGATCGGAGAAACTCGAACGCCGCGCGATAGTCGGGCTCGGTCGTCGTCACCTCAAGACGCCGTAGGCTCTCGGTAAGGCGGAGGAACTGCCGGTGTCCGCGGCGCGGCGGGTCGTACGCGCGCACGGCGTCCGCGAATCCGAGGAGCCCAACCTCATCGCCCTTCGCGATCGCGACGTAGCTGAGCATCAGCGCGGTGTTCACGGCATGGTCGAGCTTCGTCAGCCGACCGAGCGTGCTGGACATCATTCGCCCGGCATCGAGCAGGATGAGGACGCGCTGCTGCCGCTCGGTCTCGTACTCGACGCTCATCGGGCGGCCGCGGCGCGCGGTCGCCGTCCACGAGATCGAGCGGGGGTCGTCGTCGGGCTGGTACTCGCGCAGGCGTTCGAACAGCGAGCCCGCGCCGGGGATGCGCGCGCGACGCTGACCCGCGTCATACGCGAGCCCGCGCCTGAGGCTCACCTCATAGCGGCGGATCTCCTGGAGGTCGGGATACACATTCGCGGGGGCGTCCGCCGGAACGCGGCCCTGCCGCTGCAACAGGTCGAGCGGGCCGCGCAGGCGGACGTGCACGTCTCCGAAACGGAAGCTGCCGCGATGCCGCGGCCGCGCGGCGTACGTGGTCTCGGCCGCGAGACCCGGACCGACGACAAGCTCGGCCGTGCGCCGATCGACGTCGAACGACGGAGGCACCGTGTCGCGCACCGTCGCGCGGAGCGGGAGGGCGAACGGATTTCGCAGCCGGACGGCAACGCGATTGCCGACGCCGATCGAGAGCTGCGGCTCCGCGACCCGCTCGATCGGGATGGTCGACGGCGACGGGGTGGCGCGGAAGTCGACGATCGCGAGCGCCAGCGCGGCCACGAGGACGAGCGCGGCGAGCGTCACGAAGGCCGGCGTAACTTCGGCGAGCGCCAGCGGAAGGGCCGCGACCAGGATCAAAGCCAGCAGGCGCGGGCGTGGGAGCGGGAGCGAGGCGAGACGGCTCAGCGGGGCACGTCGAGACGCGCGAGCACGCGCTTGCAGACCGCGTCGGCGTCAAGACCCTCGATCTCCGCTTCGGCCTTCAGCACTAGACGGTGCCGCAGCGTCGGCGTGGCGAGCGACTTCACGTCGTCGGGTGTCACGAAGTCGCGACCATCGATCGCCGCGGCGGCCTTGGCCGCGCGCAGTAGATGCACGGCTGCGCGCGGGCTCGCTCCCAGGATCAGGTCGGGCGAGCGGCGCGACTCGGCCGCGATGCGCACGACGTAGTCGAGCACCGAGTCCTCGACCGTCACGCGCTCGACCTCGCCGCGGCACTGCTCCAGCGTGCCCTGCGCGAAGGGATCGATCTCGCCGATCTTCGCCGCGGGTTGCCCACGGTCGTGCGCTCTTAGGATGGCGCGCTCCTCTTCGGCGGCGGGATACCGCACGATCGCCTTGAACACGAAACGGTCGAGCTCGGCCTCGGGAAGCGGGTACGTGCCTTCGTACTCCACCGGGTTCTGCGTCGCGAGCACGAGGAACGGATCAGGGAGGGCCAGCGAGTCGCCTTCGAGTGTCACCTGCCGCTCCTCCATCGCCTCGAGAAGCGCGCTCTGCGTCTTCGCGGGCGCGCGGTTGATCTCGTCCGCGAGCACGACGTTCGCGAAGACCGGGCCGGTTCGCGTGCGGAACGAGCTCGTCGAGATCTCGTACACCGTCGTGCCGACAACGTCACTCGGCATCAGGTCGGGCGTGAACTGGATGCGCTTGAAGGTCCCGCCGATGAGACGCGCGACCGTTCGCGCGAGAAGCGTCTTCGCGGTGCCGGGCACCCCCTCGATGAGGAGATGACCCCGAAGGAGAAGCGCGATGAACGAGAGACGAACGGTCTCGTCCTGGCCGACGACGACGCGATGGATCTGGGTTGCGTAGCGGGCCGCGATGTCTTTGGTGCTCACGCCGTCCCTCCTGTTTCGCGCGCGCCGGTGATCTGGCCGATCTCGCGGACGGTACGGAGGAGCGCCTCGTCCCGCAATGGCCGCCCGAGCGATTCGTCGAGCGCGCGCGCCCGTGCCGCACGCTCGCGGTCGGTCGCCGAAAGCTCCGCGACGATGTCGGCGAACGGCGTCTCGGGGTCGAGCCCGAGCTCCCGCGCGAGAGCGCCGTGAAGCTCGCGGCGGAACCTGCGGCGCGCGATCTCGCCGTGTCCCGACCGCCGGACCAGTCCGGCGAACCCGCGGATGTACTCGAGGCTCGAACGCGGCGGACGGGGGTCCAGCGGGATCGCTGGACCGAGCCGGCGGCCGCTCGCGATGAGGTACAGGAAGAACGCCACACCGACGAACACGAGCGCTCGGCCGGGCCAGGTTCGGGTGAGCAGCACGAGCAAATCGGTGGTCGGGTGGATGCCGTGGTGGTACTCGTCGAATGCGACCGTGCGGCGAGTTGCCATCGCCGGCGCAGCAAGCGCGAGCGCGAAGCGCCCGTTGTCGGCTTCGCCGAGCTCGGCGGTGAGGAACGGCGCGACCGACCCGACCACGATGAGCGAACCTGTCCCTTCGCGCGCCAGGGCCACGAAAGTTCGTCCGGATGTAGACGCCAGCCCGATGCGGCCGGCGCCGAGCGAAAGCGTGATCCCGCGGTCGAGCGCGATGGCGTGCGCCGGCGGATCGGCGAAGGCGATCCCGCCGACCGGGTACTGACCGGGGCCGAGCGCACCGGCGACGTGGAGGTCGAACCTGTCCAGGACCGCGCCGTCGACGATGCCCGCGTCGGTCGCGAGCACCGCCGTTCCGCCCGCCGTCACGAAGCGCCGCACGGCATCGACGTCGAATTGGGTGAAGGTCTCGCTCGGTCCGAGCATGAAGAGCACGCCGACCTGCGAGGGATCGGCCGCGAAGGTGTCGCCCTGGACGGTCGTGGTCGACGCGCCCATCGCCTCGAGGTAATTGCGAAGCGCCGCTGTCCCGCCCGGCCCGGTGTCGTAGACGGACGCGGACCGTGAGACACCTCCGGAGGTATCCGCGGTTAGGGCGCTCGCGACAAGGGCAACGATGAAGAGGATGAGCGCGACGAAGTAGAGCGGGTGGACTCGCCGCAGCTGCTTCATCCGGCGACCCGCGTGGCGAGCGACCGCGCCCGCTCGGCTTCGGCAGCGTCGGGCTCGCGCAGACCGAACCACGCCCGCTCGTACAGCGCGACGAGGTCGCGGAGCGCATCCGCGTTCGGGATCGCGGCGGCGCGGAGGAGCAGCTCGTGATCGGTCAGCGCCGGGTCGTAGCGGATGAGCTCGCGCGCCGCAAGGGATCGGAGCACGTACAGGTAGAGCTCATGGATGGCCTCGCGCGCGCGTCCGCCCGCGAGCGCGGCCTCGGCGGCGCGGCGGTGCGCCGCGGGATCCTCCGCGCGGGCGAGCGCGCGATCGGGCAACAGCACCTCACGGCGGACGCGCTCCCTGACTCCGCGCCCGAGGGTCGCGACGATGAAGAGGACCAGGCCGATTCCGAGCGCGGCGACGCCCCATTGAAGGAAACGGAGATCGGGAATCCCACGGAGGCCGCTCAGGAACGCGGCGAGCCGCGTCTGGATCCATTGAGCGAGCGCGCCGATCCCCGAGACCGCGGTTCCCGCGCCGCCCGTGTTTCCCAGGACCTCGCGGAGGCGGGCGTCGGCCGTCGCGGGGTCGATGCCCGTTTGGACAGCCCGATCAGCCGTCGCGACGTAGGCATCGAGGATGGCGAGGGCTTCGTTCGCGCCGTTCACATCGACGAACAGCAGAGCGATCGGGCCGTCGTCGATCGGCACGGTCTCGCCGTGGCTCTGGATCGCGGTTGTCTGGCGCAAGAGTGCGGTGGCCTGAGCCAGCAAGCGCTCGCGCTCGAGCGTCCCAACCCCACGCGATCGGTCAACGAGAGCGCGCACCTGCACGAGCCGCGAGCGATACGCAACGAGCGTGAGGGTGTCCGCGTACGCGCTGGACGGGAAGGCGATCCAGAGAGCGAGGGCCAGAACGAGAGCGCGTCTCAGGACTGCGGCAGGGCCTCGGCGGCGAGCTGCAGGTCGAACGCCTCTTTGCGGACTCGTAGGTCGTAGTAGAGCACGGTGAACGCGATCCACTCGACCGGCGCCCAGATGATCGTGGAGGCGAGGTTGACGAGGCTCTCGAGGATGTTGCTGACGCCGATCTGGCCCGCCGTGGTGCCCTGGCCGCCGGCCGCCGCGAACCCACCGAAGATCCCGCCGATGAGGATCGAGAGGACGAGGTTGAGGATGAGGAGAAGGACCTGGATCCCGAAGATCCGCCAGCGATTCCCGCTGGAGAGCCGCCACGCGCGGCCGAGTGCGGCGATGGGCCCCATCTTCTCGATCACGACGACGACCGGCGCGACGAGCCACGAGCATGCGAGGTACGCGCTCACGACGATCGCGGCGATGAACGCAAGCGCGAACGCCAGGAACTGGTTGATGATCGCGGCGACGATGAAGAGGACCGCCCAGACGCCGACGATCGCGAGGAATACCAGGATGCCGGCGAGGAAGAGCCGCCCGGCCGCGGAAAGTCCCGCTCTGAAGGCTTCTCCGATGCCGACGTCCTTCGCGAGGTAACGCCGCGCAGCCGCATCCACGAGCGATGCGCTCTGCGCCGAGAACAGGACGATCGCGACGATGACCGCGACGACGACGAAGCCGATGATGCCGGCGATCGCGCCGCCGACCTGCTCGGGGCTCGGAGTCGCGGTCTGTCTCGCGAACGCAGCGAGGGCGCTCGCGAAGACGGCCACCGCGAGCACGATGAACACCAGGACGAGCAGGAGGTACCAAATCGCGGAGAGCCCGATGAAGAGAAGCGGCCTCGACCGGTAGACGCTGAACGTCCGGTCAAGGACGTCTCCAACACCGAGAGGACGGAGTGCCGGCGCCGGGGTGGTGGCTTGCACGAGCGCCCATCCTACCGACGAGGCGCAACTGGCTCGCTGCTAGGCCGCCAGCTCCGCGAGACCGATTCGCCGTTGGAACCGCGCGAGCGGCCCGGGCGCCCACCAGTTCAGATCGCCGAGAAGCCGCATCGTCGCGGGCACGACCAGGGCGCGGACGAGCGTGGCGTCGATGGCCACGGCGAGAGCCATCCCCAGGCCGATGGCCTTGATCAGCACGATGTCGGCGAGCCCGAACGCGGCGAAGACCCCGACCATGATCGCGGCGGCGCCGGTGATGAGCCGACCGCTCTTCTCGAGCCCCATCGCCACGGAGTGGGTGTTGTCGTGAGTCTTCAGGTACTCCTCCTGCATCCGCGAGAGGAGCAGGACCTCGTAGTCCATCGACAGGCCGAAGACGGTGCAGAACATGATCACGGGGAGGGTCGGGTCGATCGAACCCGGCGTGAAGCCGAGCTGCGCCGCGAAATGGCCGTCCTGGAAGATCCACACGAGCGCGCCGAACGACGCGGAGATCGAGAGAAGATTCATGACCACGGCCTTCAGCGGCAGGACCACCGACCCGAGCAGGAGGAACAGCACCAGCATCGTCGCGGCGACGATGTAGGCGAGCGCCGCCGGTGTGTGGCTCGCGATGAAGTCGACGGTGTCGAGATCGATGGCCGTGAACCCCGTTACCGCGAGCGCCGCGTCCGGCGGCGCGGGAAGCGCTCGAATCGCGCGCACGAGCTGCCGCGCCTCGTCGCTGTAGATGCTCTTCTGCGTGACCACGTCGAACACCACGATGTGCTGGCCCACGGTGCCGCGGACGAGGGCCTGAAGCTGCTGCGGGAGCTGTGACCGCGGTTGCGAGTAGAGCGCGGCATAGTCCGCGGGGCCGAGGCGGGGATCGACGGTGACGGGGCTCGTGATCTTGTCGACATCAGGGATCGCCGCGATCTTTTTCGCGAGATCGACGAGCCCGGGGACATGCGTCGGCGCGAGGGGATCGGCGCTCGAATACTCGACCACGACGCTGATGTGGGTCTGGTTCCCCCCGGGGAACTCGTTGACCAGCCGGTCGAACGCGGCACGCGATTCCTCGTGAGTCGGGAGCGTCGTCACGTCGTTGTTCGCTAGGCGCAGGTGAAGGAAGGGCGACCCCGCCAGGAGGATGAAGGCCACGACCGGGACGAGCACCGCGAGCGGTCGGCGCATGACCGTGGTCGCGATCGTGTGCCACCAGCCGGT
>VBEY01000259.1 GCA_005889295.1 Chloroflexota bacterium | reverse complement strand
TCCTCGGCTTCGCCTCGATCCCGATGGACGACCCCGACGCCGCGCTCCGCGAGCTCGAGCGCGCGCTGGACGAGCTCGGGATGCAGGGCGTCATCGTTCTCTCGAACATCCGTGGCCGCGCCCTCGCCGACGCCGTCTACCGGCCGTTCTTCGAGGAGGCCGACCGGCGGAAGGTCTGCGTGTTCGTCCATCCGATGATCCCGGCGGCTGCCGATGCGTTCACCGAGTATGTGCTGGGGCCAATCGTGGGCTTTCCGTTCGACACGACGGTCGCGATCGCGAGGCTCTGCTACGCGGGCGTGTTCAGGCAGCTTCCGAACATTCGCTGGCTCGTGGCGCACGCCGGCGGCGCGGTCCCGTACCTCATGGAGCGCCTCGACTCAGGCTGGCGTGACTTCGCCGAGTGCCGCGTCAACATCGACGAGCCGCCATCCTTCTATCTGAAGAGGCTCTACTACGACACGGTCACATTCTCCCCACACAATCTGCGCATGCTCCGCGAGATCGTCGGCGCCGACCACATGGCGATGGGCAGCGATTATCCGCACCTGCTCGGGTCGATCGAGAAAGCGGTGAGCTCCATCGAGGATCTGGTTTTCTCGGGCGTGGAGAAGGACCGCGTCTTCAGCGGAACCGCGCTCTCGATCCTGAACAACATCTCACGGATGGCGCGCCGCTAGTGGGATTCATCGGCCGCATGTTCCGGCGTGGCAACGGCGAGCCGCCAGATGACGAGCCGGCTCTGAGGCTTCCCGGCAGCGAGCCACGCTTCCTTCCCGCAGGCGAGGAGCGCATCTTCCGCGAGATACGCACGCTTCCGGCGACCGATCCACGAACGGGAAAGCGCGTGTTCCGCTCCGGGGTTGGGATTTCGAGAATGTCCGCCGCCGACGCTCGTCAGGTCGCCGAGGAACAGGCTCGACGCGCGCTCGAGGACCTTCTCACGGGCCGAAGCGAAGCGCTCGGTGGATACGCGTACTTTGCGGACCGGCGCGCGGAAGCGCTCGTCGAGGTTGTTCGCGGTGCCGCCGGCGAATCCGCTCGTATCACGGTGAACGGCTACGGCGCCATCGTGATGAACGCGGCCACTGCGCTGTTCGCTGACGTGGACACCGACGACCGCGGACCGAAGCCTCCGTCAGGAGACCGGCCGCCCGCGAAGGTTGCGACCGTTCTGGCTAACCACCCCGAGATTGCGATGCGCGCCTACCGGACTCGGGCCGGCTGGCGCTACCTCTGCACCAACCGCACCTTCGATCCGGCAGGTGACGACACGCGAGCGTTCCTCGAAGAGCTCGGCGCCGACCCGCGATACGTCTTACTCTGCCGCGCCCAGCGATCGTTCCGCGCCCGGCTGACGCCCAAGCCCTGGCGCGCGGGACAGCGGACGGTCCCGGTGTTTCCGGGGCGCGCCATCGCGCGTGACGATCTCCAGCGCCTCGTCGATAGGACGTGGAGGTACGCAACGGCGCGATTCATAGAGCGCGTCGGGCCCGAGGAGACGCTTCCGGACCTGCGCGACGTCGTCGATTACCACGATCGCTGGACCCAGGCGACGACCGAGAAGCCTCTCGCCTAACCGGCATGAGCGCACGACTGGAAACGCTTGACTGACCGCTCGTTTTCTAGACGCGCATGAAGGCGCTTTCCCGAACGTCGCTTGCTTTGCGCAGGCGACATGCTTTGATGCGCTCGTGCGAATGGTGCTCGGCGGACTGGCAGCCGTCGCGCTCACACTCGTTATCGCGCTCACCGCAGTCGAGCTCGCGGCACAGGTGGGCGAGATCCGCGGTGGCGGCCAGGGAGCGGTCCCCGCGTCGAAGGACGATCTCGCGGAGCTCGCCTCACGGCTCATCTCTCCGCCCTACCCGATGCCCGACGGATCCACGCAGACCGCGACCCTGTACCCGGGCGCGATGCCGCCAAACGCGAGCTTCGATCTGCCGGTGCCGGCGAGCTCGCACCTCGTCGGCAGCGTGCTTCGTCAACGCGCCGGGGCGAACCCATCATTCGACGCCGTCCTCGACGTCCCTGGCACAGCCGACGACGTCACCTCCTTCTATGAGCGCGAGCTGGCGAAGAAAGGGCTGACCCCACCGCCGACGCCTCAGGGGATGCAGCCGGGAGGATTCCAGGGGACAGCCGGTCCGGCGAAGGGCAGCATGTTCTGCAAGGGCGACGGCCTTCCGTACGTTTCGCTCACCGTCTTCGCCCGTCCCAATGCCGCGAACGATGTGCGCGTGCACGTCGAGCCGGCGCAGACCAGCAGCGCGCAGCAGTTCATGGGCTCGCCTTGCTCCCAGAAGGGCGGCCCTCAACCGATGATTCCTGCACAGCGTCTCCCCGCGCTGCGCGCGCCAGACGGCGTGCTCCTCCAGTCCACGGGCGCGAGCATGGGCGGTCCACGCCAGCAGTCCGACGCCGTCGCGACGACCGCCAAGGGAGCCGCGGAGCTCGAATCATTCTTCGCGCAGCAGCTCGCTGCCGCTGGATGGACGCGCGTCGCGGGCAGCGCCAACGCGCCGCTCGCCTTCAGCACGTGGAAGGTGCCTGGAGACGGCGACTGGCAGGGCGTGCTCATCGTCATCGAGATGCCGGCGAAAGACCGCCGCTCGTTGATGCTGCGCGCGGAATCGCCGACGGGGTTCGGCTTCTAGCTCACACGGTCCGAGGACCGCCCCTTTCGGCCGGGCGGCAACCGCGAATTTGGGCTCGTTGCGTCCAAACATGTGCGCGTTGCGGCACACCGGAAGTCGCGTTCAGGGTGCGCTCCTGGGGGCTGATTACGCGCGCTCACCTTTGCAACGTCGTCGTCACTTATCCCGCTTGGAGGGAGGGTAAGAAGTACCTACCAGGCGTGGGCGGGCAAGTGGGGAAGCCGGGCGATCGGGCACTCGGCCACGGCAGCCGAGCTTCCTTCACCCTGTATGTGCTCCTCGGGCCATCGCTCGCGGTTGCCGTCGCGCTCGCCGGATTCAGCCTCACGCGTGATGCCGGCAACCACCAAGCGCCGAGCGACCCACCGGGTACGGCAACCGCGTCTCCGCTTGCGAGCTCGACAACCGGCCCGGCGGCACCAGAGACGGCTCCCCTCCCCACTCCCGCGGCAACGGCGCCGGCTACGCCAGAAACACGAACATCGGGGCCGACGGCCGCGCCGGCCACGGCCGCCCCGACCGCGCCACCATCCACGGCGCTTTCGCCGACCGCTCCGCCGGCGCCCTCGCTCACGCCGCCGCCGGCCAGCACGCCGCCACTGCCGACGCTGCCGCCCCTACCCACGCCTATCCCGACGCCGCCCGGTCTTCCATGACCGGTCACGTCAGCACGAGCGCGGTCGGGATCGTGGACCACCGATCGGCGCGCATCGACCACAAGGGTCTTGAAACGGTGATCAGCGCGTTGCGCCTCGTTGGGGCAGCGTTTGTCCTTCTCCTTGGCCAGACCGTGCCGAACGTGGGCCCGCTCTTCGTCCTGGTGCTCGGGGTCTTTTTTGCTGGCTACGGCCTGCTCGTCATCCTGGCCTGGGTGAGGGTGCGCACGGCAGACGACCGTGAGCAGGCCTCGCGCTTCACCCTCGCAGCGGACATCAGCCTCGTCGGCTTCGCCCTGTTCGTCTTCGCTCCCGACCCGAGCTGGACCGTTTACGCATGTGGATTTCTTGTGATCGCGAGCGGTGGTTTTCGGTTTCGGAGCGGCGCACTGCTCGCTGCTGCTTCGCTGTCGCTCACCTACGTCGTGGTGATGGTGTTCCGGGCTTCAACGCTGGCGATTCCCGTGAGCGCGGCGCAGGTCGTGCTGCACCTCGTCGGTTACCTCACCGCCGGAGCCCTGCTGAACGCGGTGGTGCCCGAGCTCGATGCACTGCGTGAGCGCGAGCACAACACGTACGAGCCGATCCTTGAGGCTCAGGAGGACGCTGGGGACGCGGTCCTCATGACCGAGGCCGGCCGGCCGATCTACTGGAATAGAGCGTTCGCGATGCTGACCGGCTACGGCGCCGACGATCTCGCGAGGGGACTATCGATCGCGGACGTGGTCGTCGTCGGCGAGGGTTTCCTGACGAAGCATCGCGACGAACACCTTCCCTTCCGCGCACAGATCCGCACGCACGACGGCAACCTGGTCGACGTCGACGTGGTGCGCCGAGTCGCGCATGCGGACGAGAACGACCGTCGGGTCTGGCTATTGCGAGACGTCACCTCACGGGAGCGAGCCGAGGCCGAGCTACGCGAGCAGGCCCTCCACGATGCGCTCACCGGTCTTCCGAACCGAACCCTGTTCGACGATCGCCTGCGGTCCGCGATCGCGGTCGCGCAGAGACAGAACGCTCCCCTAAGTCTCTTGCTGCTCGATCTCGATGGCTT
>VBEY01000258.1 GCA_005889295.1 Chloroflexota bacterium | reverse complement strand
ATCTACTTCGCCCAGGTTGGTCTGGAGATCGGCGCCGCGAGGCTCACCGATTACGCGAGGCGCTTCGGGATTGGTTCGACGCCGAAGCTCGACCTCGCCGCGGCGAAGGGCCAGCTCTCGGACTCGGGCGCGATCGACCGTCCGACGCTTCTTGCCGACACGTCCTACGGCCAGGGCGAGCTTCTCGTCTCGCCGCTCCAGATGGCGCTGATCTACGCGACGATCGCGAACGGGGGAGTCATGCCGACCGCCCACTACGCCTCCGAAGTCCGCGACAACGAGGGCCATGTCGTTCGCGAGATCGCGCCCGGTCCCCAGGGCCAGGTGATATCGCCGACCACCGCGAAAACCCTGACGACGATGCTCGTCGGCGCCGTCGCGGGTCCGGGCGCGTTTGCGTTCGGAGCGAAGATCCCCGGCGTGGACGTGGCGGGAAAGACGGGCACCGCCGAAAACCGTCCCGGCCAGGCCCCCCACGGCTGGTTCGTTGGCTTCGCGCCGGCGGCCGCGCCGACGGTCGTGGTTGCCGTGATCGTTGAGAACACCCTCGAGGGAGGAGTCGCCGCCGCGCCACTCGGCGCCCAGGTCATGCGGGCCGCACTGGGCAAATAGCACTCCTGAGGCCGGCGGACGGGTGGCACGGGGGAGCGGGTTGGGCGCTCGCCGCTCACCGGCCGCGTCGCTTGGGATCGATCGACAGGGCGACGGAGCGGACCGGTAGGCGAGCGCGCGACCGCGACCCCGTGACAGGACCCGCCTGGCGAGAGGAGTGGCCGCAACGGAACTGCCCCCGCCGCCGATACGTATATGAACCAGAGGTTGTCCCTTGCTGTTCTCTGACTGACCCATACTTTGGAGACGGGGCGCGGAAACTCAACGAAGAGGGGTAAGTAGGCACCGTGGAGAAAGCTCTCGCGGCGCGGGTCAACGGCGTGGTCGTGAACGTCGAGCGGGTCATCTTTGGCAAGCACCACGAGATCGAGCTCGCGCTCGTCGCGCTCCTGTGCCGCGGCCACATCCTCGTCGAGGACGTCCCCGGAACTGGCAAGACTGTGCTCGCGAAGGCTCTCGCTCGGTCGCTCGGATGCTCCTTCCGGCGGATCCAGTTCACCCCGGACCTCCTGCCCTCCGACGTGACCGGCGTCTCCATCTTCAACCAGCGGACGAGCACTTTCGAATTCCGGCCAGGACCGGTCATGAGCCAGGTCGTCCTGGCCGACGAAATCAACCGGGCGACGCCAAAAACGCAGTCGGCGCTGCTCGAGTCGATGGATGAGCACCAGGTAACGGTCGACGGGACCACCTATCAGCTGCCGGAGCCGTTCCTCGTCATGGCGACGCAGAACCCGATCGAGTACGAAGGCACGTTCCCGCTTCCCGAGGCACAGCTCGACCGCTTCTTCATGCGTATTCATCTCGGCTACCCAAAGGAGCGCGAAGAGATCGCCATCCTCGATGCGCAGCGACTCATCCACCCACTCGAGACGATCGATCAGGTGCTGACCTCGGAGGAGCTCCTCCGCGCTCAGTCCGCCTCGCGCGAGATCCACCTCGCCGAGTCGGTCAAGAAATACGTGGTCGATGTCGTCACGGCGACACGGTCGCACCCGGACGTTTACCTCGGCGCGTCGCCACGCGGGTCGCTCGCCCTTTCGCGAGCGGCGCAGGCCTATGCGTCGATGAACGGCCGCGACTACGTCGTGCCGGACGATGTCAAGGCGCTCGCCGCGCCGACGCTCGCCCACCGGCTCATTCTTCAGCCGCAGGCGCGGCTCAAGGATCTTGCCGCGACGACCGTCATCGCTGAGATCCTCGCCTCGGTCCCGGTGGAAGCGATCTCCGGTCAAGCGCTGAGGGCGTAGAGCCCGATGAAGCCCTGGCGCTTCGCGGTCCTCTGGCTCGTCCTCTTCATCGTCGCGGTCTCGACCGGGGTCGAGCTCCTGTCGTACCTCTCGTATCTCGTGCTGTTCGTGGCGATCGCCATGTCGGTCCTTTCGCGGCTGACGCTCGAGGGCCTCTCGGTGAAGCGATCCCTGGGGCAGTCGTATGCGCACCTGGGTGACACGATCGAGCTCTCGTATGAGCTCACGAACGATCACGCCCTCGGAAAGCTCTGGCTCGAAGTGTTCGAGAAGTCGAACTGGCCCGAACCGCTTCCCGGTCGCGTGCTCTCCATCGGCGGCCGCAAGACGCGCAAGTGGAAGGTGCTCGCGAAGGCTCAGCGCCGCGGCCGCTTCAGGCTCGGTCCGATCGTGCTCCGGAGCGGTGATCCCTTCGGACTCTTCGCTACCGAGGCGCGCGTTCCATCCGAGGCCCTGCTCCTTGTCTATCCCCGCGTCGTCCAGCTTCCGTTCTGGGCGCTACCCGGATCCTTGCTGGAGGGCAACGTGCTCACCGGGCAGCGCTCCCTTCAGTCGACGTCGATGGTCATGGGCATCCGCGAGTACCAGCCGGGCGACGCTATGAACCGGATCCACTGGCCATCGTCGGTGCGCCACCGCCGTCTCCATGTCAAGGAATTCGAGCTCGATCGGACGGCGGATCTCTGGATCTATCTCGATCTTGATGGGCGCTGGCACCACGGCGACGGCGAGGACTCGACCGAAGAACGGGCGGTCACCGTCGCGGCCTCGGTCGTGCGCAAGGCGCTCGACGGGCACCGCAACGTCGGTCTCGTGACGAACGGCCATCACGCCGAGGTGCTGCATCCAGACCGGGGGACGAAACAATTCGGCAAGCTCATGCAGTACCTCGCGGAGGTGCATGCCGGCGGCACGCGCACGCTCCAGGAGACGCTCGTCGAGACGCTGCCACGTCTCCGGCGGGGCGCGTCCTGCCTTCTGATCACGCCGTCGCTCGATCGCGCCTGGGTCCGGCCTGCCAGCACCCTCCGCGAGACGGCGATCGCGACGCAGGCGGTGCTCGTCAGCCCACCCTTCGATCTCGATGAGCGCGACCGCGCGCGCCGCCGGGCGATCCTCGGCGAGCTCGCCGTCGCCGGCGTTCCAGCCGCTCACCTCGCGGCCGGTGCGCCCATCGAGGAGCTCTTCCACGAGTCGACGGCGGCGATCGCATGAGGGAGCGCCTGCGCTCGATCCGGAAAGCGCTCTTCCCCCGCGTCGACGGCAAGAAATTGAGTTTCCGCGGCGGGTGGTTCGCGCTCCCCATCTATCTCGTGGTGATCTCGATGTACCCGCTGTCGCTGCAGCACGCGGACTGGGTCGAGATCAACGAGCAGTTCTGGTGGATCGCGCTCGTCGGGGTGTTGGTCGGCACGCTCATGGGCAACGGGCGGATCCGCTTCTCGCGGGCGATTTTCGCCGGCGCCGCGATCGGCATGCTCATGATCACTCTCTCGACGACGTTCGCGTCGGTCGGCGGCGTCACCTTCCGCGAGAAGTTGACGCACCTCGCGATCCTGGTGAACAACTGGATCACCCAGGTCCTCGCC
Source organism: Chloroflexota bacterium (assembly GCA_005889295.1). Classification (GTDB taxonomy): domain Bacteria; phylum Chloroflexota; class Limnocylindria; order P2-11E; family P2-11E; genus 3-1-20CM-2-70-9. The sequence goes on along the minus strand of VBEY01000258.1, from coordinate 1,550 downwards.
GGGGAGGCCGCGAGCGATCCGACCGTGTTCGTCCTCTTCCTGGGGGCCTCGGTCTGGTGTGCCACGTTTGTGGGCTCGTTCATCCTGGCGCGGAACGGCAGGATCTGGGACGCGGTCATCTTCAACGGCGCGTGCCTGGTCATCAACGTGTCGGTGGCCCTGACGAACCTGTATCCGGATCTCATCGTGTTCACGCTTGCGGTCCTCGTGCTGCTCGTGCGGATCCACATCGTGAATCTGCAGGAGCGCTGGACTCGGCAGAACATCGTGCCGTCGGGTGAGATGGACTGGCGTCTCCTCCGCGGCGGACTCACGTGGACGACGGTGCTCGTGATCATGGCCCTCGTCACGCCGCGCGTCGGGGCGGCGGAGGTGCTGAACGGCGCGTGGAGCACGTTCGAGGGCCCGTACCACAGCGTCGAGGCCGAGTGGCAGCGGTTCTTCGCCGGCGTATCCGGACCGAGCCGGCTTCGCGGCGTCTCGTTCTCGGATTCGATTCGCCTCGGGCAGGCCCCGAACCTCGGCGACCGTGTGATCATGACCGTCGAGGCGCCGTCCGGGCATTTCTGGCGTGCCGTGGCCTACGACTTCTACACGGGGGCGGGGTGGCGCACGACCGAAAGCGACAAGGCCGATAAGATCGCGCTGCCCACGACCGACCGCGAGAAGTTCGACGCGCGGTTCGACATCATCGTCCCGCACTCGAACATCCTCTTCGGGGCGAACGAGCCGCAAAAAGTGGACGTGCCCTACCAGTTCTACACGGGCGCGGACAAGACTTACTCGACCTCTCTGCACGCCTTGAATCGGTCGCAGGCTGCCGGCACGTACACCGTGACGAGCCTGGTCTCGACTGCCGACAAGCAGACCCTGCGCAAGGTCGCGGCGACGTATCCCGACTACATCAAGTCGAAGTATCTGCAGCTTCCATCGACGCTGCCCGCTCGCGTCAAGGCACTCGCGCACCAGATCATGGACAACATCCCGAACGCGTACGACCGAGCCGAGACGCTCGAGACATTCCTCCGGAGTCCGCCGTACTCCTACTCACCTCAGGTGAAGGCGACGCCCCCGGGGAAGGATCCCGTCGACTATTTTCTTTTCGACCTGAAGCAAGATTTTTGCGAATACTTCGCTTCGGCGATGGTCGTCATGCTCCGTGAGGTTGGTGTGCCAGCGCGTCTCGTCGAAGGCTTCACGACTGGCACGTTTGACACGGCGAGCAACGCGTTCGTGGTCAAAGAGCAGGACGCGCACGCGTGGGTCGAGGCCTACTTTCCGCAGTACGGCTGGATCGAGTTCGAGCCGACGCCATCGCAGCCGCCCTTCCCCCGTCCCGATGCGTCCGTCACGAGTGGCGCCGGTTCGAGCGATGGGGCAGGAGGCGGCGACTCGAGCTCCGACCCGAACAACCCCAACCGACCCAACCGTGCCGAAGATCAGCTGAACCAGGACGACGGCTCCGGCGGGTTCACCGGCGACAGCGTCGTGGCGGCGGTCCGCGCGATCGACCCGCGGCCCGCGCTCGCCTTCTTCGGCTTCCTGCTGCT
>VBEY01000050.1 GCA_005889295.1 Chloroflexota bacterium | reverse complement strand
GTTTTGTAAACCACCGGTTCCGGGTTCGAGCCCCGGGGTCGGCTCAGTTCGAGTTGTCGAACAAAGTCGTTGATTGCGGACTCGCTGAGTGCGCGTTCAACAGCCACAAACCACACGCTGTCGCGGCTCATGTGACCAAGCGGATCGAACTCAATAGGAAACGAGGCGGGCAGCAGGCCGCCGATTTCAGTCGTGTGCATCAAAAGGCAGGTCCAGCGCCAGCTGAGCGGCCACCTTCCGGCTACGGACTCCGTGGATGGTTGGGCAGCTTGTCGAACGCGGGCGGCCAGGACTCCGCGATGCCAGCAGTGGCAACCAATGCGATCTGCCCTCGTGCGGCGTCCACGATAAACATTGCCCAACGGTAAGGCGGGTAGGGCGTCGGGCTCGAAGGCGGACTAGAGCCGCCAAACCGCTCAGGCATTTTCCCGTTCGGCCACACCTCGCCCGAGACGGCGACGACCCAAACGTTCTGCGCACCCGCGTCGACGGACACGATGGTGGCAGCTGGGGTGGCATGTGGGTCACCAGGCAACGACCGCAAGGCACTTGGAACCTTCAGGTACTCATCCCAGGTCAGCAGCTTGGCTTCGATTCGGTCAACCCGGCCCACCCGACTGTCATTGCGCACGAGTTCTATTGCTTCGCCACGTTGAAGCGTGGCGGAAAGTGGTGAGAGCGTTTCGTCTGGGCCCGCTGCGCGCTCGGCCCGGTACGCGATGAGCAGCTGACTAAGTGCGAACGCCGCGATGAGAACCGCGACCGTCACAGGAACGCCTAGCAGGAGACCCGCGTAGTTGGGGCGCCGCCTACGGCCGCGAAGGGGTCGGTCGGGCACCGGAACTGCGCGAATGGCAACCCGGAAGCGTTCAGCCAGCTGGCGCTCGTCGGTCACGCGAGTTCCCGCCGGAGGGCGGCGCGGGCGCGGGTCAATATCGAACCGACGCTTTTCTCGGTGAGTCCGAGAGTTCGGGCGATCTCGCTGTAGTCGGCACCGAAGTAGTAACGAAGGACGAGCGCACCTCGCTGTGTCGGAGGCAAGCGACGGAGCGCATCGTGAAGGTCCGGATCGGGCTGCGCTGGCGCTCGCGCCGCTGCAAGGGGCAGGATCCGTTCAAGCACCGCCCGGCGCCGCAGGCGCGAGATGGCGAGACGCAGAGTCACTCTACGCAGCCATGCCAGCGGATCTCCAATGTCCTCGAAGAAGTTGCGCTCGTGCATACCCCGCTCGAATGCCTCTTGCACCACTTCTTCCGCCTCCGCGCTGCCAATCAGATACGCAGCGACCCGATAGAGGTCGCTGCGGCAGTCCGCGTAGAGCGATTGCCAACGCGGATCCACCGTCTTCTCCTGTAGGCCGCTCTCATTCAAACTAGACGAGCGACGGTGCACGTTCTTTGACGGCCGCCTGGTATCAGGTTCGTGACGGCGGCCGGCTGAGAGACGTTGACCGGGACCACCAGGGCGCCTACGAGCCGAACGAAGAGAGCCCGACCATCATGACACGCGTGGCTCCCTTCGTCCGACTCAACTCAGCTCAAGGTACGGCACTCCCCGATCTCAGTCGGAGCGCCACCGTCAACAACTTGAGTATCGAAAGTTCGTGAATGAGCCATTGCCGTCAAGCCCCGTCGGAACGATGCAGACACCCGACGGCTTGCGGAGGATCTCACGCCATGCGGTCGCGGCCTGGTCGATGCGATGAGTCGACGTTGACCAATCCATCCAGAGAGGATTCACGAACGCGACCGGCGTGGCGCCGTCGGGGATCCCATCGTAGTTCTGTTGGACCTCGGTGATCCAATCCGCCGTAGTCAGGTCGGGAGAGTAGCTCACCTCGAAACTTGCCGACCTGCTGAGCGTCACATCTTGTGCGAATACGTACCACATCGAGGTTGAGGTGTCCCAGGCGATGTAGTAGTAAGTTGAATCGCCGTCGTTGACGTCAAACATCCACACAGCCGTACCAGGCAACGCTTCGTAGAACGCGAAGCCAGATCGCTGGCTCACTCCGACCTGCAGCAGTTGCTTATTCCCGACACCGCCGATACCGACCCAGCTTCCAACGAGCGGTGCGAAATCGCAGAATCCGGTGCAAGATCGGGACACGTAAGAGTCCGCCCAGAGCCCGCGAACCTGCTCGGTTGTCATCTGGGAGATGTAGCCGCCCCACTGATCGCTGTAGACATCCGGGAAGCGCTCGTTCGTGGTCCGGAACGATCGCACGGACACCCGCTGCATCGTTCTCGACACAATGTCCATCCGACCCGTGTACTTCAAGATGAGCGCCTTCTCGTACGCCGCGCTCACGTCATGAGGCTGGCCGTCCTTGCCGAGTTCGCGGAGCCGGGCCGCCTCAGCAGCAAGAGACGAATCATCGGCTGCCGCTGGAGCCGAACCAACTGAGAGAACAAGAAGCAGCAGCGCGAAGATCGTCGAGGCACTCGATAGCGCCTTTCGCATAGCTGTCATCTCCAAAGTTGTTTTTGTCGCAGAGTCCGCCGCGGACTGGGCCAGCCTCTGCCAGATCGTCAGTCGCGGTCTAGCCGTCATTTGAGGAAACTGCTTGCACAACGGCCGACCGAGCCCCACCTAATGCGACCGAGGTCGCCCGCCGTGCGCTTGTCGCCTAGTCGCGGGGAGAGAGTTCGCGCAGGATTTCCGATCGACCTGCCAGGCCGTGCGGCGACCCGGGGATAGGCAGATTGAGCGTCAGAGCGCTCACACGCGTGGCGACCCCGCGGAGTTGAGGCGTCTGACAACCCGCGCGGGCCCAGCTGTCGCCGCCTCAGGGCGGTTCGTCGTCGGTATTCCCACGCTCATGGTGTGGACGAGGGATGAGTTTCTGCTCGAGGGCCACGGCAACGGCTTCGGTGCGGTTCGCGACACCTAGCTTCGCGAAGATTTTCGCAAAGTGCCAATTGACGGTGCGCTCGCGGATGCTCAGAAGGGCAGCGATCTCCTTCGTGGTCCGGCCGAGCGCTGCTTCATGAAGAATTTCCGTCTCTCTCGGGGACAGATGCACGCCAATCGCGCCCATTTCCGGCCCTTCGCGGTGCGGGCCAAAATGCGAAGACTTGAGACCGCTGGCTTCTCACTTAACCTTCGTTCCACCTGATTGGCACTCTCGGACCGGGAAGAAATTCGTACCGGGCGGTTCCGTATTCTTCAAGACCACTGCCTCACAGCGGTGAACGTGATTATTCGTCGGCAAGCCTGAACGCCTTGCTTGTCAGAGTGCTCGGCGTCACATAAGGAGCGTGACCCGCATCATGCGGGTCTGCCCGTTGGGCCCGGTATCACCACCTCGACCATGGAACCCATCACCGAATGCATCTGCGTTGGGGTCACGAGTGTTAAAGACCTGTTGCCGTCGGTTGTTCTCTTGCCGTTCTTGCGCGAAACGTCGACCCGCCGAAATCACGAATGAAAGCAGCGGAATCAGAACTGACTTTCTCTCGTATGAGTCTCTCGCCTCATCGCGAGAACGAGGTCGTGCTCCAGCTCTCGGGCTTCCGCTACCTGACCGAGCATCTAATCGAAGACGTCCTCTTCGGTGGATCCTCGTTCACTCCGCTCTCGCGACAGGTCATCACCCGCAGGGTCCTCAATCGCCTCAAGCGGAAAGGCCTGATCCTCGAGACACCGCGTCTGGTGGGCCCTGCCGGCGGCACCGCTCGGCTCATGTCCTTCCTCACGGCCAAGGGCTACAACCTCGCCCGCTCGCTGAACCCAGGCCTGCCCTCGCGCCAGCCAAACCTGCGTGGTACCTCGCTCATGGGGCACGGGCTCATGTGCGCCGAGGTCGCGCTCGCCTTCCGCCGCGCTGCGCGACCCAATCCGAGCTCGACTGGGAGTGCGACTGGCAGGCCGCTGAACGGCTCGGCGCGAAGCTTGTCGTGCCAGACGCCTACCTCGTGTACGCCTCTCAGGACCGGACCCTTGAAGCGTTCAATCGAGGTCGATCTGGCGACCGAAGGCTCGCGGGTCTTCGCTTGGAAGATTCGCCGCTACCTCGACCTTTACCGCGGCGGTAGCTGGATCAAACACGTACGGGTCTGGCCGAGAATCCTCACCATCGCGCCCACCCAAGCTAGGTCGAGGATTCTGCGGCGTGCGACCGAGACAGTCCTCGAGGCGCAGCTCTTCCGCGACCGGCTCACGCGCTCGACCGCGTTCGGCTTCACCACGCTCGACGAGCTCCTCGGCTCACATGGTCCGGTCGGCGAGATCTGGAGCGTTGTCGGCGAGAGCGGCTTGCATCCGCTGTTTCGAGCTGCTTCCCAAAACGGAAGCATTCTGACGCACGACCCAAAGTTCGACGGACGCATCCGCATAGGTCCTCGAGGCGACACGCGGGCGATCCGACGGCAACAATCGCGAGAGTCCTCGGGAAATGTGCGCGTATCGTCAGCGGTGGCCTGCTGCCCGCCGGAGAGGAAAAGATGTCCGGCGAACGAACCTTACAAAATCAATATCGGGACACACGCGTGAGGCGTCCCGAGTTCTCGCTCAATGAGGCCATCTCCTGGTACGTGTCCGACTACGCGAGCGAGGTCGAGGCGTCGACGCTTCGCAGCTATGGCTACCGACTGCACGCGTTCTCCGGCTGGCTGCCCGAAGGGCAGCGGACGCTTGCGAGTCTCGAGCCCGAAACCGTCGAGCGATGGCTCCGGACGGTCGCGAACCGCCACAGCCGGATGAACCGGACGATCGCGCTCAAGTCATTCGCTCGCTACCTCGCAGAGCGGAAGGTCTGGTACGTGGGCACGGACGACGCGAGAGTTTCCGTTCTTCGAGGCCTCCGTCAAGCACAACCAGCGACGAGGGGCACTCCCGCATACAAGGACGAAGACGTCCGCACGATCCTCCGCGCGATCCCCGAGACGAGCACCCGACTTCGCACCCTCGCGATCATCGCGGTGGAGCTCCACGGATTTCGCTCGAAAGAAGTCCGCACGATGCTCCTCGAGAACATCGTCTTTCCAACGAAGGCCGACCCCGTCGGCCATTTCATCGTCGACTGTCGGAAGCGGACCAAGTCCGAGGCCGGAATCCGTCTTGTGCCGATGGAAGCGGTCGCGCGCGACGCCGTCACGCGCTACGTCCGCATGGAACGGCCGGCCTTCACCGGGGAAGGGGAGGAACCGCTCTTTCTCACCCAACAGGGCGCGGCATTCAGCGGCGCCGGCTGGGACGCGATGGCGCGAAGGCTCCGCGAAGCGCTGAAGAGCGAAGGTGTCGCCTTCAGACAGCACCGCTTCCGCTCGACGCGAGCACAGCAGCTCCATGCCGCCGGCGTACCCGACTCATCGATCATCGAGCTCCTCGGATGGGGCATCGAATCGGGGCAGCGCATGCTGCACCGCTACGTCGGTCGGATCCCGCTCTCAACGCTGAAGCGCTACCCACCGCTGCTCGACGGCATCTACGGACGGAGCGCTTAAAACCACACGCCACAACAGCAAACCACCTGTCAGCACCCATGACACGTATTGACGATCCCGCGCTCGAGGCGGCGGCGAACTTTGTAAACCACCGGTTCCGGGTTCGAGCCCCGGGGTCGGCTCAGGACAGCTCGGGCGCGATCGCGGCGGAGGTCAACGTGAACGGCCGATCACTCCTGTGAGGTAGGACCCGTCGCTGGGATCTCGGGTCCTCTGGTCGAATGCGAAGGTGACATGCTCGCCGACCTTCAGGTCAGCCATGCTCGTCGCGCTCGGCCCAGGGATCGGCTGTCCAATGCTCGCCCAGACGAAAACGGTGTCCGGAGAGGACCGCAGGAGAATCACGGCGTTGTCGATGACCGCTTGCTGGCCGAAATTGCCCGGGTCGACTCGGACCTTGACGTGAGTTGAATCGAGGACGGCGAGCACGGACCCGGCGCTCTTCACATGGAAGCCCTGTTCCCCCGTCAGGGCGACTGTGGTCAGGCTAGCCGTCGGAGAAGCCGACGAGCCTGAGCCCGCCGACTGCGAGCTCGAGCCGCATGCGATCAGCGAGAGCGAGACAACTGCAGCGATCAAACCCGTCGGCCGTTGCATACGCAATTGCATCTGTCGGCGTTCCGCCGTTTCCAATACAAAGCTGGGCCGGCTCAGGTTCCCGGAGCGGGGGAGTTCGTAAGTCGGTCCGCTTGTCAGCCCGCGGTGCGGATCCCAGTCGGTCCGATGCGCGAATGTCGCATCGCACGGTAGGCCAGGCGGATGAGCCGTCCTGGATCTGACGCCTCGCTTCGGGGCACGATACCCACGGCGGCGTTCATCTCGATTCCTCCGAACTCGTGGACGACGAGGCTGTGAAGCGCCGAGGCGATGCGCTCGTTGATCCCGGGCGCGTTCTCGGGGGCGATGAGCATCGCGAACTGGACGCCGCCCAGCCTGCCCACCGCGCCGCCGTGGCCGGCGCTGTCGAGGAGGATCCGCGCGAAGCTCTGGAGGAAGGCATCGCCGCGGTGGGCGCCGTAGAGATCGTTCAGGGCGCTCAAGCCTTCGAGCTCGACATACGCGAGGCTGAAAGGGTCTGATCCCTGCATGCTGGTCTCGAGTCGAGCGGTGAAGGCGCGGGAGTTCGGGAGCTGTGTGAGATCGTCGGTGAACGCGAGTGTTAGGGCGTGCTCGCCGATCCGGCTTCCGTGCAGATACACGAGCATGAAGCAAGCGGTCAGCGCGAGGAGCGCGCCGAACAGCGGACCCTGAACCTCGAAGGCGACAGCGGTTCCACGCTGCATGAGCGCCGCGGCCTCGCCGAGGCTGAAGAGCGCGGCAGTCAGCGTGGCGATGATCCAGATCAGACGCCACGGGCCGGGCTCCGACCATGGCAGCACGCGGAATAGGAAGAACATCGAGACGAGAACCGCGTCGAGGATCGCGAGGACGACGATCCCTTCGGACTCCATGTGGCGCGAAAAGTAGCCCCCGCGTCCTACGCGTCTATTGCGCCGTGGTCGCAAATGACACGCGTGGCTCTGGGATTGTCGCGGAACAGATCAAGCGTCAGCGCACCTGCTTGGATCAGGAGTTCCGAGGCCCGTCCATACTTGGCTTCGGCCGCGAGCACCGTAGCGACAGGGGGAGGAATCGATGTCCACAGCTGCAGAATTCACCACCACCGACGAGCAGATCGAACGCGCAAACGCCACTGGCCTGAACCCGGTCGTGTTCATCCACGGCCTCTGGCTGCTTCCGAGCAGCTGGGATCGCTGGGCCACTCTCTTCGAGGAAGCCGGCTTCACGGCCGTGACGCCCGGATGGCCCGATGACCCTGACACTGTCGGCGAGGCAAGGGCGCACCCCGATGTATTCGCGCACAAGACAGTGGGACAGGTCGCCGATCACTACGCCGACGTGATCGGCCAACTGAAAAAGAAGCCAACCGTGATCGGGCACTCATTCGGGGGCCTGATCACTCAGATGGTCGCCGGACGGGGTCTCTCTGCAGCGTCGGTGGCGATCGACCCGGCGCCCTTCCGCGGCGTGCTGCCGTTACCGTTCTCGTCGCTGAAGTCGGCGTCGCCGGTTCTCGGCAATCCGGCCAATCGCGACCGCGCTATCCCGCTCACGTTCGATCAATTCCGCTACGCCTTCGCGAACGCCGTGAGCGAGGCCGAAGCCACCGAGCTCTACGACACCTTCGCGGTGCCGGCGTCCGGAAGGCCGCTCTTTCAGGCGGCTGTCGCCAACCTCAATCCGTGGACGGAAGTGAAGGTCGAAACCAAGAATCCCGATCGCGGACCGTTGCTCATCATCTCGGGCGAGAAGGACAACACCGTGCCGTGGGCAATCGCGAATGCGTCGTATAAGCAACAGAAGCGCAACGCCAATGTGACGGAGATCGTCCGGATGGCAAACCGCGGACATGCGCTGGTCATCGACAGCGGCTGGCGCGAGGTGGCTGACACGGCACTTGCGTTCGTCCGGCGCTTTGTCTAGCGCGTAACGGCAGCCTGAAGGTTCGTTTCATGAGCTGAGCGGGTCGGCGGGCGTTAGCCTGCCCGCCTTACGTTTGACTCAACGAGGAAGGGTTCGCCCGCTCTGGTCGCTTGTCTGCACGGATTTTGCAGTGTCTGAGACACCGTGAGGTTCAATCCCAGATTGTGAGGAAACCCTCCTGGCCGCCCGCGCGTCGCGTTCTCCCGTACGTCCTCACCCTCACCCTTACCTTCTTGGCCGACCCCGGCTGGCCGGGAGGATCCGCGGCGGCTCTTTCAAGCGGCCTGGTTGCCGCGTATGCGTTCAACGAAGGCACGGGCAGCACGGTCGCGGATGTCTCCGGGAACGGGCACACGGCGTCGGTCAACGGCGCGACCTGGACGGACACGGGTAGGTACGGCAAGGCGCTCTCATTCAATGGGACCTCGAGCTACGTCGATCTCGGGAACGCCGCCGACCTGCAGATCACCGGCAGCATGACCTGGAGCGCCTGGGTACTGGCCACCGCCGATCCACCCGACGACGGTCAGATCATTGCCAAATCCTCGGGCGCCGGCTGGCAGTTCAAGACCAGCCCGGACACCGGGGCGCACACCTTCGGAGTGGGCGTCTCACGGAGCAGTTCGTCCCTCACCCAGCGCTACAGCACCACCGTGCGCCAACTCGGCACCTGGTACTACGTTGCCGGGGTCTACAACGCCGCCGCTCGAAGCCTCGGCATCTTCGTGAACGGTGTTCTGGATAACGGCGTCCTCGTCGGCACGGTCCCAGCAAGCCAGTACAACAACGCCGCGGAGCCCGTGACCATCGGCCAGCGCACCGGCGGCTACTCCTTCGCGGGCGTGATCGACGAGGTCCGCATCTATAACCGCGCCCTCAGCCAGGCCGAGATCCAGACCGACATGAACACGCCCGTCGGCGGCAGGCAAGGCCCCGACCTGACGGTGACAAAGACCCACACGGGCACCTTCACCGCCGGGCAGAGTGGCGCCACCTACACGATCAGCGTGAGCAACGTCGGCGGCGAGCCCAGCGAGGACGACATCGTGACCGTTACGGACACCGTCCCGGCGGGCCTCACCGCAACCGCGATCGCGGGGACAGGCTGGAGCTGTACCCAGCCCGCGGGTCCGTGCGCGCGCGCTGAGACTCTCGCCGCGGGCGCGAGCTATCCGCCGCTCACGCTCACAGTGGACATCGCCGCGAGTCCTCCCCCCACGCTGACAAACACGGCGAGGGTGTCAGGCGGTGGCGACGTCAACCCCAGCAACAACACCGCGAGTGACGTAACGACGATCAGCACAGGGAGCACCGGCCCGGATCTCACCCTGACGAAGACGCATGCCGGCACCTTCACCGCCGGGCAGAGCGGTGCCACATACGCGATCACGGTGCACAACGCCGGAGGAGCGGCCAGCAGCGGCACCGTAACCGTCACGGACACCGTTCCGGCTGGGCTAAGCGCGAGCGGGATCGCCGGGACGGGCTGGAGCTGCTCGCAACCTGCGGGTCCGTGTACGCGCGGTGATGCGCTTGCGGCCAGCGCGAGCTACCCGCCACTCACTCTGACCGTGGACGTCGCAGTGGGTGCTCCCGCCAGTGTGACCAACACGGCGAACGTGTCCGGCGGTGGCGACGTCAACAGCGGAAACAACACAGCGAACGACGTGACGACAATCGGGAGTACCCCGGGTCCTGGCGGTACGCCGACACTCGTTCAGCACCTCTCGTCCTCTGCGAACCCGGTGGGCATTGGTATCGCGGGTAACGCATTCACGTTCACGCTGCCGAACTCGGTGCGCGCCAGTAACTGTCTGATCCTCGCGATGACCTACGAGTATTCGGCGACCCGGACAGTCTCCATCGCTGACAGTAACGGCAACGTCTGGCCGAGCTCGCCTGCGGTCAAGGCGAGCCACGGCGCGGGTTATGACTCGGTGATTTACGTACTCCCCGACGCCCACGCGGGTGTCACCACGCTTACGGTGACCTTCGATGCTCCGGTGATCCCGTTCCAGTACACGATCTCGGAGTTCTACAACGTCGCCACGACTTCCCCGGTGGCTGGAATGACCGCGGCCGCGGGGGTCGCCGGCCCGAACGTCGGGAGTGGCACGTTCACTCCAGGAAACAACGACGCGAACGGTGGGAACCTCGTCTGGAGCTATTTCGCGCTGGCAGACGTCGCTTCGGGTAACCCTTCGATCTTTAGCCCAGGCGCCGGCTTCAATCTGCTGGATGCGGACATCGCCTGGCAATCGAACCAAGGCTTCCCTCACGCATCCGAGTACGGCGTACAAGGGAGCTCGGCGCCGATCAATCCCAGCCTGACCGCGACGGGCGACGCCGACTTATTCAATGGTCTTTCGGTCGCGCTCAGGGCATCGGGCGCGGGGACCGCTCCGCCACCTGGGATTCGTATCGTCCGGGTCGCTCACTTCACAGACCACATCCCTCCTGCGGACGGGACGTGGAGGCTGCAATTCCCCACGACCGGAAATCTCGTGGCCTTCGTCGTGAACGAGAGCCCCATTATCAAAGTCACGAATGTCACCGACACCAGGGGCAACGCGTACACGAAGCGCGAGCCGGACGCGTCCGATCCCCAGTGGTGGCACACGGCAAATTCCAGCCCGGACACCAACCTGGTGCTCAGCCTCGCGATCTCGGGGACTCCCGCGCGCGCCAGCCTTCAGGCCTACGACATCACCGGGGCCGACCCCAATCCGTTCGAGGCTCTGGCGGGCTATCCGGTCGCCGATGCCAGCGACACAACGGTGGTGGTGAATGCCCCATCGATCACTCCGCTGAGCGCGAACGGGCTGACCCTCGCGATGCTCTCCCTGGGACTGGGTCCATCAACCGGGTTCGCCGCTGGCGCTCCGGCGGGTGCCATCTTCGACGCGGTGTATTACGCCGATGAAACAGACGCCGACATGATGGAAAACGCTTGCGGCCTCGGTCACGTCTACCAAACGGGCACGACCGTACAGAACTGGAACTGGGTCATCACGAACATCCCCGGCCCCAGTTCAAACAGCGCGATGGGGACAGCGATCTCGTTTAAGGCGGCGCCCGTTTCCCCGTAGCGGCGTTCTTCGCGACACGAACCGCACCTGTCGGAATCTAGACTCGCGCCGTTGACTCGACCCGACGCTGGGTGGACCGGGAAAGACGTCGCCATCTATCTGGCCACTCTGTCGCCATTCGTGCTGCTCTTCGTGGGGGCAGCCATCGGATGGACGATCGCCCCGCTCGAGCATCTTCGCCCGACCCCGCAGAATGTCGCGGCGGGCACGGCGACATTCGTCCTCGGCCTGATGATCGTGCGGTCGCGCTGGGGCACTCGGCATCGCGTGTGGCGCTCCGGCGTGGTTGTTCCTGAGTTCGAACCGCCGGACGGCATGCGTCCAGCGGAGGCCGACGTTCTTCTTCACGCCAAGCCCCGTCGTCGTGACGTGACAGCCACCGTTGTGGACCTGGCATTACGCGGCTTTCTCCGGATCGAGGAGCGTGGCGTCGGACAAGATCCGCCGACGTGGGTCTTCGAACAAACCGATGCCTCGATCAACGACCTACGCGAATACGAGCTCAAGACGCTCGCAGGGGTGTTCACTCACGGTCCGACCGTGAGCCTTGCGACTCTCGAGCCCAGGTTTTTCGTCGTCGCCGACCTTGTCGAAGAAGAGCTCGAGCGGGAGGTCGTCCGGCGCGGTTGGTTCGCGGATCCGCCGCGTCGGCTTCGGTCCCAGTGGGCAACGGCGGGGTGGCTAACGGCACTGGCGGGCATCCCGCTGACGTTCCTGTTTGGGAATGCCTTCGGCCTTGGGCTCGCCGGCGCAGCTGTCTCGGCCATCGGAGTCCTCGTCTACGCTGCCGCGCCATGGCGCCCCGCGCGAACCGCTGAAGGTAAGGCGCTCACGCTGCGCGCGGCCGGCTTCGAACACTTCCTCCGCACCGCCGAGTCGGAGCGGCAGCGTTTCGCGGAACGGGAACGGCTATTCGAGGACTACTTGCCGTACGCGATCGGGTTCGGATTCGTAGAGCAGTGGGTTCACGGCTTCGGCCTTGCTGACCGCCCCGGAGACTTTGAGGGACCGGCGCCCGCGCGCGTGCCGCTGCGAGCCGGTCTCGTCGGGCTCGTCAGCCAGCTCGACGTTGCGGGAGCACGATCGGCAGCGAAGGAGCCACGCCGGGCCTCCTCATAGTTTGGAATGAGTGCGGTCGTCAATTGGATCCGCCGCACTCGAGGATGGGATCGGCGCGACGAGGAGTTTGAGATCCTTCGTCCCGATCACGCGCACCGGAGTGCCCTGGGGAATGTCGGTCTCCGCCGTCGCGCCGGCTGACATCGGATAGCCCATTCCGTCGCGCATCGCGATCTGGCCGTATCCACCGGCTTGGATCGGCGCGATGACCTGCGCGTCCCAGCCGACGTACATGGACATGCCGTTCCGCGGAGTCGAGCCGCGAAGGATGATTCCGCTCAGATCGAGGCGCGTGACGATCGCGAGCCCCGCCCCGACGATTCCCAACGTGAAGGGGAGGTTGGTGCCAAGGGCCCCGAAGCGGCCGGGCGGTCCGATCCTCCCGGGTGGACCGATGGCGCCGACCGCCTCCGGCTGCGCGATGATCCCGCCCAACCCGTAGCCGACAAGGAACCCACCGACGACCTCAGTGAGAAGCACATCGCCGGCTCGCAGCGCGATCCACGAGTCCCGTTTCGTGCCGCGAGTTTGCGACGCCCATCGAGCGACGACCATGAGCACAAATCCGAACATGGCGGCAAGAGCGAACTTCGCGTCTGCAAGTGATTCGAACGGCGGCACTGAGGCAATGGTTTATCAAAGTTGACCCACGAGGCGCTCCCACGGCTGTCGGCCCTGCGAGCTACCCGCCTTCGGGGGTGGGGAACATCGGCCGGTGCCCGGCCTGAAGCTTGGTGATGGCCCGTTGCGTATACGAGCTCTGGAGGGTGACCGCGATAACGAAGGCGACGGCGCCGGTGATGAGAACCACCGGGGCCGCAGCTCCCATGCGGACCGCGGCGATCGCGGCTATTGCGCCCACGAGAACCGAGTTCAAGATCATGACCACCGTCGGCGTGCCGGAGATCATCTGTGCCAGCCAGAAGAACCGGCCACCGCCCGGCGGCACACCCATGGTGACGCCCATGCCAGGGAAGTCGTCGTGAGCGCTCATCACGAAATAGCGTTCGAGATCTGGCGCCAGCTCCAGGTACGCAGCGCGGATGCGGTTCATGCCGACGACGCACAGGGCTTCGTGGTAGTTCGAGGCGCCGAGGCGGAGATATGTGGCCACACCGATGACCAACACGACCGGAAGGATCACCAGGGCAAAGAGGGTGAATGCCTCGCCGAATCCCGATGCGCCGCCCACGAGTCCCAACGCGACGACCGCGCCCGACAGTGTCGAGAGGAACATACCGGCTCGGCTGAACGACTCGTTCCAGGCGAGCGAGCGCGACGCCAGCAGACTCCAGTGTTCGGTCGACAGGATCTGAAGTCGCATCGCGGGCGACGCTCCGTCGGTTGGCGTGGCCTCGCCCAAGCGCGGCGCTGGTGCGGGCTCAGCCCCGAGCCCCGTGCCAGCTGTGACGCGTTCGAAACTCATTTCGCTTGGACCACGCCCCAAGACTAGGTCGTGAGGCTAGGAGACGAGCCTTTGATCCCGAGTTGCGCGGCCATCGGGCTCGTAACTTCGCCGATTAGGGCGTCCTCGGGTCGTAGGCTACCGGGCGTGTTCGTACGCGCTTCGGTACTGGCGATCCTCCTCGCGCTCATTCCGTACGGCGTTGCCAATGCGGCGCCGGCGGCAGCGACCTGCGATCTGTCTGGGACGCCATCGAGCAGCGCGTACCTCCCGAACATCACGAAGAGCCTCGGCGGCCCAACCGGCTGGGTGACCCCGTTCATCGTGCAGAACGTCGGAGCTACGTCGACGGACCTGCAGGTGTCGTTCTACCGATTCAGCGATGGCAGCCTCGTGACGTGCCGGAAGGTGATGACCCTCGCGACGGGGACCTCGTTCGCCGACGTTCCCAACAACGACGCGGACCTGCCCGCGAATACGCAGTTCTCGGTCGTGGTTCGCAGTTACGGCGCGCAGATCGTCGCGGTCGTCAACGAGCATTCCGGCTCGGCGGAGCGCGCGGAGGCTCTGAGCTACAACGGGTTCTCTGCCGGATCGACGACCGTGTCCCTGCCGAACATCGTGCGCAGGTTCTTCGGCTATCACACGCCGTTCATCATTCAGAACCTTGGCAGCGGACCGACCGTCGCGACCGCGACGTTCGTTGGCCGCGGCACCGAGCCTGGAGCGACCATCACGCGGACGATCGCCGCGGGTCAGTCGCAGTTCATCGAGCCCAACGTCGAGGCGAGTCTCGTTGATGGCGGCGCCTACGCGGTGACCGTCAAGGCCGACCAACCGCTGGCGGTCGTTGTGAACACGCACAACGACGATGCCTCGGTGACTCATCCGGTCGCGTATGCGACCGATGGGATCACGGGTGGCTTCGGAACCCTCTACGGCGCCTACGCAGCGAAGAACGCCAATGACTACGGACGCGCGGGCACGATGTCGACGATCGTGGTGCAGAACCTCGGCGCAACGGCGACGACGCCCACACTCGAGTTCACGCCTCTCGGCGGAGGCGCCACGACGACGTTCACCGGTCCGTCGACCGGACCCGGAGCCGCGTGGGCATTCGACCCGCGCTACGTGAACGGCCTCGCCGGCACAACGCTCTGCGGCCCGACGACCTCGCCCGGGTGCTTGGCGGACGGTGAGTTCACGTTCAAGGCGTCTGCCGCCGGAACGATCGCGGTTGCCGTCAACGTGATCAGCCCCGATAGCGCGATGGGGTACACGGCGACGGGTTCACCCGCGGCGAAGTTCTTCCTCCCGAACGTGACGAGGACCCTCGGCGGGTCTACCGGCTGGACCACTCCGATATTGCTGCAGAGCGTGACCGCGACGGGCGCCTCGGTGGAATGGCGACGCTTTGCCGACGGCGCGCTCGTGACCACGCAGAACCTGACGTTCACGGCCGGAGCCGGCGTCCGCGTCGATCCCATCGGGGTCACGAGCCTCGCGAGCGACACGCAGTACGCGGTCACCGTCACCGCGATCGGCGGGACGATCGTCGCGATCGTCGAGGAGCTCGCCTCAGGAGGCGATAGCGCGATGATCTACGAGGGCTTCGCCGCTCCCTAAGGCGCCGGGGGCACGAGTGACGCGAAGAACGTCTTCATGGCCACCGGGTTGATCGTCCGCCCGTAGTCGAGCGTTTTCTCGCGGCCGCCTCCGATCATCGCGATGCTGAACGACTCGGCCCACGACTCACCTGGCAGGCGGATCCACTGCGCCATCCCGCTCTGGGTGCTCGCTTCCCTGAGGGCGTCCTGCCACGTCGCCGGGAAACCGCGGTACGTCCAGAACTTCGCCATCACGTCGCTGGCCGCGACCTTGCGCTGCACCAAGTCCTGATACGCATGACCCATCTCGTGAAAAGCGGTACTCGGGGTCATCACGTAGTCCTCGCGTACCGTGAAGATTGGTTGCCCCGCGGCATTCAGCCCGCGGTACCAAGCGTCGCCGTTCTCATCTGACGGCTCGTCGAAGTCGATCTGCGGCGTCGGCGGAAAGATCGGGAAGGCCGCGCGGGTCTGGAAGTAATAGGTCATGAGCTGCTGGCCCGCGACGTTCGTCGTCGGCCGGGGCCGCTGCGTCGGAGCTGTCGTCGGGGCGATGGTTGGGACCGGAGTTGGCGACTCGGTGGGCGACGGGCTCGGCGACGGCGTCTCCGGTGCGACCGTGGGGACGGCCGATGGCGAGGGGCTCGGAAGCGCCACAGGTGCCGGCTCGCGGCCAATGAGCGCGATCCCGGCGCCGACTGCGAGCACGAGCGCGACCGCCACCCCACCAGCGAGTTTCGTCCGGAACGGCACGTTAATAGGGTAGGGCGCCCCTCGGGTCGTCCCGGTGTCGTCCAGGTCCTAGTACCGGCGGGTGAGACGAGGGCGCTTGACGGGGGTTACCGCGCGGGTAACGGCATGACAAGGTGGCGCCGTGGGGAACGAGGTTTCGGTGCCGGCTCGCACGCGCGGCGAGCGACTGGGCACGATCGCGCCGTGGCTTGTGTGCCTCGCTGCCTTCGGTGGGGGAGCAATCGTGCTCGACGGCTTGGAGCGGGCGATCATGGTCGGCGCGTTCATCGCATCATGCCTCGGCTCGCTGCTCGCCGTGTCACAGCTCCACCGGGCACTCCTATCGATGCGCAGGTGGATGGGGGATCGCGAGAGCGCGCTCGGGACGTTCGCCGACGACCGCGCCGCCGCGGTAGCGCGTCAATTCCAGTGGGCCGTCGAAGAGCTCGTCAGCGCGCGCGCCGAGCTGCGCAAGGTGGAAGGTCTCCGCGTCCAGGCCGAGGAGCGCGCGGCGATTGCCGCAAACGAAGCCCGTCGCGACGCCGAGGAGCTGCGCGCCGCACGCGAGAAGCTCGGCGCGATGGACGAGAGCGAGGTCGACCGCCTCCACGAGAAGCTCGAGCAGGCGGAGCACGCCGCGCGCGATGAGGAACGCGATCGGCGGGGGGCGGAACGGCGCGCGCGCGTGGCCGAACAGCAGGTCGCCGAGCTCACGCGGACGCTTCGCTTGGTCGCGAGCACGGTTTCCTCAGGTAGCGACACGCTCGCTTCCCGCGCGACCCCAAGTGGCCCGCTCGCTCTCGACTGGACGCTCGAGTTCGACGGAAGCGTCCACTCGCTCCGACTGCGCTCCACCTCACCGGAGGTGCGACCACGCAACGCGCGGGTCCTCGACGGGCGCGGACAGCCGGTCGCCGAGTCCTCGAACGCACGGCAGCGCCGTCCCGCCCAGGTCGTGCTCCGGATCCCGCAGTCGGTCGCGGCGGCGGTCGAGTCGGGCGATTGGTCCGCGTTCCGGCTCGAGGTGGAGGTCGACGAGGTATGGCGCGGTGCCGTCCTCGTCGATCGGGCACAGCCGGTTGTCGATGTCGAGGTCATGCAGCCACGCGCGTTTCGCGTCGTGAGCTGATCGCCCGCGCGGGCCCGCGGGCCGGTAGAATTGGATGTAGCGCACCCATCGCGGGCAGATTGAGCAGTGTGGTGAGCTCCGCTGACTGTAGATCAGCCGCCTTTGGCTGTGGGGGTTCGATTCCCT
>VBEY01000257.1 GCA_005889295.1 Chloroflexota bacterium | reverse complement strand
CACGGACGTCAGCCAACCGCGACCTGCTCCAGCGTGCGAATCATTACGAAACCGTCATGCTCCTGCTCGTATGATTCGCTCAAATTCGTCGCCGTACAAACTACGGCGAGGGTCTTTTGTTCAGGAGGGGGGAGCGCCATGATCGAACTGAGTAACGCCATCGACCAGTGGGCTGAGGGGTGGTCGAGCCACGACATGGAAAGAGTGGCTTCTGTTTTCACCGACGACTGTATTTACGAGGACGTCGCGCTCGGAGTCGTCAACCGCGGCAAAGCGGAACTGATCGCCTTCGGCAACGGCTTCATTGCTGGCGTGCCTGACCTGCAGGTCGAGGTCACTTCGCGTTTTGCCTCCGGAGACAAGGCCGCCGCGGAGTGGAAAATGTCCGGTACGCACACCGGCGATCTCCCGGGCATGCCCGCGACGGGCAAAACTTTCTCGCTGCGCGGCGTGAGCACCTTTGAGTTACGTGGGGACAGAGTGACTCGCTGCAGCGACTACTGGGACGTCGCAACGTTTCAGAAGCAGCTCGGCTTCACCTCGTAGCCGCGGAATCTGGCGATGGCGTCCGAGTCTGGCGCGAGGTCTAGCCGGCCTCGAGGTCCGGTCCAACTCGGACCATCGCTCGCGCCGTTTGTGGGACGTGAACGTGACCTGAACGCACTGCTAGAGCGAGTGGCCGCCGCCGAACGTGGCGAGGGCGGCGTTGTCCTCATCAGTGGCGAGCCTGGCGTCGGAAAGTCCAGGCTGCTGGCTGAGATCGCCAGTCGAGCACCATCCCGGGGCTGGCGTGTCCTCGCAGGCCGCGCGTATGACGTCGAAGGGATGCCGCCGTACCTGCCCTTCGTCGACGTGCTGCGCGAGTATTTCAGCGATCTCAGCGGCGACAACATGGCCGCGCGCGTCGCTGCCATCACCGTCTCTTCGAAAGCCTCTCCGCCCTGCTGGTGGACATATCGCGATCTGCGCCAAACCGCGGGCTTCTTCTGGCGCTGGACGACCTGCACTGGGCCGACCGATCCACGCTCTCGCTCTTCCTGCATCTCGCACGGAAGCTTCGCGGGGTCCCGCTGCTCGCCGTGGGCACGTACCGCACCACTGACGTGGCGCCCGATCGTCCCATCTTTGACGCTCTGGCCGAGCTCAGCCGGGAGCGACTCCATGCGCGAATACATCTGATTGGTTTCTCTTTCGACGAGACCAAGCTCTTCCTCCGTCGACTCACCGGGGTCGATGTGGCAAGTACCACGGCCAACTCGATCTTCGAACAGACCGCCGGCAATCCGTTTTTCGTTGAAGAGCTCGTCCGCCATTTGCAGGGTGAAGGTCGGGATCTCGCCGACCGCAATGCTGAGACCGCGACATGGGGCATACCTGAGGGGGTCCGCGAAGTCATCGCGAAGCGCGTCCGGGCGCTGTCCGGAGACGCGAACCTCCTCCTTCAGGCTGCTTCGGTCCTGGGCGATGACTGCGAAAGCGAACCGCTCTCCACGGTCGCCGAGCTCGACGGCTCTCGATTCTTGGAATCTCTCGAGGAAATCATGGGCGCCGGGATGGTTCACGCCGAGGGCCATCGCTATCGCTTCAGCCATCCACTCGTCCAGAGAACGATCTACGACGGCCTGAGCCTCGCGCGTCGCGAGATTCTCCATCAGAGAGCCGCAAAGACGCTTGAGACCAGCGGTTCGCCTCATCTGTCCGCACTCGCGGTCCACTCCCGACTCGCGGGAGCCGCGGGTGATGCGGAAAAAGCCATCGACTATTCGGTGCGGGCGGGCGAAGCGGCGAACGCCGTTTTCGCGTACACCGAAGCGACGTCCCACTGGCGCGCGGCCCTCGCGCTCATGCAGGAGCACGGGACCTCTCCTGAACGAATCGCCGACCTGCTCGAGCGACTGGGCGAGCTCCTCTGCGTCACGAGCCTCGACCACCAGCAGGGCATCGACTATCTCGACCAGTCGCTCAGGATCTACTCGCGGATTGACCGAGCAGAAGCCGCGGCTTTGGTCCATGTCCGCCTCGGCCGCCATCTCTCCACCTTCTACGACGCCATGGACATCGAAGGCGCACGCGAGCATTTCCGGGCCGCCGAACCCCTGCTCGGGCGCCTCGGCGAGGCGGCACGTCTCTCGATTTACACGGGAATCGCATCCACCGCGATGTGGAGTGTCCGGACCGCCGAAGGGCTCGACGCGTCCCTGCGCGCGATGAACCTCGCCCCTCCGGGCGGAGCGGAGTTCGCTCACGCGTCGGCTCTGCATGCCTGGCACGTGGCAGCGACGGGACACCTGGCCGAGGCACACAAACTGGGCGATCGGGCCAGCCAGATGGCGGATCACCTGGACGACCCGATCGTCGCCGTAATCGCGGACTGGTTGCGAGCGCAGTTGAGTTATCTCATTGGAGACCCGACCGACAGCGCGCGGTGGTTCGACCGCCAACTCTCCAAACCGTGGCTCGCGGACGCGCCGGTACAAAAACGTCGGCTCTCGAGCATGCTCGCATGGGCGCGCGCATTCTCCGGCGACCTACCCGAAGCCCGGCGGCTCCTCTACGAGGGAGACCGCGGCACCCCGCCCGAGAGGTGGGCCGACGCGGGTGTGAAGTTTTGGAGCGGCGATTGGGAGCAAGCCCGCATCGGGTTGGCTGAAGATGCCGATGAACGACGTCGGAACGGCGATCGCCACAGCGCGGCAGATGATCTGTGGCTCTTGGGAAGGGTGCACGCATCGCTCGGCGATCGAACGCACGCAGAGACGAGCTTCGAGTACGGCCTCGCGGTCGGGATGGAGGGGCACCTCGTTCTCGAAATGCGGGCACGAGCAGAGCTGGCGCTCCTCTGCGCTCAGGCCGGCCGGACCAGTGAGGCGAGGGCCCACCTCGAAAGATGCGAGGCGGTCCTGGCTCGAGGTGAAGATTGGCGCGGAGTCGCCGGCCGAGTCGCCTTGGCGGAGGGGGCCTTCGCCGGCGCGGAGGACCGCTTCCAAGAAGCCGAGAAGCATCTTGAACGAGCTGTCGAAATCTTCCGGCGCGTCACGCTGCCGTGGGACGAGGCTGAAGCCCTTCGGCTGTGGGGCCGCTACCTTCAGCAAGCGCACCGACGTGAAGAGGCTCGAGCCAAGCTGAGCGAGTCGTTGGACCTGTACCGGAGGCTCGGTGCGGGACTCGCCTGGACGGACCCAATCACGGCAGAACGGGACGCTCTGCTGCGGCGCAATCGCGCGACCGGCGCAGCGACCACCGAGCACCCCGATGGTCTCTCCGAACGGGAAGTCGAGGTGCTGAGGCTCATCGCCGGAGGCGAGAGCAACCGACAAATAGCGGAGCACCTATTCCTGAGTGCTCGGACGGTGGAGCGCCACATCGCGAACCTCTATGGAAAGATCGACGTGCATTCCAGGACGCAGGCGGCCGCATACGCGTTTGCCCACGATCTCCTCTCTGTCCACAAGTAGACCTACGTAGTCCCCGCCAAAGACACTGGCGCTCCCGCTTCGTCTCGTTGCAACCGCTCCCCGAATGCGTGGTTCCCCGGATGAGCGGCGGACTTCTCAGACCTAACTTCCGGTGCAGCGCAGACGCGCCGAGGTGAAAGTCGAATGTTGCCGGCGTTTCCTGACCGTGTTCCGTGGTACGTCGTCGGTCCGCTCATGGGAATCGTCGTTGTTCTGGTGTACGCGCTTCTGAACAAACGACTCGGCGTCAGCGGCTCCTACACCCAGGCGCGGATGTTTGTGCTCGGGCGATCCGTGGCTGAACCGTGGCGGATCTGGTTCCTGGTCGGGATCGTCGGGGGCGCGACTCTCACGACGGTGCTTCGGGGCGGATTCGTGGTGGGAACCGACTACGGAGCTCTCGGAAGGTTTCTTCCGCTCGGCTTGGTGGTCCCGACCCTGTTCATAGGCGGCGCCCTCATCGGCTTCGGCACCCGCTGGGCGGAGGGGTGCACGTCGGGGCATGGACTCGCTGGGATTCCTTCGCGATCGCCGGCGAGCTTCGCCTCGGCCGCGACGTTCTTCGCGACGGCCGTCGGCGTGACCTTCTTCGTACACGTCGTCACGGGCGGCGCGCTGTGAACCGCGTTGCCGCTCTGCTTGGCGTTGCGTTCGGCTTCGGGCTCGGTGCGGCCCGCTTGAACGACTACGACGTGATTCACGACATGCTTCTGCTTCGCGAGCCCGAGGTGTTCCTGCTGATGGCCTCCGCGATGGCGGTCGCCCTCCCGGTGCTGTGGCTTCTCGAGCGCGGAGCCTGGCACACGCCCGGCGGCGGGCTCATGCGGCTGTCACGGTCGAACATCGAGCGCAAGCACATCTTCGGGAGCGCCGTCTTCGGCGGCGGCTGGGCGATCACCGGCGCGTGCCCCGGCACCGCGCTCGCGATGCCCGCCGCGGGTGTCGCGCTTGGGCTGCCCGTTATCGCCGGGGTCCTGGCGGGGCAAATCCTTCGCGAGTCGATCGCGAAGGTGCGCCCGATCGCGCCGGGGAGGCGCCGTGCGTAGATCCGGGAGACGAACCATCGGTATTTCGGAGGTGAAGGTGATGCTAAAGAGATTGTCATCGAGGAAGGGATCGCACCGAGCGTCGGTCGCCATCGCGTTGATCGCAGCGATCACCGTCGGATGCGGGTCGGCCGCCGCACAGGTGAGCGGCGCCGGCCAGCCGCCGAGCGCCAATTACCGGGTCGCTCCAATCGAGGGAGGCCCGGGAGCGCTCGAGATGCGGACCGGCTGGCGTGCCGCGCCGCTCGAGGGTTCGCCAGAGCAGACCGCCATCGACATGGGTCGTTGAGAAAGGAAGGCGTGCAGATGAGTTCGCAATTGATTGGTCGTCGCGAGATGTTGAAGACGGCAGGGGTCGTCGGAGCCGCGACTGTTCTCACGGTGCTCTCCGCGCCGCAAGGCGCGAAAGCGGACGAGCGTGAGGACGAACATGACTCGAGATCGCCCGCGGGTACCTGGTTCGAGACGGACGAGGGAACCGGCTTCAAATTCGGTGTGCTGATGACTTTTGACGGCGGCGGTGGCCTGGTCGCGACCGCGGACATCGATTCCATCAAGAACAGCAATCTGCTTGGCAGTCCGACGCATGGTTCGTGGGTGCGCACCGGCGGACGTTCCTATCGCTGGTTCGGGAAAGCCTTCTCGTTCAACGACAAAACTGGAGCCTTGGATGGCACATACGAGATCAAGGAGACGCTGACACTCAACGATGCCGGCGACCGCTTTGAAGCTAGCGGCTCGTGCCGGCTCGTCGGCGGAACCCACCCGATCCCGAACTTCGTTCCGTATACGACGAAGGGCGAGCGCATCAAGGCGTAGTCCGGGCTGACCCCAGCGACCGATCGAGCAAGACGCGTCGGCGAACGCGCAATCAGAATGATCACTTCCGCATTGACTACGAAAAGACGGGAGTGTCATGACGATGATGCGTTCGACGGCGGAGGCGGGACTCGATCGCCTCCATGAGGCCATGGCGGCTCGCGTGGCGAAGGGCGAGCTGCCCGGCATGGTCACCCTCGTTGCGCAAGGCGAGGGTGTCCATGTTGATCCGATCGGCGTGATGGCCTTCGATAGTGCTGAGCCGATGCGGCGCGACACGATCTTCCGCATCACGTCGATGACCAAACCGATCCTTGCCGCGGCGACGATGATGCTCGTCGACGACGGCAAGCTGGCATTGGATGAGCCGGTCGATCGGCTCCTTCCCGAATTGGCCGACCGCAGGGTCCTTCGGCGCGTCGACGGGCCGCTCGACGACACCGTCCCCGCGCGTCGCCCGATCACCGTTCTGGACCTCGTCATGGGTCCACCCGACCCCCGCACACCGCACGATCCCGACGGGTGGATCAAGCGCTTCGGCACGTTGCCCCTCATGTACCAGCCCGGGGAGCGGTGGCAATACAACACCGGCTCGCTCGTGCTGGGCGTCCTCGTGGCCCGCGCCTCGCGACAACCGTTGGCTGAATTCTTTCGCACCCGCATCTTCGAGCCGCTGGGCATGAAGGACACGGGCTTCGTCGTGCCCGAGAACAAGAACGACCGGCTGCCGAGCCAATACCAGACGAACTTCCAGACCGGGAAAATGGAGTTGCAGACGCTCACGGGCCCGAGCGTGTGGAACAAGCCGCCGGCGTTTCCATCCGGTGCGGCCGGCCTCGTTTCCACGATCGACGACTATCTCGCGTTCGCTCGGCTGCTCGAAAGCGAGGGCGTTCACGGGGGCAAACGGCTCTTGTCGCAGCGGTCGGTCGAGCTGATGACGACGAACCGCTTGTCGCCGGAGCAGATGGCGACCGGCGGCCCGCTCCTCGGCGGCCAGGGCTGGGGCTTCGGAATGGCCGTCGCGACTGTGACGGACGAAGTGTCAGCCGAACCGGGACGTTATGGTTGGAGCGGCGGCTATGGCACGTTTTGGTTCAACGATCCACATCGCAGGCTGGTCGCGATCGCGATGACGCAAACGAGCGACGTCCTGTTCAACGGCACGATGATCGAGTTCGCCAAGCTGGCGGTCCATTCATAGAACGGGGGAACACAAAGAAGTGAGCTCTATATCGAGAGGCGTCACCCTTCCCAACGAAGAGCGCGAGGCTCAGGGAGAGTGGGGCGGCAAAGCAGGCGAAGGCCATTACGCCGATGTCAACGGCATCAAGCTCTACTACGAGGTCCAGGGAACGGGGCATCCGCTCGTCTTGCTCCACGGAGGCCTCGGCGCGATTTCGATGTTCGGCCCCAACCTTCCGGCGCTCGCGAAGGGCCGTCAGGTCATCGCCGCGGACCTGCAGGCTCACGGCCGAACGGCCGACATCGATCGACCGATCAGCCCCGAGCTGATGGCCGAAGACATCGCCGCGCTCATCAAGCACCTAAAACTCGACCGTCCCGACGTCATGGGCTACTCGCTGGGCGGCGGCGTCGCGTTCTTCGTTGCCCTTCGGCATCCCGAGCTCGTCGCAAAGCTCGTCCTCGTGTCGACGCCAATCCGGCGCAACGCGTTCTATCCCGACATCCTGGGTCAGCAGGGCCAGGTGACGGCCGAGGCGGCGGAGGCCATGAAGCAGACCCCGATGTACCAGCTCTACGCGAGCATCGCGCCGAGGCCGGAAGACTGGCCGCGCCTTCTCTCCAAGATGGGCGAGTCGATGAAGAACGACTATGACTTCACGAAGGAGGTCGGGAAGCTTCAAGCGACGACACTGATCGTCGCGGCGGACGCCGACATCTTCCCGCCGGCCCACGCGGTCGAGGTGTTCGGGTTGCTCGGCGGCGGAAAGCGCGACGGCGGCTGGGATGGTTCGGGCCGACCGAAGTCACAGCTCGCGATCCTGCCGGGGCTCACGCACTACAACATCGGCAGCGCACCGGCGTTGTCGGCCGTGGTGATCCCGTTCCTCGACGAACCATCGACCGCGCGGAAACCCGGGCCGCGTTGAAGCCAGTCACGCCAACAGGAAGCCTTCCCGACACAAAGCGTCCCGTTTAGACGCCACCGAAACCCCGCGAAACGCGCCCGAGACCTGGCTTTTGGCGGGCGAGCGTAGGCTTGCTCGCCAGTCGGGAGGAAGGGCGTGGATTCTGTGCGTCGCGACCGTTCGATCCGCACATCCCTGCCGCGACGCCTCCTGTCCGCAGGGGTTGCGGCGCTTCTCCTTAATCTTGCGATCCCGAGCGGTTTCGTCCGGGCCGCCGACGAACCCAAGACCTATGTCGTCGTCTTCCGTCCGGGCGTCGCTTCGAACGCGAAGACGGATGATGTCGAGCGCCGTATCGGTTTCTCCAGCGACTTCCGCTACGCGAGCGCGCTCCAGGGTTTCGCAGCGCGTCTCACCTCGCTGCAGCTCGCCTGGCTGCGCGCCGACCCGGACGTCGCGTTCGTATCCGCGGACCGCGTCCTGCACGCGATCGGCACAGTCCCGATTAAAGCGGGCGACACCGCACCGCCGGGCGTACGGCGTGTTGGCGCCGCGACGGCCACCACCGTGCGCGAGGCCGCGACCGCGAACGTCGCGGTCATCGATTCTGGTGTGGATCTCAGTCATCCCGACCTGAACGCCGTGAACGGAAAGAACTGCATCGGCAGCGGCACGGCGCGTGACGACAACGGTCACGGCACGCATGTCGCGGGGACGATCGCCGCGAGGAACAACGGGTCGGGCGTCGTCGGCGTCGCGCCCGGCACGAAGATCTATGCGGTCAAGGTGATCAACGCCCAGGGCAGCGGCACGGACGCACAGGTCATCTGCGGCATCGATTGGGTCACCGCGAACGCCGCAGCTCTCGGCATCAAGGTCGCGAACATGAGTCTTGGCGGACCCGGCGCGGACGACGGCAACTGCGGCAAGACCAACGCCGACGCGCTGCATCGCGCCATCTGCAACTCGGTCGCCGCCGGTGTCACCTACGTCGTCGCGGCTGGAAACAGCAGCGAGGACTTCGCCGCCGACGTGCCCGCGAACTACGACGAGACGCTCACCGTGACGGCGATGGCCGACTACGACGGGCTTCCCGGTGCTCTCGGTTCGCCGAGCTGTGCCGACGGCGTGTTCGACCAAGACGACTCGGCCGCCAGCTTCAGCAACTTCACGACGGCCGGCAGCGCGGACGCGGCTCACACGATCGCCGCGCCAGGCGTCTGCATCCAGTCGACCTGGCCGGGCAACCGCTACCAAACGATCTCGGGCACGAGCATGGCGTCGCCGCACATGGCCGGCGTCGTCGCTCTCTGCTTTGGCGAGAAGGGCGCTGCCGGGCCGTGCACCGGTCTCAAGCCGGCACAGATCACCGCGAAGATGCGTTCGAACGCCGCGGGCCATACGCGCGCTGATCCCGCCTCCGGCTTCGTTGGCGATCCCGATCACCCGATCGGCGCGTACTACGGCTACCTCGCTTGGGCCGGTGCCGTCGACACGACTCCTCCGGTCATCACCG
>VBEY01000049.1 GCA_005889295.1 Chloroflexota bacterium | reverse complement strand
GCCGCTGGCGACGCCTGCGTAATCCCGGCTGGCGCCTTTCGATCGCCATCAACAGCTTCGGCGCCGTGGTGACGGGGACCGTTCTCGTCGTGGTCGCGGTCACGAAGTTCACGCTCGGCGCCTGGATGGTTCTGCTGCTGATCCCGATTCTCGTCGGACTCCTTTATGCCATCAATCGGCACTACCAGACGACGCAGGACGCGCTGGTGCTCTCCGGGACAGATCAGCGCGTCCCCGTCTACGCTGCGCCCGTGGTCATCGTGCCCATCGCCCGGCTCGACCGGGCCGCGCTGCAGGCTCTCGCGTTCGCCCGATCGGTGTCGCCGACGGTGAAGGCGGTGCACGTATCGACCTCGCGCGCGAGCGCCGAAGACTTTCGCGCGCGCTGGAAGCGCCTGGAAACGGACGTCGATCTGGACATCCTGGAATCGCCGTTCCGCTCGCTCCTCCAGCCGCTGCTCCGCTACATCGACGCGATCGACAAGTCCGACGATCGGCCGATCACCGTCGTGCTCAGCGAGTTCGTGCCGCGCCACTGGTGGGAGTGGTTGCTGCACAGCCAGACGGCGTTCCGGCTGAAAGCCTCGCTCCTCTTCCGACCGAACACGATCGTGATCGACGTTCCCTATCACTATCAGGACACCGCCGACCTCGCGCGAGGTTAGACTCGCGCATCCATGCAGCCCAAGCGCATCCTCGTGGCGCTCGCGGGGAGCAGCGCGGACCCCGACGTCATTCGGCTCGTGGCCTGGATCGCAAAGCCCGCTAAGGCCCAGGTGGTCGGCATTCACGTCATCGAGGTGCGATGGAATCTTCCGCTCGACGCGGTGATGGAGCAGGAGCTCGACCGCGGTGAGGAGCTCCTCGAGAGCGCGAAGAAGGTAGCCGACCAAACGGGAATCGAGTTGGAAACGGAGCTTCTGCAGGCGCGCGACGCAGCCGCGGCGATCGTCGACACGGCCGTGGAACGGAAGTGCGACCTCATCGTCGTTGCGATGCCCTATCGAAAGCGATTAGGAAGGGTGTACGTGGGCAGAACCGTGCAAAACGTGTACGTGAACGCGCCGTGCGCGGTGCTCGCGTATCGTCAGGAACAGAGCGCATGAACGTCGTCATCGTGGGCTGCGGCCGTGTGGGCGGATTCCTCGCCGGGCTCCTCGACTCCGAGGGCCATCGTGTGAGCGTGGTCGACATTGCCTCGACAAGCCCCGCCCGCGCCGAACGCGCGTGGTTCCAGCATCTCCCCAGCTCCTTCAAGGGCGAGACGATTCTCGGCGACGGCACGGATCTCGAGGTTCTGCGCCAGGCGGGCATCGAGCGAGCCGACGCGCTGCTCGCGCTAACCGAAGGTGACAACCGCAACCTCATGTGCGCTCAGATCGCTCAGAAGATCTTCGGCGTAAAGCAGGTGATCGCCAAGGTGAACGACCCGGTGCGCGCACAGACCTATCGTGAGATGGGCATCAACACGTTCTCGCGCACGACCATCCTGGGTACGCTCCTCCACGCGATGCTGCAGGAGGACCGCGAGGTGGGGGAGGTCCTCATGCGCAAAGCCCTCGCGCACGAGGCCGATCTGGTCCACGAGCCGGTGAAGGCCCGCTAGGTGTACTTCGTCGTCGCCGGAGCGGGCGAGGTCGGATTCCATCTTTCGCAGGCTCTGCTCGAGGCAGGGCACGAGGTCACGGTCATCGAGGCCGATCGGCGCCGAGCCAATTTCGTCCAGGAGAAGCTCGGCTCGATCGTGATGAACGCGCCGGCCGATGAGGGTCGCGCCCAGATGGAGGCCGGCTGCAGCCGGGCCGACGCGCTCATCGCCGTCACCGGGGACGACGCGAAGAACCTCGTGATCTGTCAGCTGGCCAAGATCCGCTGCCGTACGCCGCGCGTGATCGCGCGCGTCAACAACCCGAAGAACGAGATCGTCTTCAAGACGCTCGGGATCGACGAGACGATCTCCTCAACACGCGTCCTCATGAACGTCATCGAGCAGGAGCTTCCGTCGGGCGGCTTCATGCCGCTCATGTCGCTCGCCGGCAGCGCCAACGAGCTGATCGAGGCCGAGATCGCGATCGGAACGCCGCCTGCCGGAAAGAATGTCGGCAGCTTGCGGCTGCCGAGCGGCGCCCTCGTCGGCGGGATCATCCGGCGCGGGAAGCTCATGCACGCCGACGAGGACACAAAGCTCGAGGTAGGCGACCGGGTCATGGTCTTCTCGCCGACAGCGTCCGAGAGTGAAGTCCGGAAGGCCCTCTTCGGCTAGCTCTCGGTTTCGCCGAGTCGTCGCCGTTGGCGCTGGCAAGGGCGGCGTCGGTAAGTCCACCATCGCGCTTGGTCTCGCCAGGGTGCTTCGTGATCGTGGTGCGGTCGGGATCCTCGATCTCGACCTGTACGCGCCCGACATCCCGGCCATGCTCGGGATCGCTCATCCCAAATGGACGCACTCGTGGACGATTGCGCGAGCCGGAAGCGCCGTGGCGGAGACGCCCGTCGAACGGGACGGTCTTCACGTCGTCTCGACCGGTTTTCTGTTGGGCGAGGATCAGCCCATGGGCCTCGAGGCGAGCACACTGGATTTGCTCGCGCGGCACCTGATTCATGGCGTCGCTTGGCCCGCGCTCGATTTCCTCGTCGTCGACCTGCCGGCAGGAACGTCCGCGTTGCAACATTCCCTCGCGCGCCATCTGACGGTGAGCGGCGCCGTCCTTGTTCTGACGCCACAGCGGGTGGCGCACCTCGACACGCAGAAGGTTGTCCGCCTGTATCGGCATTTGCGCGTACCGGTACTGGGTGCCGTTGAGAACATGGCGTATCTGCGCTGCCCTCATTGCGGCAACGAGGTCGAGCTCTTCCCGACCGTCGACGAGGCGCAGAGCCTCTGGTCGATGGGCATCGAGCGGCTCGCCCGAATTCCGTTCACGCGCACGGACGATCACTCCAGCTTGTTCGGTGCGCTCGCGGAACGGGTCGCGTCGAAGCTCGGCTGAGGTCACACGTGGTACGGCACGTCGATGACAACCGTGTTCGGCCGGAAAAAGAGGCGCAGCTTCAGTCGAAGCGCAGCCTGATTGTGCAGCAGGTACTCCCACGGCCGACGCGGCACGAATTCAGATAGGACGACCGTGATCGAGCGCTGGGGCTCCTGCTTCTGCAGCGCGTCGATGTACGCCACAAGAGGCGGAATGAGGGCGCGATAGGGTGACTCGAGGATCACGAGATCGGTGTCGCCGTCGACCTCGAGCGAACGCCAACGGCTCCGCATGCGGTCTCCCTCGGCTGGATCGTCGGTCACGTGGACGGCGGTGACAAGCGGCGCGATCGACCGCGCGTAGGCCAGTGCCTCCAGCGACGCCCGATCGAGCCGCGCGAGAAGCACCAGCACGCGGGGCGAGGCGCGCCGGGGTAAAGCGGTTTGCCGGTTGTCGAGCGCGAGCGCGTCCTCGACCGAGCGGTAGTGATGATTGATCGCCCACAAGAGCCCGATGAGCGCTGGGATGAGCACGAGAACCATCCAGGCACCGAGCGCGAACTTGGCCGCGCCAACGACTAGGGCGACGATGGCCGTGGCGGCCGCGCCAAGGCCGTTAAGCGCCGCGCGCCAACGCCAGCCGCGTTCGGTACCGCGCAGCTTCCACCAGTGCCGGACCATGCCGGCCTGGCTCAGCGTGAACGCGACGAAGACACCGACCGTGTACAGCGGAATGAGATTCGTAACGCTTCCGCTGAAGGCCACGATCAGCAACGTCGAGAGCAGGGCGAGGACGACGATGCCCGTCGTGAACGCGAGGCGGTCCCCGCGGAAGTGGAAGTAATGCGGCGCGAAGCGATCGCGGGCCAGGATGCTGCCGAGTCGCGGAAAGTCGGCGAAGGCTGTGTTGGCAGCGAGCACCAACAGCAATGCGGTCGAGATCTGGACGAGGTAGTGGTAGGGAGTGCCATTGCCGACGAACGTCCGCGTGAGCTGACTCACGACCGTCTCCTGCTCCGACGGATCGGGGACGATCCCGAGCTGGCCTGCGAGAAAGCTCATGCCGAGGAATATCGCGCCGAAAAACGAGCCCATGAGGATGAGGACGACCTGGGCGTTCCGCGGCTCGGGCCGCTTGAACGCGGGCACGCCGTTGGAGACGGCCTCCACTCCGGTGAGCGCGACCGAGCCGGACGCGAAAGCGCGGAGCACGAGAAGCAGCCCGAGGGGCTCGATCGTTTCCTGCAGGCTCCACTCCGGAGGCGCGACGTAATGCGGGAGGGTTGCCGTCGCGAACCGGAACAGCCCGTAGGCAAGGAGTCCGAAGATCGCCACGAGGTAGACGTATGTCGGAAGGGCGAAGATCGTCGCGCTCTCGCGGATTCCACGGAGGTTCCCGATCGCGAGGAGTACGACGAACGCGACGCCAAGCGCCACGCGCATGTCGAAGAGCTGCGGGAGGATCGACGTCAGCGCGGCCACACCGGCCGCGATCGAGACCGCCACCGTGAGCACGTAGTCGGTGAGGAGCGCAGCCGCGGCGGTCAGACCCGGGAACGGCCCGAGGTTGTCGCTCGCCACGATGTACGAGCCGCCACCGTTCGGGTATGCCCGGATCGTTTGCTGATAGCTCACCACGACGACGGCGAGGACGACGATGATCGCGAGGGTGATCGGGAGGGTGAGGGCGGCCATCGTGCCGAGGCCCGCGAGCAGGAGCACTCGCATGATCTCTTCGGTGGCGTACGCCGAAGAGGAGATGTTGTCCGAAGCGAAAACGGCAAGTCCCTTTGCCTTGCCGATGCGTTCCTGTAGCTCGAGGCTCGTCGGGATCCGCGCGCCGAAGAGGAGGCGACGGATCCCGTCGACAAACCGACCGGGCGCCGTGGTTGGCGCCAGGACCTGTTCGGTCGCTACGAGATGGCCCGCATCCCTGCGCTCGAAGTCGCGTTCGAATGGCCGAACGATGCGCACGTACCGGTCGCCGTGCCGTCTGCCCCGGAGGGCGTGGCGCTCCTGGAGGTCGGGGCTGGTGGTCTTTGAGGGCTTCGTCTCGGGTTCGCTCACCTTTAACGAACGAGCGTCGCGCGAAACCCCTCAACGACTCCTGAAAGCTGAGGCTCGCCCGCTCAACGGGCGCTCAAAAACGCCTAGAGCTCCTCCGAGCGGAAGCGGTAACCGACACCGGGCTCGGTCGTGAGGTGCTTCGGAGCCTGCGGGTCGTCCTCGATCTTCCGTCGTAGTCGGGCGACGTACACGTGCAGGTAGTGCGATTCATCGCCGTAATCCGGTCCCCAGACCTGCTGCAGAAGCATCCGATCGGTCAGGACCTTGTTCGCGTTCGTAAGGAAGACCTTGAGTAGGTCGTATTCGGTCGGTGTCAGGTGAACATCCCGATCGGCGACGCTGACCTCGCGTCGCTCCAGGTCGACCAAGAGATCGCCGCTTCGGATGCGTCGCTCTGCGCCGGTGGCCGGGCGCGCTACGTGCCGGAGTGCAACGCGAATGCGGGCGAGGAGCTCGTCTATGCCGAACGGCTTGGTCATGTAGTCGTCGGCTCCGAGGTCCAACGCGTTGACCTTATCGTGTTCGCCGCCGCGCGCCGAAAGCACGATGATCGGCGTGCCCGAACGTTCCCGGATGCGTCGGACGATCTCGAAGCCGTCCCCGTCGGGAAGATTCAGGTCGAGCACGACCAAGTCCGGCTGCCGTCGCTCGTAGCTCGCGATCGCGTCGCCCGCCGTCTCCGCGGTCTCGACCTGGAATCCGTGTCCGCGAAGATTCGTGCGGAGCGTCCGCACCATCGACGGCTCATCGTCGACGACGAGGAGCCGTGCTCCGGTCGGCTCAGCGCGCACCGTATTAACTGACACCAGCGCGCCCCGGCAGCGTGAACACAATGCTGGTCCCGTCGCTCTGGCTTCGATCGATCCAGATCGTCCCGGCGTGCGCTTCGACCAGGCGCTTCGCGATGGCGAGGCCGAGGCCAACCCCCCGCGGGCCCTGACCCGCGCGCGCCAGACGGACGAAGGGCTCGAAGATCCGCTCGGTGTCGCTCGCGGGGATTCCCGGTCCGTGGTCGCGAATCTCGAAGCGGACATCGCCGTTGTTCCGCGTCACGCTTATCCCGATCTCCGATCCGTTTGGCGAGAACTTCGCGGCATTCTCGACCAGGTTCGAAAGGACCTGCTGGATCTCAACGTAGTCGAGCTCGATCGGAGGCAGATCGTCTGGAATGTCCACGCGCACGGGATGGCCGGTGGTCACCGGACGCATTCGACCCGCCACGTCCTCGACCAGCGCGCCGACGTCGTGCCAGGCTTTGTGCGGGACGAGCGTCCCGTTCTCAATCCGTGACAAATCGAGAAGGCTGCCGACGACGCGGTCGAGGCGAACCGCCTCATCCTGAATCGCGCCGGCGAACTCGTCCCGCTCGCGATCCGTCCATTCCACATCGCGCTGCCGGAGGCTCCCCGCGGAGGCGAGGATCGAGGCGAGCGGCGTCCGCAGCTCGTGTGAGACCGCGTGCAGCAACTCTGTCTTGAGATCGTCGGCGCGACGAAGGACCTCAGCCTCGGTTGCCTCCTTACGGAACCGCGCGCGTTCGATCGTGAGCCCCAATTGGGCGGCGGCGATCGCGAGAAGGCGGGCATCCCCGGGCCCGAGCTCGGTCGCACCCTTGCGTGGAAGGATCCGAACCGCGCCGATACGCTCGTTGGCCGAAACAATGGGCACGACGCGCGTCCGCTTGTCGCGCGCTGCGCCGGGCTTCTGCGGGCCGACCAGACGTATCCGCCGCGATGCACCGCTCGCATCCATCAAGCGGAGCTCGGTACCCGCCGCCTTCAGAGAGTCACGAGCCGCATCGTCGCGTGCCGCGACGGCGGGGTGGGGCAGGATCCCGGTGTCCGCTTCGATCGACACCGCGTCCAGGTCGAGCGCGGAACGGAAGTGTTCGGCGACCGCGACCAGCGCGCGCTCGAGATCCGGCTCGGCCATGAAAAAGGCCGCTTCATAAAGAACTTTGGCGTCGTGCTCACGGTGTTCCGCCTCTTGGGCGCGCGCGCGTTCCCGTGCCGCGAGCGTTCCGGTGACCACTGCCGTGATCAGAAAAAGCGCGAGCGAAAAAAGCTCTTCCGCGTCGGCTACGACGAGTTGATGCGTCGGCGGTACGAAGAACCAGTCGAAGGTGAGAAACGCAAGGATGCTCGCGACAATCGCGGCGGATCGGCCGAACGCGACCGCGACAACGAGCACGGCCACGAGGTAGAGCATCGAGATGTTGGCGATCTGGGCGCGCCCGACGACGACGCCGATCAGCGCGGTGGTGATAGCCACGGCGCCAACAGCGGCGCCATACGGGACGAAACGTCGCATCACCTCACGATTGTCCACCGCCGAGCTACGAACCGGCGAGCGCAGCCTCGGTCACGCCAGGCATCGCGAGGCCCGCGGCGACACTCGTGAACGCGGCCGCATCGCGCGCCACCGCGCTCGGAAGAAGCTCGTGCATGAGGGCGCGAAACGCGGGGATCGCGCTCGAGCCGCCGGTGTACACGACGGCCGCGACGTCGGCCGCTCCGATCCCCGCATCGTTCTGCACGCGGCGCACCAGCGCGGCGGTCTCGCCGAGCAGCGGCCGGATCAGGTGCTCGAACCCACCGCGAGTGACTCGCGCGTCGACGTCCACCTCCGCGTGGTGGTAGGTGAGGATCGCGGCGGCGACGGTCGAGAGGTCGATCTTTGTCGCGTCGGTCGTCTGAAAGATCTCGTAGCCGAGCTGGAGCTCGATCGCGCTTCGCAGCGCCGCGAGCTCCCGTCGCGGGGCCCCGGCGCGGACGAGATCGTCGAGCGCGTCGAGGAGGGGCTTTTCGTTGAGCGCGGAGAGCGCGTGCCAGTCGCGCAGCGCATTGACGATGTAGCGCGGAAGGCGCAGTCGCTTCGGCCCCCACTCGGCGCGCGACCCCAGACGCGGAGCGACCGCGTCCTCGATGAGCAGTTCGGTCGCGCGGTCGCCGCCGATCGGCCCGCCGGCCGTCGCCAGCACAGCGAGGCCACGATCGTCCCGCCGCACCACGCAGAGGTCGAGCGTGCCGCCGCCGAAGTCGAACACGAGGCTCGTCCCGCTCCCGACGTCGGCGGCGTGCGCCGCGGCGATCGGCTCCGGCACGAACCGGACCTCGCGAAACCCGGCCAGCTCTGCGGCGGCGCGGAGCCGCCCCGTCGCCCGCTCCTCCGCGCCCTCGTCGCCGATGAAGCGGACCGGCCGGCCGAGCGTGATCGTCTCCGGCGCGGTCCCGGTGAGCTCCTTCGCGCGGTTTCGTACGTGGACGAGGATGAGCGCGATGAGGTCCTCAAGGCCTTTCGCATCGCCGAAAACGTTCGTCCGGGTGTCGAGAGGGTCCCCGAGAAAAGTCTTGAGCGCCTGGAAGAGTCGGCCGGGAGCGCTCGTGTCGGCGAGGATGTACGCCTCGAGGCTCTTGTGGGTCGGATCGGTCGAGGGTAGGCGTATGCCGAGAAGCTGGATCTCGCGGCGGAGCGGCCCGCGAGTACGGTTGTCCTCCAGATACGCATCGATGGCCGGCCGCCCGACGATCGGGGTGCCGTCCCGACGGACATATAAGACCGTCGGCATCGTCTCTCCCGCAACGAGATCGATGGGGAGGACGTGCACGGCCGATCCGTCGTGCACGGCCAGAGAGGTATTTGAAGTACCGAAATCGAGGCCGAAGCGCATGGGCGAGGAAGCGTAGAGCGGGAGCAGGGCAGGCCGCCCTGCGGTCAGGCGTGCGGCTGGTCGCCGGTCATGGGCGAAGGAAGAGTCTTGACAACATCATTGATAGGCTTTTAGATATCTCTCGTGACAAGCGCACGTCGACCCGTGTACGTCATCAGCATCGCCGCGAGTCTGGCGGGCTGCCATCCCCGGACGCTTCGCATCTACGAGGAAGAGGGCCTGCTCGATCCCGTACGGACGGACACCAACATCCGCCTGTACTCGGATGAGGACCTCGACCGCGTGCGGGCGATCCGGTACCTCACGCAAAACCGCGGGGTCAACCTCGCGGGCGTGAAGCTCCTTCTCCAGCTCCGCGACGCCGCGGATCTGCTTGAAGAGATCGCGAGCGCGATCGCGCGTGAGGACTTGGACGCCGAGGCCGGCCAGGCGGTCGATGCGGTGACGAACGAGCCGACGAATCGCAGGTCACGAAATCGCCAACGCCAAAAAGGCGTTGAGCTGTAGAGGAGGCGGTTTTTTGTGACCATCGCACGGTTCACCCCACTTACCGACGTTGTGTCTCTCCGTGAGGCCATGGATCGTCTCTTCGAGGACAGCTTCATCCGGCCCAACGGACAACAGCTGGCTGTCCCCGTGGACCTCTGGGAGACCAAGGACGCATATCACCTACAGGCGGACCTTCCGGGTCTTTCGGCCGATGACATCGAGATCAATGTGACCCCCGACACCGTCACGATCAGCGGCGAGACGAAGCCAGGCACCGATGTGACGAACGAGGGCTGGCTCCGTCAGGAGCGGCTGTTCGGCAAGTTCAAGCGGTCGTTCACCGTCCCGATGCAGATCGACCCGAGCAAGGTCGAGGCGAAATTCACGAACGGCGTGCTCGAGCTCGTCTTGCGGAAGGCCGAGAACCACAAGCCTCGCACCATCAAGATCAACGCGACCGCGAACAACAAGTAGTAAGGAAGAGAAAAGTGACCGACCCCGAGACAACGACCACGAACGCGCAACCGAACCAGTTCCCGAACGACCTGCCCCTCGTGCCACTGCGCGAGGCAGTCGTATTCCCCAAGCTGGTCGTCCCGCTCGGGGTCGGTCGCGAGAAGAGCGTCGCCGCCATCAACGCGGCGATGAATGAGGAAAAGCACTACATCGTCCTCGCCGCCCAGAAGGACGCCGAGGTCGATGATGTCTCGCCCGAGCAGATCTACTCGGTGGGTACGGTCGCCGAGATCGTGCGCCTTCTCCGGATCCCCGACGGAAGCGCGCAGATCATCGTCCAGGGCCTTCACCGTGTCCGCATCACAAACTACCTTCCGGAGCAGCGCTTCTTCCGTGTGAACTACGAGGTCATTCCCGACGAGATCGGGAACCCCGTCGAGCGGGAGGCGCTTCTTCGCAGCGTTCGCAGTTTGTTCGAGAAGTACGTCGACAACGGCGGCTCGATCCTCCCCGAGCTCGCCATGACCGCGAAGAACACTGAGGATCCCGCGCACTTCGCGGACCTCGTCGCGTCGAGCCCCGACCTCACGCTCGAGCAGCGCCAGCAGCTCCTCGAGACGCCCGCGGTCGCCGAGCGGCTCAAGTTCATCTCGGTCTTCCTCGCCAAGCAGAACGAGATCCTCGAGCTCAAGGCGAAGATCCAGAGCGAGGTCCAGCAGACCCTCGACAAGACCCAGCGCGAATACATCCTCCGCGAGCAGATGAAGGCCATCCAGAAGGAGCTCGGCGAGGATGAGGGTGGCGCCGAGCTTCGCGAGATCCGCGAGAAGATCGAGCAGGCCGGCATGCCGGAGGCGGTCAAGGAGAAGGCGCTCAAGGAGGTCGCGCGGCTCGAGAAGATCCCGCAGGCCTCACCCGAGACCGGCGTCATCCGCACCTACGTCGACTGGCTCATCTCGCTCCCCTGGAGCAAGGCCGCAAGCGACGACTGGGACATCCAGCAGGCCGCCAAGATCCTCGACGAGGACCACTACGGCCTCCCCAAGATCAAGGACCGGATCCTTGAGTACATGGCCGTGCGCAAGCTCGCGCCCGGTCTGCGTGCCCCGATCCTCTCCTTCGTCGGCCCGCCCGGCGTGGGCAAGACGAGCCTCGGCAAGTCCATCGCGCGAGCGATGGGACGGAAGTTCATCCGCATGTCGCTCGGCGGCATCCGCGATGAGGCCGAGATCCGCGGCCACCGGCGCACCTACGTCGGCGCCCTACCCGGCCGCATCCTCCAGAACATGAAGACGGCGGGCGAGATCAACCCGGTGTTCATGCTCGACGAGATCGACAAGGTCGGCGCGGACTTCCGCGGCGACCCGAGCTCCGCGCTTCTCGAGGTCCTCGACCCCGAGCAGAACAACGCGTTCAGCGACCACTACCTGGAAGTGCCATACGACCTCTCCAAGGTGATCTTCATCACGACCGCGAACGTCGAGGACACGATCATCCCGCCGCTCCGCGACCGTATGGAGATCATTCGTCTCCCCGGTTACACCGAGGACGAGAAGATGCACATCGCGACCGGCTTCCTGCTTCCGAAGCAGCTGAAGCAGCACGGCCTCGAGGCGGGCAAGCTCGTGATGGGCGACGACACCCTCCGCAAGCTCGTCCGCGAGTACACGCGCGAGGCCGGCGTCCGCAACCTCGAGCGGGAGATCGGCACGATCAACCGCAAGGTCGCGCGAGCGATCGCCGAGGGCAAGGCCGAGACGATCGAGGTCAAGCCTGAGGATCTCGCGACGTACCTCGGCCCCGAGCGGTTCGAGTACGGACTCGCCGAGAAGGAGGACCAGGTCGGCGCGGCCACCGGCGTTTCGGTGTCCGAGCACGGCGGCGATGTCCTCACCGTCGAGGCGACGATCATGGACCAGGGATCCAAGCAGGAGGAGTTCGTCCTCACCGGCCAGATCCAGAAGGTCATGGAAGAGTCGGCCATCGCGGCCCTGAGCTACGTGCGAGCGCACTACGCGGAGCTCGGCGTGCCGAAGGGCTTCTTCAAGGACCACGCCATGCACATCCACGTACCGGCGGGCGCCATCCCGAAGGACGGCCCATCGGCCGGAGTCACCATGGCGACGGCCATCGTGTCGGCGCTCACGGGCCGCAAGGTCCGCAAGGACGTCGCGATGACCGGAGAGATCACGCTCCGTGGCCTCGTCCTGCCGATCGGTGGCGTGAAGGAGAAGCTGCTCGCCGCGCATCGCGCCGGGATCAAGACGTTCCTGATGCCGAAGAAGAACAAGAAGGACCTCGTGGACGTACCTCAAGAGGTCATCGACACGGTCGACATCAAGCTCATGGAGACCATCGACGAGGTGCTGAAGGCGGCACTGTTGCCCGGACCAAGCGTGACGCCCGCGCAGATCGAAGCGGCACGCCCAACCATCACGCCGCCGGCGACACCAGCGCACTAATTTCCGGGGGCGCAAGCGATGCCGGTCGAATACAAGGACTACTACAAGACGCTGGGCGTTCCGAAGAACGCCTCGACCGACGACATCAAGAAGGCCTACCGAAAGCTCGCGCGCCAGTACCACCCGGACGTGAACAAGAAACCGGACGCGGAAAAGAAGTTCAAGGAGATCAATGAGGCCAACGAGGTCCTCGGCGATCCCGAGAAGCGCAAGCGGTACGACACGGTCGGACCCGATTGGGAGCAGTTCGCGCAAGGGCGCGGACGTCCCTCCGGGACCGGCGGCTTCCAGTACGTGTACACGGGGCAGCCGGGCGAGAGTCCGTTCGGCGATGACGCGAGCGGTTTCTCGGACTTCTTCCGGACCCTCTTCGGTCAGGCCGCGAACGGTGGCTTCGCCGACGCCGACGATCTCTTCGGCCGGCGGACGCGAACGCGAACGCGGGCCCGGCAGGGCGAGGACATCGAGGGCGAGGTCGAGGTGACTCTGCCGGAGGCTTACAAGGGGACCGAGCACGTCGTCCAGATCGCTCGCGACGGCGAGCCGCCGAAACGGCTCACCGTGAAGATCCCGCCGGGGGTCAAGGATGGTCAGCGCATCCGCCTCGCGGGGCAGGGCGCTCCCGGTGCCAACGGCGGACCGCCCGGCGATGCG
The DNA here is from genome assembly GCA_005889295.1 of Chloroflexota bacterium. Classification (GTDB taxonomy): domain Bacteria; phylum Chloroflexota; class Limnocylindria; order P2-11E; family P2-11E; genus 3-1-20CM-2-70-9. The sequence continues at coordinate 17,767 of VBEY01000049.1, read as the reverse complement.
TATCTCCGGGTGCGCGTGAAACCGCATCCCTTCTTCACGCGCGATGGCGACGACCTTCGCGTCGAGCTTCCGGTCGCGATGCATGAAGCCATGCTCGGCGGGGAAGTTACCGTGCCCACGCTGAAAGGACGGGTCTCCTTGAGGATCCCACCGGAAACGCAAAACGGGCGCACTATTCGCCTCGCCGGGCAGGGGATGCCGCGAGCGGGCGGCGGCCACGGCGATCTCTACGTCACGGTGAAGGTCGTCATGCCGACGAAGCTCAGCGAAAAGGAACGCGAGCTCGCGCGCGAGGTCGCCACTTCACGCAGCGGGGAGAACGTCAGGAGTCACTTGCTGTAAGGCGAATGGTTCCGGATTGAAGGTATCGAATGATTGACCCAAACAAGCTCACCGAGAAGTCGCAGGAGGCGCTCGTCGCCGCGCAGCAGAAAGCGCGCGACGAAGGCCACGCGCAGCTCGATGTCGAGCACCTCGCGGCGGCGCTCGTCGACCAGCCCGGCGGCATCGTCCCGAGCGTGCTGACGGCGCTGGGCATCCAGCCGGCGCAGCTCTCCACGGCGCTCGCGACTGAGCTCCAGCGCCAGCCGAAGGTGACCGGCAACGTCCAGCTCTCCGCTTCAGCGCGGCTCGGGCGCGCGTTGCAGCAGGCGCAGAAAGAAGCGCAGTCCCTCGGTGATGAATACGTCTCGACCGAGCACCTCCTCCTCGCGATGACCGAGGACCAGGGATACACCGGGCAGGCCCTGAAGCGTCTCGGGGCGACGCACGAGCGTGTGCTCAACGCGCTCAAGGAGGTACGCGGCAACCAGCGAGTCACCGATCAGAACCCCGAGGGGAAGTACCAGGCCCTCGACAAGTACGGGCGGGACGTCACCGATCTCGCGCGGAAGAACAAGATCGATCCGGTCATCGGCCGCGACGAAGAGATCCGACGGGTGATCCAGGTCCTGTCGCGCCGCACGAAGAACAATCCGGTGCTCATCGGCGAGCCCGGAGTCGGGAAGACCGCGATCGTCGAGGGGCTCGCCCAGCGCATCGTGCGCGGCGACGTCCCCGAGGGTCTCAAGGAAAAGCGGATCTTCGAGCTCAACATCGGTTCGCTGCTCGCCGGCGCGAAGTATCGCGGCGAGTTCGAGGAGCGGCTCAAGGCCGTCCTCAAGGAGATCGCGTCGAGCGAGGGTCAGATCATCCTCTTCATCGACGAGCTGCACACGGTCGTCGGTGCGGGAGCGGCTGAGGGTGCAGTCGACGCGGCAAACATGCTCAAGCCGATGCTGGCGCGAGGAGAGCTTCACACGATTGGCGCCACCACGCTCGACGAGTACCGCAAACACATCGAGAAGGACGCCGCGCTCGAGCGCCGCTTCCAGCCGATCTACATCGGCGAGCCGTCAATCGAGGACACGATCTCCATCCTCCGCGGACTCCGCGAGCGCTACGAGATCCATCACGGCGTTCGCATCCAGGACGCGGCGCTCGTGGCGGCGGCGACGCTGTCGTCGCGCTACATCACGGATCGCTTCCTCCCGGACAAAGCGATCGACCTCGTGGACGAGGCCGCGTCCAAGCTTCGCATGGAGATCGACTCAATGCCGGCCGAGCTCGACGAGGTCGAGCGAGCCATCGCGCGTCTGGAGATCGAGCGCGAGGCGCTGAAGAAGGAGAGCGACGCCGCCAGCAAGGAGCGCCTCGGGAAGCTCGAGCGTGAGCTCGCGCACGCCAAAGAAGAGGCGAGCGTGCTTCGCGCGCACTGGCAGCAGGAGAAGGCCGCGATCACCGAAATCCGCGAGAAGCGCAAGCAGCTCGAGGCCGTCCGCGCCGACGTAGAGCGCGCCGAGAGATCCGCCGACTACGCGAAGGCCGCGGAGCTGAAGTACAGCACCGTCGCGAATCTCGAGAAGGAGATCGCTCGCGCTGAGAAGCGGCTCGCCGAGCTCCAACAGGGCCAGAAGATGCTCACCGAAGAGGTGACGCCCGAGGACATCGCCGACGTGGTCGCGAAATGGACGGGCATCCCGGTCACGAAGCTGCTCGAGGGCGAGGTCGCCAAGCTCCTACGGATGGAGCAGAACCTCCACGAGCGCGTCGTCGGTCAGGAGGAAGCGGTCACGGCTGTCGCGAATGCGGTGCGGCGCGCGCGCGCGGGCATGCAGGACCCGAACCGGCCTCTGGGGTCCTTCCTCTTCCTCGGTCCAACAGGAGTCGGCAAGACGTTGCTGGCGAAGGCGCTCGCCGAGTTCCTCTTCGATGACGAGAAATCGCTCGTTCGTCTCGACATGTCCGAGTACATGGAGAAACACACCGTCGCGCGGCTCATCGGCGCGCCTCCGGGGTACATCGGATTCGAGGAGGGCGGACAGCTGACGGAGGCGATCCGCCGCCGACCGTACTCGGTCCTGCTGCTTGACGAGATCGAGAAGGCTCACCCGGACGTCTTCAACGTGCTGCTCCAGATCCTCGACGACGGGCGTCTCACCGACGGCAAAGGCCGGACGGTCGACTTCAAGAACGTGGTGATCATCATGACGAGCAACGTCGGGTCCACGTTCATCACCGAGCTCGCCGAGCAGCAGGACCTCCTCCGCAAACGTGTCATGGACGCGCTGCGCGGTCAGTTCCGTCCGGAGTTCCTGAACCGCATCGACGAGATCGTGATCTTCAAGAACCTCGTGACGCAGCAGCTCATGCAGATCGTCGACAAGGAGACGAGGATCCTCGCGAAGCGGCTCCTCGAGCGAAAGATCACGCTCGAGCTTTCCGACAACGCGAAGTCGCTCATCGCAAAAGAAGGCTTCGACCCCGTGTATGGCGCGCGCCCGATCAAGCGCACGATCCAGCGGCTCATCATCGACCCGCTCGCGCAGAAGGTCCTCTCCGGCGAGTTCAAGGAAGGCGATACGGTGTTCGTCGACGCGCAGGACGGGAAGATCGTTTTCTGGAGCGAGCAGTACGCGCAGGAGAAGGCCGCAGAGAACGGGGGGCGCGAGCCCGCGGGCGCGGGCGGGCGCAGCAGGCGGGTTAACTAGAGACCCCTCCGGCACACCCAGCGCGCGCTCGGATGGCACGCTGGCGCCGTGGGACGCATCGCGTTGTTAGCTTTCGGGCTCCTCTTCATCGCGTGCGGCGAGCACGTCGAGTCCGGCACCGCGAGGGTCGACCCGTTGCTCGCACTCGAAAACGATCCGCAGGCGGCGCTCGCCGCCGCGAAGCACCCGACCTACAAGGCGACGTACGAGTGGAACATCGGCTCGGCCTTCACGCTGCCATCGGCCTCGCCCGGGATGGGTATGTCGAGCACCCAGACATATGTCGCGCGGCCGCCGGACTTTCGCTGGGACTTCGCGGTTTCCGGCTCCGTCAAGTTCCGCATGGTGGCGGTGCTTCGTGGCCCGGACGCGTTCATCTGCGTCGATGGCGACACGACCGGGACGATGACGGGCAGCGCAACGACAGGGTGCTACGCGATGCCGGTGGAGTACACCCAGCAGATGCTCGACTCGCTCAACGTGTCGCCGCTCGACTCGATGATGACGGCGACGAAGGACATGGACGTGACCGTCCTGCCGCGTGAACGGATCGCAAACCGCGACGCGGCGTGCTTCCGGTGGCGCCCCCGCGTGACGGCCTCGGCGGCGTCGGCGGCGCCGACCTCGCTGAACTCGTTACTTGGCCAGCTCGGCGATGTGAAGCTCGAAGCATGCTTTGCCGCGGATGGCGTGATGCTTCGCACCCTCACGTCGGCGGGGGCGCTCTTCAGCTTCGAACAGCGGGCGACCAGCGTGAGCGCGACGGTGACCGACGCGGACTTCGTGCTGCCGTATCCGGTCACCAGCGCACCCTTCCCGATCCCGACCTCCGCTCCACTCAAGCAGACTCCTCGGCCAACGCCGACGCACTAATTTCCCGCGACATTCGATATACAGACACGGTGCGGCTCCACCTCATCGTTGTCGCGATCGTCTTGGCGTCCTGCGGCGGCGCGACAACGCCGCCCGCGACCTCGCCGTCTCCCCAGGTGGCCGGCGCGACTCCGATCGCGACCGCCCCGCCGAGCCCGTCGCCTGCGCCTTCGCCCTCAGCCCGGCCAATCAGCGCCGTGCTCGAGCGCATCGATCCCGCGAAGCTGAACGACCACATGGTCGCGCTCGCGTCGTTCGGCTCCCGCGACGCGCGCAACCCGAATCACGCGAAGGCCGTCGCGTACCTCAAGGAGCAGCTCGGCGCGATACCCGGCGTTGCCCTCCAGTCACACCGCGCCGCATACAACGGCATCCCGCTCGAGAACATCCTCGCCGTCGTCGACCCGCTCACCGCGGCTCCGCCGGAGGGGTGGTTGATGATCTGCGCCCACTACGACTCGATCTCGAACCGCAGCCCCGGCTGGAGTCCGGCGACGACGGTGGCCCCGGGCGCTGACGACAACGGCACCGGGACCGCCGCGCTCCTGGAGTACGCCAGAATCCTCGCGCAGGAGCGCGCCTCCCTCCGCCAGCGGATCGTGCTCGCGTTCTTCGACGGCGAGGAGCTCTTTTTCAAGGGAAGCGCCGCGTATCTTGGCTCGCTCGACAGCCCGCCTCCCTACGCGGCCGTCATCAACATCGACATGGTCGGGTTCAATCCGCTCGCCGACCGTCTCGACCTCATCTGGTACACGGCGGCATCGGCGGGGCTGCGCGACCGGATGATCGCGGCGAACGACCGCTACCAGATCGGGGTGTCACCGCTGCAGCCGCAGCTGGCGACGAGCGGCGCGACGATTCTCGACGCGGCGCCATTCGGTCTCGCCGGGATTCCTGCGGTTGCGATTGTCCAACGCTACGGTGAGAACGACGCGACGTTTCCGGGGAACTACACCTTCCACACGGTGAACGACACGCCGGACAAAGTCACGAACAAGAGGCTCTGGCTCAAGGCCGCGAAGCTCACGCTCGCGACCGCCCTCGAGCTCGCGCGCTAGGCGCGCACCGCACGCCTGCGCGCGCGCCACGAACGCCAGGTCCATAACGCGCTGGCGATCGCGAGGATCGTCCAACCGATCCACGAGACGAGCACCCCGAATGCGACGTCAGCCCGGACCGTGATGGTCGTCTCGTCCTGTGTCGCGGCCCAGCCCACAGCGGCCGCGCAGTACGGCATGCCGGCGGCAACGACCAACGCGCCGATCGACGCCCAGAGCTGAATGGACCCCACACGCATGCCCGCCGAGCGTAGGCAGCGTGCTCATGGCGCAAGGCTCAAAGCGGAATAGATTCGCCGCAGGAACCGGCTCGGAACGGTCGCAAGCTTTCGGGTCTCGACGAAGCCGGCCTCGCTCGCGAGATCCCGCCACGTCTCGAAGGACAGGGGATGCGGAACCCAGTCATTCCCGCGATCGCTGTCGTATTCGACGACAAGCAGTCGTCCGCCGTGCTTCAGGTAACCACGCACGAGCGCGAGCACCGGGCGCTTCTCATCGACGAAGTGGAGCGAGTTCGCCATCACGACACCGTCGAGGTCCGCGAGATCGAGCCGTCGCGTGAAGTCGGCATTCTGGACGCGCAGCTCGGCCTGCGGCACCGAAGAGACGAACCCGCTCCGCAGCTCCGCGAGTGCGGCACGATCGCGATCGACCGCGTTGATGATGCCGTGCGGACCGATGAGATCGGCGAGGGCGAGCGTGAACGCGCCCGTTCCCGCGCCCAGGTCTGCCCACGTGCCGCCTTCGCCCTGGGTGATGCCGCCTCTGAGAAGAGCGACGTGGTCCGCGTGGTTCACGGCGAGCCGAGCTCGCTCTCCCGCCAGCCGTCGGTCGAGAGTGCGAGGGTCACCGGTCCGTCGGCGTCGAGGCGGACGAGCATCGTCGCGCCGAACCGGCCCTGACGCACTTCCACGCCGTTGCCGCGAAGCGCGCCGCAGAACCCCTCGAAGAGCCGTTTCCCGAGCTCCGGCGGGGCGGCCGCCGTGAAATCGGGCCGGCGGCCGTGTCTCGCGTCGCCGTAGAGCGTGAATTGCGGGACCGCGAGGACCGCGCCGCCGACATCGGGAAGCGCCCGCTGCATCCGGCCGCCCTCCTCGAAGATGCGGAGACCCGCGATCTTTGCCGCAAGGCGTTCGCCGTCCTCAGGACGGTCGTTCACACCGACTCCGAGGAGCACGACGACACCTGTTTTGATTTCGGCCACGCGCTCGTCACCGACGTCGACGGTGGCGGAACGAACACGCTGTACGACCGCGCGCGTTAGCCGCTCACTCCCGCTCTAGCGGCTCGGCCCGTCGGCGTTGCCTCCGTGCCTCGACCGCGTGCTCAGGCTGGTTGTCTCGCTCCTCACGCACGCTCGCTTCGCTCGCTAACAGGGGCCCCTCCCCCTTACCCGCTCGTCGCTCGGCCTCATTCCAACATCCACGGGTTGTCGCCGCGGACGACCGCCTCGACCTCCGGTCCGGAGAGGTGCCCCGGTGTGAACACCGTCATGTTCTTGCCGAGCGGAAGGCGCGTGATGTAGGTCACCTTCCCGAACCGATAGCCGTGCTGGAAGAGGAACGGCGTCCCGTCGATCTCAAGCCGCTGCCGATGGGCGGTCGACGTTCCCGGCACGCCCGAAGTATGGCTTCTAGTTCGTGAGACCCGGCCAGGGGTCTTCAGGGAAGAAGAGGGGAATCGTGGCGCCATCCCACGGATCCTCCGAGAAGATGCTGGTCGTGGTCGGGATGTCAGCGGCATTGGCAGCGTTTCCGAGCAGGCCGAGGAGCAATATCGCGAAGACGAACGCCGCCATAAGGCGCGAGCGGAACGGTCTCATCTCGTTCTCCCCACATTGTCCGCGCCGACAGCGGCCAGTATTCTCCCGGGAGTCTAGAGAAGCCGGACAAATCGGTGCGCTGTCAGTTCGGTCTAGACAGGGGAGCGTCGGTGGCCAGTCTGCCTGAAGCGGTTCAGAAGCCGGTGACCCTGGGGGAGCGGGTCCGTGCTGCCCGTCATGAGCTCGGTCTGAGCCAGGCGCAGCTCGCGGGCGACGAGCTAACCAAGGGCTTCATTAGTCAGGTGGAGGCCGGGCTGGTTCGTCCCTCCCTCCGCTCTCTCCAGATCATCGCCTCGCGGCTCGGGCGAAGCCTCGATTACTTCATCGGCGACGAGTCCCTGGCCGGCGCGAAACGTCGGCTGTTCCATCGTCTCGCGGCCCAGGCCGCCCTCGAGCGCCGCGATTGGGGGGCCGTCCGTCACGAGACCACGTCCGCCCTCGCCCAACAGCCCCCGGCCGCCGAGCGCGCCACGTTGCTGCGTTTCCTCGCTACGGCCGACACGGCGGAGGGCAAGCGAGAGCAAGCGTTCGAACGTCTGGGCGAAGCGATGGCCCTTGTCGACGCGAACAGCGATCCCACCGAGCTTGCCCAGCTGCTGCACGCCCGAGGCGTCCTGTACGTCGAGCACGGCCAGCTTGCCGCGGGCGCCGAGTCGCTCGAGGCGGCCCGCGACCTGATGGAGCAGCGCGAAATTACGGACCCCCGCCTCCGCGCGCGGACGCTCGTTCACCTCGGCACCGTGTACCGCAGGCTCCATCGAACGGCAAAAGCGCTCGCGACGTACGAGCTCGCGCTCGCGGTGGCGTCGCGCTCGAGCGAGCTTCGCCTCGCCGCACAAAGCCACATGGGAGTCGCCGTGGCACTGTACGACGCGGGCGAGCTCGACGGCGCGATCGCGAACTACCAGCGCGCGCTCGGACTGTTCGAGCGCGTATCGGACACCGCTGTCGAGCTCTCGGTGATGCAGTCGCTCGCGACGGTTCAGTTCGAGCACGGCGACATGAGCGCCGCGCGCGAAACAGTCGACCGCTGCAGCGAGCGCGCCGCCCTGGCGGGCGACGTGCGCGTGGGCGCGATCGTCGACGTCCTGCGCGCGCGCATCACTCTCGAGGAAGGCGATGCCGATGGCGCGTTGCGCCTCGCGGCAGCCGCCGAGGAGCGTCTGGCCGAGCTCGGCGACCACCGCCAGCAGGCCGATGCCCTACGCGTCGCCGCCGCCGCCGATCATCAGCGTGGCGATTACGGATCCTCCGACCGCGCCTATCGCCAGGCCATCGAGCTCCTCGCTTCCATCGAGGACCATCCCGATCTCTCGACGCTCGCCGCCGAGTACGCGCAAAAGCTCCGCGCGCGCGGAGATCTCGAGTCGGCGTTCGCGTATCTCGAGCTCGCTCGCGACCCCGCCGCATCGCGGCCGGCATCCTGATCAGCCCGGCGCCGTAGCATCGGGGCGTGCCCCTCGATGCCCTCGCCTTCGGTAACGACGCCATCGCGAAGGTCCTGGACGAGATCGCCGACCTCATCGAGCTCAAGGGTGAGAACGTCTTCCGTGCGGTGACCTATCGCGCCGCGGCGCGCGCGATCCGTGATCTTCGTGAACCGCTCCCGAAGCTTGTCCAGGAGAAGCGACTGAAGGAGATCCCGAAGGTCGGTCCGTCGGTCGGCGAGGCGATCGAGCAGATCATCGCGACCGGCCGATCCAAGCGGCACGACGAGCTCGAGGCCGCGGTGCCACCCGGGCTCTTGACGCTCCTTCGTGTGCCTGGTGTCGGGCCGGCAACGGCCCGGACGATCTACGAGCACCTCCAGATCACGACGGTCGAACAGCTCGAGGAAGCGGCGAAGAATCACCGGCTCCAACAGTTGCCGAAGATCCAAGCGAAGACGGAGGAAAACATCCTCCGCTCGATCACGGCTCTGAAGCAGCGCACCGGTCGCTCGCTGCTGCACGAGGCGCGGGCCGCCGCGGCCGCGATGGCGGACTACCTCCGCGCGGAGACCGGCGTCACCGAGCTCGCGATCGCCGGAAGCCTCCGCCGCTACAAGGAGACGATCGGCGACGTCGACATCGTCATCGCGGGCGACGACGCCACGCCGATCTTCGAGGTGTTCGCGCGCGCCCCGAGAGTCGAGCGGGTGCTCGCGCGCGGCGACACGAAGTGTTCGGTGATCGTCGATCACGGGCTGCAGATCGATCTCCGCGTCGTCCCGTCGCGGTCGTTCGGCGCGGCACTCGTCTACTTCACCGGATCGAAAGAGCACAACGTCCACTTGCGGGGCCTCGCCCTTCGCCGAAAGCTCTTGCTCAACGAGTACGGTCTCTACCGCGTCGGCGCCGAAGAGCGCGGCCAAGAGATCGCATCGCGGACCGAAGAGGAGGTCTACGCGGCGCTCGAGCTCGACTTCATTCCGCCCGAGCTCCGCGAGGACCGCGGGGAGATCGAAGCGGCGAAGGCGCACGCGCTGCCGACGCTTGTCGAGCTCGCGCAGGTACGCGGCGATCTGCACACGCACACCAACTGGACCGACGGCCGCGATCCGCTCGCGGAAATGGCGCGGCGGGCGCGCGCGAAGGGCTACGCGTACCTCGCGGTGACCGACCACTCGCCTGGCCTCGGCATGACCAATGGCCTCTCCCCGGAGCGGATCGCCGCGCGCCTCGCCGAAGCGGCGCGTCTGAACGCGGAGCTCGCGCCGTTCCGGATCATCGTCGGCACGGAGGTCGACATCCGCGCGAACGGCGCGCTCGACTATCCCGACGAGCTCCTCGCCAAATTCGACATCGTCAGCGCGTCGGTGCACTCCTCGTTCGGGCAGACACGCGAGCAGATGACGGCGCGAGTGGTCGGCGCGATGCGTCACCCGCTGGTGACTGCGCTCTCGCACCCCACGGGGCGTCTCCTGGAAAAGCGCGAGCCGCACGCGGTCGACCTGGATGCGGTGATCGACGCCGCGGTCGAGACAGGGACGTGGATCGAGGTGAATGGAGGCCCCGAGCGACTCGACCTCCCAGATACCTGGGTCCGCAAAGCCATCGACCGCGGGACCACTCTCGTCGCGAACTCGGATGCCCACGCGATCGAGGAGCTCGAGTGGATGGACCTCGCGGTCGGGACCGCACGACGCGGGTGGGCGCCGGAAGGAAGTCTCGCGAACGTGCGCGGGCTTGATGCGATGTTGGCAATGCGGAAGAAACACTGATGCCACGGGTTCGGTTCATCGTGCGCGGCTCGGTGCAGGGCGTGAATTTCCGCGCAACCGCGGTGCGAGAAGCGTTGCGCCTCGCGATCACCGGCCGCGTGTGGAATCGCGACGACGGAGCCGTCGAGCTGGTCGCCGAAGGAAGCGGAGGCGCGCTCGCGTCGCTGCAGAGCTGGCTGAACGAGGGACCGCCGGGGGCTGAAGTCAGGGCGGTCGAGCGAATCGACCTTGGTGGCAAGCCGCGCTACGAGGGCTTCAACATCACGTGGAGCGCGCCGAGAGAGGACTAGCGGCGCCGCTTCCGTTTGCGTCCTGGCTTGGGGAAGTACGCCTGACGACGGCGCTCGCGCTCCCAGGCCGCCTCGCGTGGTGGCAGGTACGCCCAGTACACGTACACGACGAGCGCGATGTTCGCGGCCATCGACACGGCGATCACCCAGAACGACACGCCCTGGCGGAGCAGCACGAGGTACCAGATGAGAAAGACGACGTTCGTCCAGAAGGCCCAGGGTCGGACGCCGAGCTCGGGCGGAGGTGTCGTCCGGCTGCGCCAGTTGTACCAAACGACGTTGGCGATCAGGGACACCGCGACGGCGATCACGGCCGGCCAGTAGAAACGCGATTCGGTGTTGAATGGTTGGAAGAATCGGTCGATGAAGTGCTGGGGATCGAAGGGCATGGACTGGCTATACTAGCCATGCTGCGAGCCCTCCTCTCTGTCTCTGATCGCACCGGACTCGATGCTTTCGCGCGCGGATTGCAGGACCTCGGATGGGCGCTCATCGCCACCGACGGAACACGCGCCGCGCTCGCCGCCGAGGGCATCACGTCGCGCTCGGTCGAGGACGTCACCGGGCAACCGTCGCTCCTCGGCGGGCGCGTCAAGACGCTGCACCCGAAAATCCACGCCGCGTTGCTCGCTCGCCGTGACGATCCGGTGCACAGCGAGGAGCTCAAGCGCGAGGGCATCGAACCCATCGACCTGGTCGCGGTCAATCTCTACCCATTTGCGGAGCATGCGTCGTCAGGGAAGAGCGGCGCGATGCTCCTCGATCAGATCGATATCGGCGGGGCCACGATTTTGAGAGCCGCCGCGAAGAATTACGAGCACGTGGTCGTCGTCGCTCGACCCGAGCGGTACGCCGCGGTGCTCGACGAGCTCAAGCAGCGGGGCACGGTCTCGCTTGAGACCCGCCGCGTGCTTGCGTCGGAGGCCTTCAGTCACACCGCGGCCTACGACGCGGCGATCGCCTCACGCTTCGCGAGCGACGCCGGGGTGCAGTTCCCGGACGAGCTCACGCTTTCGCTCCGCAAGGTCCGTGATCTGCGCTACGGGGAGAACCCGCATCAGCAGGCGGCCATGTACGCGGTGCGCGGCGAGGATGGCGCCATGACGGCGATGCAGCAGCTGCACGGGAAGGCGACCAGTTTCAACAACATGCTCGACATCAACGCGGCCTGGCGAGTCGCGACCGACTTCGCGCAGCCGACCGTGGCGATCATCAAGCACCAGAATCCCTGCGGGATCGCATCGGACAACGAGATCACGAAGGCCTATCGCCGCGCCTTCATGTGCGATTCGGTGTCGGCGTTCGGCGGCATCGTCGGAGCGAACCGGATCGTGACGCGCGAGCTCGCCGAGGCGATGGAGGGCACTTTCTACGAGGCGATCATCGCTCCCGGGTACGAGGACGAGGCTCTGCCCATCCTTCGGCAGCGCAAGAATCTCGAGATCCTCGCCGTCCCAGGGCACGCGATCGTGGGCGGGCGGCTCATGTGGGGCCAGGCGCGTGGGCCCCGCAAGGACGGCAGCGCCTTCGACTACAAGCGCATCGCCGGCGGCATGCTCGTGCAGACGCCCGACGAGTCCGCGCTCGACGAGGGCAACTTCAAGGTGGCTACCGAGCGCACCCCATCGCTCGAGGAGCTGACCGACCTGCTATTTGCCTGGCGCTGCGTGAAGCACGTGACCTCGAACGCGATCGTTCTTGCGAAGGGGCTCGCGACCGTCGGTGTCGGACCCGGTCAGATGTCACGGGTCGTCGCCGTCGAGACAGCGGTGCGCAAGGCGGGGGAGAACGCGCGGCTCGCGGTGATGGCGTCGGATGCGTACTTTCCGTTCCCCGACGGCATCGAGGTCGCGGCGCGCGCCGGCGTGACCGCGATCATCCAGCCCGGCGGCTCGCTCCGCGACGCGATGATGATCGACACGGCGAACAAGAACCACATGGCGATGCTCTTCACCGGGCGGCGTCACTTCAAGCACTAGATGTCGCACATGAGGGGCTTGCAGTTCATGTGGCTTGAACCCTGATGCGCGCAGCGCCTTACGTCGCGTTTGCTCTCGCTGCTGCTCTCGTCGTTGGCTATCTCGGGCCTTCCGGTTTCGTCGTTGTGGGGCTATTCCTGCTCGCCGGACTTGCGTCGGCTGCGATCCTGCTACGTCGCTCTCACTAGACGAGCGCGCGTTGCAGGACCCCGTGGTGCTCGTCCTGATACGCAGCATCGCGCTTCATCCGTGCGGGAACGTCCCAGTCCACGAGCTTCGAGAAGCCCTTGTCGCCTCGACGGGCTTGCTCCGCGACAAACGCGCTCACGAAGAGCGTGCGCTCTCTCATGACATCGAGGAGCGACGCGCGCTCCGAAAGGCCGTACGGATCACAGAAGAGACGTAGTCGTCTCGCTCGGTCGTCGATCGGTGAACTCCGTCGATCCTCAGAGAAGAGGGGAACCCAGCTGTAAGCGCTGTTCGCGACGTCCCAGAGGCGGCTCCCGGGACCGGCCATATCCCAATCGAGCATCACAACGAGACGACGCTCGCGGAAAAGCGCGTTCCACGGCGCCCAATCGTTGTGACAGATGACCTCGGCAGTCGTTGGCGCGAGAAACGTCCACAGCGCGGCACGGGGAGGCTGGAAGCGTTCGACGAGATCGTGATAGCGACGGAGGAGGCCCGCGCCAGCGGCGAGGTGATCGTCGTCTGTGACCCAATCCGGCATAGGCTCCGGCCACCCTGAGTGCGCGTCGCCCTCGATATATTCGAGTACGTCGCGTCCCCACTCGTCGATGCCGCGGGCGCGCGGTGCTTCGAAGCCCGCCCCCTCGAGAAATCGCAGCAGCGCGTGCACCGCCGGAGTCCAGGGGCCGGCGCGTCGCCTCACAGTGTCGCCGACGCGCGTCGCGTCGCTCAGATTCCCGCCGATGAAGGGCTCTTCCTTCACGGCGGGGACTCTAGGCGAGCTCGATGTAGCGGAACGCCTCCGCGGCCGCGAGGTTCCAGGTCGCTCCGGTGTTCTTCGCCCACCACCTCATCCGCTCGGCGAAGCCACGCCGTCCGCCGACCTGGCTCTTGTGCGCCCTGAGCGCGGCGATCTTCCCGTCAAGCGAGCCCGAGATGTCGAACCAGATGTTCGGGTCGCGTGTCCCGAAGAGAAGCACCCGCGCGACCCGGTGATGCTTCAGGCCGCCGGTGAGCTGCTCGGGGAAGAACAGGTGATCGCGCGCGGCGACGACACCGTCAAGTCCGCTCCATCCAGCGACGCGGTGGTCAGGGTGCACCTGGTAATGGGCCCAGGGATCGTTGGTGAAGACGACCTCGGGCCGATGCTCGCGGATGACCCGGCACACCTCACCGCGAAGCTCCATGGTGGACTCGAGCTCGCCGTCCTGGTGCCCGAGGAAGACGAACTCCTTCACGCCGATCGCTTCGCCGGCCGCGCGCTGCTCCCGCTCTCTCGTTTCGGCCATTAGCTCCGGGGTCATCTTGGGGTCGTGGGTGCCCTTTTGCCCGCTCGTGATCACGCAGTACGTCACGTGTGTTCCTGCCGTCCTGATCCACGAGCCGAGCGTGCCCGAGCAGCCGAAGTCCACGTCGTCGGGGTGCGCGAAGATCGCCATCGCGCGCTTGGGGATCGTGAACGGATCGGCCACTAGACCTTCAGCTTCCGCTCGTCGAGCACGCGGTCGTACAAATCCACGACGCGGTCGCCCACGCGGCGCCAGGTGAAGTGCTCCGCGCGTTCACGTGCGCCATGGGCAAGGTGCATCCGGAGACGAGCATCGGTCAGGACATCCGCCATGGCGTCGGCGAGGGCCTGGTAATCCCCGGCTGGCACGAGAAGGCCGGACTGGCCGTCTTCGATGGTCGTCTGCAGTCCACCGACGCGCGTCCCCACGACCGGCGTGCCGCAGGCCATCGCTTCGAGCGCGACCAGTCCAAACGATTCGGTGAGCGATGGCACCGCGCACAGGTCCGCGGCCGCGTAGTACAGGGCAAGATCTTCCTGGCCCCGGGATCCCACGAACGAGACGTTCGACTCGAGGCGGTGCTCGTGAACGAGCCGGCGAAGCTCGAGGATCTTCTCCGTTTCGGGTGCGTCGTCGCCGGGATCGAGGGCCCCGCCGACGACGAGGAGACACACGTCGCTTCGCATGTCGGGGTGGCGTTGAAAGAGAAGCGCGAGGGCGCGCAGGAGGACGTCGATCCCCTTGATCTGCTCGATGCGCCCGACGAAAAGGATGAGCCGCTCGCACTGGTCGCGCCCGAGCTTTTCGCGCGCATCCGCCTGGCGAACCGGATGAAAGAGCACGGGGTCCACGCCACACGGAATGACCGCGACGCGTGAGGCGTCGGCACGGTAGAGACGACGCAATTCGTCGAGCTCGATCTCGCTGGCCGCGACCACGGCCGCCGACTTTCGGACCGCCTCGCGCTCGATCTCGACCCGGATGTCACTTTCGCCGTCGATGTCCTCGTCGATGACCTCGCGCTTCACAAGGCCGAGCGTGTGGAACATCTGCACGACCGGGACGTTCCACTGGCGCTCGAGCCTCCGCGCGACCTTCGCCGACAGCCAGTAGTGCGCGTGCACGAGGTCGTACGACCTACCCTCCGACGCCGTGTACTCGAGAAGCTTGGTCTCGAATTCGGCGAGGTGTTCGTAGACCTCCATCTTTGGCCAGTAGCCGATCGGACCCGATGGGATGTGGATCACGCGCGCGTTCGGGCCGAGCTGCTGAATGCGCGGGTCGTCCTTCTCGCGCCAGCGGGTGAATACGTCGACCTCAACGCCCCGCGCGCCGAGGTCGCGCGCCAGCTCGCGGACGTAGACGTTCATCCCACCGGAGTCGCGTCCGCCGAGCTTCGCAAGGGGGCACGCATGAACGGAGACCATGGCGATGCGCCGCGTCATGGCCGGGACGCCTCGAGGCGCAGCAGCCAGTGATCCGTGCCACCGAGGTCGTACTTGTACCGCTCATTGCCGCGCAGGAGGTCGTACGTGTGCAGGCCTTCGTCGATCGCGGCGCGAATCGCGTAGGCGTGGCACGCGATGCCGACCGAGAGACGAGACAGGGAGGGGTCGTACGCGGCGTTGTACAGCGCGAGTGTCCCCTCGTATGCGATCCCGAATACGACCGCGGCTTCCTCGCCGTCGACGTTCAGCACGCCGAGTCGGAGCCACCCCCGAGCGGCGAGGGTCTCGGCAACGTCACGGAAGAAGCGGTCGGTGTCACCGGTCAGGAACTCGGCCTTCTCGCCGCGCGATCGACGGTGGAGCGCCACGAACCGATCGAGCATCGCCCGGTGTTCGGGTTCGTCAGCAAACCGGAATCCGACACGGCGCCCAGTCTCGAGGCGACGGAGCTTGCGCCGAAGCTCGTGACGCTCCGTTTTGCCGAGGCTCCGTGTGTACGCCTCGAAGCTGTCCGGAAGAGTCAGTCGGGGTGCCGGGACCAGGCGGCCGATGCGGACGTCGTACCCGGCCGCGCGCAGCACTGCCGCCATGGGATCCAGGCTCCCCGACTCCTCCGGAACGAACTCCAGGTGGACTCGCGGCGCGCGCTTCCGAACGATCCATTCCGCGAGCGCCTCCGCCACGGCGGGCACGTCCGCGGGTTTCGCGACGACGTCCTGGTAGTCGGTGAACTCACCCCCCGCGAACGAGATCGTGCCGTCATTCGCCCGAGCGAGCGCGGCGATTCCACGGCTGCCCGCGATCGAGAGAGTGATCTGCTCGCGGCGGTCATGCGCGCGCGCGACGCGGATCCATTCGGGCGTGAGGAAGACCGTCGGGTACGCACGACGCCGGGCCAGCTCGGTCCATTCGGTCTCGAGCGATGCCGGATCGCGCGCGGTACAGATCGGGTCGGACGTGGTGAGGATCATCCAAGTCTAGGGGAGTGCACAGTCCCGACCAACGCTCGCGAATCTGTTGCGGCCGTCCTGATGGGGCGGACGGCGGTCAACGCGCAGAGCCATGGGACCAGAGCGTAGAAGAGCAGGTTGTTCCGGCGGTGGGACGTGATTCTCGCGATTTGCACGAACTCGCTAATCGAAGCGCCGCCTACGCGGGTCTTTTCAATAGAGCACCGTATGGCAAGAGCGTGATGCAGGATCAATGGCAAGAAGTCGCGGCAAACGCCTACCCGCGCGTGTATCGCGCGCTCGTAGCGCTTGGAGCGTCGCCGGAGGATGCTTCGGATGCGCTACAGGACGCGTTCGAGCGAGGATTGCGCCGGAGTCGGTCGGACGCGCGCGCAATCGACCGGCCCGACGCATGGCTTTTCGTTGTCGCGCTCCGGCGCTGGCGCACGCATCGCTGGCGCAGACGGCTTTTCCTCCCGCTCGACTCTGTGCGTGAGCAGTCGATCACACCAGCGCCTGGCGAAAACGCGGTCGTACTCATCTCCGAACTGAAGCGGTTGCCCCGCCGCGAGCGCGAGGTAATCACCTGCCGTTACATCCTCGGCCTGACGCAGCGTGAGACCGCTCAGACGCTCGGAATTGCCGTCGGTACGGTGGCGGCCACCACGGTCCACGCGACACAAAAGTTAAGGAGGCGCATCGATGGACCAGTTGCACGACCTGGATCCGAAGCTCCAACAGTTCGCTGACATCGCCGTCGCGGAGATCGCCGTGCCGCCACTCCATCGCCGCGCACCGTCCGCGGCCCCGATACGACCGTCCCGCGGCATGCTCGTAGTCGTCACCGCGCTCGGTCTTGTGCTTTTTGCGTCCGGTGCGGCCCTTGCAACGGGACTGTTCAGCGAGGTCTTCCGAATCGGCAACCTGTCCGCGGTCGGAAGCCGAACTGTGACCCTCGACGGCGCACGCGTCGCGCAGCTCCCGCTTCCCAGATCACCGCAGCTTCAAGGTGGCTGGAGCGTCAAGCAGGTGGAACTCACGATGACGGATGCCTGGCGCTCCGTCGATCTCCAGTACGGCCGTGCCGGCTCGCACGGAATGGGCATCGGCGTTTGGTCGGACGGGATCAGCGTGAAGCCGACGACTGAACATATCGAGACCACAACAGTTGACGGTGTGCCGGTCGAGATTGGCAGCGCCGGCACTCAGCGCACCGCCCGCTTCAGCCAGCGTGACGCCACAGTGATCATCCGCGTGTTTGCGCCCGAGGTCGGACAGGGAGAGTTGGAGTCACTCGTGAGCGCTTGGCTCAAGGAGACCGGATGAGTGCCCAGTAATTGCTCAGCTGAGCGCGTCGTCTACGGATTTTTCCCCTGCCGCCTCTCCTAGAATTCCGCCGTGCCTCGAGATCCCGCACCGCGGGTGATCGTCGCTCCCCAATCGTTCAAAGGGTCGGCTGATGCGGTCGCCGTCGCTTCGGCGATCGCGGGCGGCATTCGCCGCGCGTGGCCGGGCGCGCGCATCGAGGAGATGCCGCTTGCCGATGGCGGGGAAGGAACCGTGCGCGCGCTGGTCAACGCGACGAACGGCAGCTTCCGCCGATCGCGCGTGCACGATCCGCTCGGTCGCGAGATCGAC
>VBEY01000227.1 GCA_005889295.1 Chloroflexota bacterium | reverse complement strand
GGCTCGGTTTCAGCGTTGTCCGCGACGAGCCGGGACCCGACGGCTACCTCGTGCTTCGCCACGAGCAGAACGCGATCGCGTTCTGGCCCGGCAGCGAAGCCGTCCGCAGCCATCCTTTCTTCTCGCGGCACCCGGCGGGCACACCCCGCGGCTATGGCGTCGAGATCGTCATCACCACCAGCGAGCTCGACGCGCTCTACGAGCGCGCTACGGATCTCGAGTCCGTGGTCGAACCTCTGCGCATGCGGCCGTGGGGAGCACGCGACTTCCGAATCGCGGACCCGTTCGGCTACTACCTCCGAATCACCGAGGGGAGGCAGGAGCGGCCGGCAGCGGCCGCTCCTGATCTCGCCTAGCAGACCGTGATGACCCAGAACACACCGTAATCCTCGAGCCACGCTGCGCCCTCGATCAACGGGCGGAGATACAGCTTGTACGTGCCGGCTGAAGTCGGAGCCGCGATCGTGAACTGGAACCAGGCGACCTGTCCCGGACCGACGTAGTCGGCGGGTTGTATGGCGATGCGGTTGTATCGCGGCCAACCAGTGTTGGGCGTGCCGAGCTGGCCGTCACCGCCAAGAGCGGTGGGGGAATCCTGTCCGGGCTGGGGACCCCATGTTCCGAGGTACGCGACCTCGCCCATGCGTCCGCGCACCCACCCGATCGACCCTGAGTTGTAGAACGCGACAGTCGCCGTCGAGCGCTCACCGGCGCGCAAGGTCGGATAGCCCGATTGGCCGTACCACGCGGCGTGTCGGCCTCCGATTCCAGAGGGCACCCCTGCGGGAGGCGCGATGCCGGGGCCGGTGCCAGGCAAGCACGGGCCGGGCGGAGGCGTCAGCCCAGTCGGCGACATCTGCCCGCTGAAGGTGTATCCGCCGTTCGACGTGAACTTGCCCGAGTAGAGCATCGTGTAGCCGTCTTTCAGGAAGTAGAGCTCCCACATGCCGCCGTCGCGCGCAGCGAGCGCGTCGAGGTCGATCATGTAATAGCCCGACGCGTTGGTGTGCAGGCCAGGGTTGCTCCCGAAGGCGCCGAAGCAGACGACGGGCGGTCCAAGCGTCACGCACGCGTCCGCGATGGGCTGACCGGTCACCTTATTCGTGATCGTGCCCTGGATCTTTCCCGCGGCTGCTGCCGCGGGCGCCGCTGGAAAGGCCGCAAGCAGAGCGGGCAGCATGAGCGCCACGCTCGCCACAAGACGGATGAGCCTTGAACGCATTTAATGAAACCCTCCTCAAGGCGTGCACCCTGATAACGGCGCGGTGCAGGCGATGACGACGGCCCGTAATCGTTTAGAGACCGAGGGATGACTTTCGACTAATTACGAAGTGATCACGTCACGAATGAGAACCCGCGATTTCTCCGAAGAGACTCGCGGATCAGCTGATCAAGATGTCGACGGTCTGTGAGACCTGATCGACATCGCCTGCATCGTGACGGACGCGTCAGCGAAGGACGACGTACAGGTCGATAGCTGGCGCACCCTCTTGCGCGCCGATGACCAAGATCGCGGCTCCCTCCGCGGGTCCGACCGTGACGGTGCCGGTCTGATTGATGAAGTTCTGGTTACCAGCGAGCCGCTCGCGAACGTAAGTCGGCAGTCCCTCGGTGATCTTCGTCTTCGTGCCGATGGATCCGGCAACGGTCACATTGCTCTGCGTGAGAGGGATCCCGATCGATAGACCGAGGCCGAAGACGGAACCGAAGAGGCTCAGCAGGCCACCGACGAGGAAGATGAATATGAAGGTGCCGCATCCGGAGAGGCACCCGCAGCCGCGTGGACCGCGGGTCCACCGGCGCCTGGATTCGGACATGCCTGCATACGATGGCACGGGCACCCGCAATATGTCGCCATGTGGCGGCCTGCATCACGGAAGCGCGATATCGTCGCCTCGGCTAGGGTCGTGGAATGACTAACACACCGATCGTCCTGGTTCCCGGATTCTGGATCGGCGCGTGGGCCTGGGACGAGGTCGCCGCCGCGTTGCGTGCCGACGGCCACAAGGTCACCGCACTGACGCTGCCCGGTCTCGACTCAGCCGATACCGACCGATCCAAGGTCACGATGTCGGACCACGTCGACGCGATCTGCGAGGCGGTCAGAGCGGCGGGCGCTCCCGTCGTCCTCGCCGTCCACAGCGGGGCCGGGGCCCCGGGCTACGGCGCGAGCGACCGCATCCCCGAGCTGATCGCAGCGATGGTCTACGTTGACACCGGCCCAGCAAAGGGCGCACTCGACCCCGACTTCGACGCTGTCGAGAAGCCGATGCCCTCGCTTGAGAAGCTCGCCGCGGAGGAGAACCTGAGCGGCCTAACCAAGGAGCAGCTCGAGACATTCAGGCGGCGGGCCATTCCTGAGCCGGGTGCCGCACTCCGCGAGGCGGCCAGGCTGACCAACGACGCGCGTCTCGACGTGCCGAGCACGGTCGTGTGCACTGGGTACACGTCCGAGCAGTACAAGGACGCCGCCAAGGAGGGCCAAGCCTGGCTCGGAGGTCTCACCGAACTGCGCAACGTCACTTACGTCGACCTCCCGACGAGCCACTGGCCGATGTGGTCGCGCCCGCGGGAGCTCGCCGAGATCATCGGCGACGTCGCGAAGGCTCACGCCCCCGGTCTACTTCCCCTTCCTCGCTCGCGTCATCGTTGAGTTGTAGCCACCGCCTGGGTAGACCGAGACGCGTACCTCAGCGACACCGCTCCGCGATCGAGTTTTCTCCTGTCGACGAGCTCTAGGGTTCGAGCCCCGCGCCAAGACCTCCGCATGTGCTATTCCTCCTTGTGCACGGATTGTCGCGTGTGGGACCCGCGCAGAAATCGTCCCTTAACTGCATAGCGCGCGGCGCATACTGCCGCCGTGCTTCGCGAGCCGCTTGCGATCCCACTGCGCGAGGCGCGTCCGCCCCTCGTGCTCGCGCTTGACATCGGAACCTCTGGGCTACGCGTGTTTATCTTCGACTCCCGCGCACGCCCGATCGCCCGGTGCATCGCACATTCGGAGCGACCGGTTCACACGTCACCGGACGGCGAGGTCACAGTCGACGCGGACGAAAGCGTACGCGCCGTCTATGCCGCGATTGATGCGGTCCTCGCGTGCGCGGGGCGGCGCGCCGGCGAGATCGAGGCCGTCGCCGTTTCTACCTTCTGGCACAGCCTTCTAGGGGTCGACGATCGCGGGCGGCCGACCACGCGAGTACTTACATGGGCTGACACGCGCGCACGCGCGGCGGCGGCGGCGCTCCGACGGGAGCTCGACCCTGGCGCAACACACGCACGCACCGGCTGCGTTCTCCACGCCTCGTACCTGCCGGCGAAGCTGCGCTGGCTTCGCGAGCACGACGCCCAGGCGTACGCGCGGACGAAATGGTGGATGTCGCTCGGCGAGTATCTATACCAACGGATCTCGGGCGCGAGACGCGCGGCGCACGGGATGGCCTCCGCGACCGGTTTGTACGACCAGCGCGCGCGCCGCTGGGACCGCCCGCTGCTCTCGCATCTGCAGGTCGAGGAGCAAATGCTTTCTCCGATCGACGACCAGCCGCTCGTTGGGATGCGGCCCGCCTTCCTGCGCCGTTGGCCCGCGCTTGCAAGAGCGAGGTGGGTCCCCGCGATCGGCGACGGTGCATGCTCGAATTTGGGTGCCGGTGCCGTCGGTCGCAACATCGCCGCATTATTCCTCGGGACATCCGGCGCGATACGCGTCGTCTACGCGAGTGACGATCCGCCGGTCGTTCCCGGCGGCTGGACGTACCGGGTCGATTCTTCTCGCGTCATTGCTGGAGGGGCGCTCTCCAACGGTGGCAACCTCCTCGCTTGGGTCGGGCGCACGTTTCCCGGCGTCGACCTAGCTCGGTCGGTCCGTGGTGTGCCTCTCGATGGGTCGCTCATTGCGCTGCCTCTCCTCGCGGGCGATCGGAGCCCGACGTGGAATGACGCGGCCCGCGCGGCGGTAGCGGGCATCGGATTGGGCACTTCGGCCGAGGACATCGCCCGCGCGTTAGTCGAGGGCGTCGCATACCGGGTCGGACGTCTGTGGGCCCTTACCAGCACTGCCCTGCCAGGCATCAACCGCGTAATCGCGACTGGAGGCACGCTGCTCGCGCGGCCGTGGCTCATGCAGCTCTTCGCGGACGCGATCGATCGGCCACTCGTCGTGAGCTTGGCAGGCGACGGATCGGCGCGTGGCGCGGCGATGTTTGCCCTCGAGCGGCTCGGTACGGTTCCCGACAGCATGGCCATCCGTTCGCCGACCGGACGCGCGTTCCGACCGCGACCCGAGGTGACGGAGCGACTACAAGCTGGGATCGGGCGACAACGAGAACTCGAGGAGGCGCTTGCCCCCCTCATGTCGTGACGGATGCCGGTCACGCTCGGCGACACCAAGCCGGTAGAGCCTCTAGCCCACCAGCAGGACCGCTATCGCAACGATTCCTAGGACGCCTTGTGAACCGTCAGCGGGAGATGTACCGCTTGCGCAGCGCCCTCGCCGTGCGTGCCGGGAGCGCATCGGCGTCGAGAAGCTCCTCGACGGTCGTCGAAGAGAAGGTCGACGTATCTGCGAGCAGAGCTCGGTATCGGTTGCACGCATCTGCGTAGTCCGTGTTGCCCGCGGGGTAGACGACAACGAACCGGCCCCAGCGCCATGTCCGGCTGGGATGTTGGAGCATCGACAGCACCAGCAAGTGCTGAAGCCACACCACGAGAAGGTCCGTTCCGTTCACCGCGTCGATCGCTCCCGGCTTGAACACACCCGACCTCTCGGTGACCTCCACGTAGCGCGCGAGCCGAGTCAGCTTGGGCTCCGCTGGTTTGGTCCGCTCGTGGTATCGAACGACCACTCCGATGATCCCCTCCGTCCTGTCCCCGAGATCGAGCCGGAACGCGGCATCAAATGACATGAGGTTTCCGAGGTAGGCACGATCGAGCCATCCCGGGGAATGCTCGAAGCGGACGTCGCGCACCGGGCCAGGCGCATCTGGCCACCAGATATGGATCGCTTGATCGGCGAGTCCGAGATCGGCCGCCAGATCCCCGAACAGGTTGAAGCACATGGTCGTCGACGACAGCAGATTGGACCACCAGCGCTGCAGGTCCACGCTCTGATGAGGTTCCTTGATCGACGATCTAGCCTTCGCCGCTCTGATCGCGCCGGCAGTTAGGAAGTTCGCGCCGGTC
>VBEY01000048.1 GCA_005889295.1 Chloroflexota bacterium | reverse complement strand
GCGAGCGCCTCGGTCTCGGCGGCCGTCGCGATGATGCCGAGACCATCGCGCAGCCACTGCACCGCCGCGCCCGTGATGAACGCGCTTCCCTCGAGCGCGTAGCGAACGCCCTCGCCGATGTCCCATGCGATCGTGGTGAGAAGGCCGCCGCTCGCCGACGCTGGGCGGTCCGCGGTATTCACCAGAAGGAAGCAGCCCGTCCCGTAGGTGTTCTTCGCCTCGCCCGCTGCGAAGCAGGTCTGACCGAAGAGCGCGGCCTGCTGGTCCCCGGCGATTCCGGCGATCGGAACGACCGCGCCGAAGTGCCGCGCGTCGGCCTCGGCGACGACTCCACTCGAGCGCACCGGGCTCGCCATCATCGAGCGTGGGATGTCGAGGAGCGCGAGAAGATCGTCGTCCCAGACACGGCGGTGAATGTCGAACACGAGCGTCCGCGATGCGTTCGAGAGGTCGGTCGCGTGCGTGCGTCCCCCGGTCAGGTTCCAGATCAGCCACGAGTCGACGGTTCCGCACACGAGCTCGCCTGACTCGGCGCGCCGCTGCGCGCCGGGCACGTGATCCAGGATCCATCGGATCTTCGTGCCGGAGAAGTACGCGTCAATCACGAGCCCGGTGCGTTCGCGCACGAGCTTCTCGTGACCGGCGGCGCGGAGCCGCTCGCAGATCGCCGCGCTCGCGCGGCTCTGCCAAACCACGGCGGGGTGGATTGGACGACCGGTGTCGCGCTCCCAGACGACCGTCGTCTCGCGCTGATTCGTGATCCCGATTGCTGTGAGCTTGCGGGCTTCGATTCCGGCGCGCGCGAGGGCTTCGCGGCCGACCGCCATCGTGGTGGCGAGGATCTCCATGGGATCGTGCTCGACGTGGCCGGAGGCGGGATAGAACTGGCGGATCTCACGGTCGGCGCTTCCTCGGATCTTGCCCGTCTCGTCGAAGACGATCGCGCTCGAACCCGTGGTCCCCTGGTCGAGCGCGAGAATCGCGCTCACTCCGTACTGAAGCGGCGCATCGGCTCCACCTCGCGCCGGTAGGCCTCGACCTCCTTTCGTCGTCGGTCCTGATCCCACCCCAGCAGCGCGCTCATGCGGTCGGCGACCCGCTCGAGGCAATCGAGGGCCTGGCATTCTGAGAGACCGAGCGCGTTCCGGCGCAGCAGGACGTCACCCAGGCTCTGGGCCCATTCGCTCTGAACGGCGTGGACGACCTCCGCCTCGATCCCGTGGTGGTGCGGGCAGAGCGGTGAGGCGACCGATGGGTCCGCCCGCGCGAGATCCAGAAGCTCGCGCGCGCGGCTGCCGTAGATCGAGGTTAGGTGTGCGCGGGTCGCGGCCGCGAGCGGCACGTCGCCGGGCAATGCGGCGAGATCGACCGCTCGCGCGCCGGGGAGAGCGTCGTCGGCGGTCCGTGAAGGCGTGAAGCGAGACAACCTGCGGCTCGCCGCGTCGACGACCTCTTCCGCGATCGCTCGATATGCCGTGATTTTGCCGCCGACAACGGACAGAACACCGTCCAGGCCCTCACGCTTTGCGTGATCGAACAGCGCGTGCTTCCGCGACACCTCTCCCTCGCTCACACCTTCCTCGCGCACCAGCGCGCGAACACCGGCCCAGGTGAAGTAGATCTCATCGAAGGGGGCGCTCGGGAAAGCGCGCCGCGCTTCCTCCTGGAGATAGCGGACGTCCTCCTCGGTCGCGGCGACCTGGCCGGGATCACCGTCATAGTCGGTGTCCGTGGTGCCCACGATCGTCGCGTCTCGCCAGGGGACAACGAAGAAGAGCCGCCCGTCGCTCTTCGCGAAGAGAACGTGCGCCTGCTGCACCGCACCGCGGGTGACGAGGTGCACGCCCTTTGTCAATCGGAGGAGCGGATCCGATTTCCGGCGGAGCGGCGCGATGGTGCGGTCGAGCCACGGTCCGGTCGCGACGACCGTGAAGCGAGCGCGGATCTGGAGGGTGCGATCGGCTGTGATGTCGCGTACACGCGCTCCGACGATGTGGTCGCCTTCGCGAAGGAAGTCGACAACCCGGGCGTGGTTGAGCATGACCGCGCCGTGATCGGCCGCGTCGACGAGGTTCTCGATGACGAGCCGCTCGACGAGTGGGACCTGCGCGTCGTAGAAGCGCCATGCTCCGGCGAGCCCGTCCGGCTCAAGCCTCGGCTCCGCGGCGAGCGTGCCAGCGCGGTCGATGTGCTGCCGCCGCGGAAGGCTCTTGTCCAGTGAGAGCGCGTCGTAAAGCTGCATGCCGATGCGGAGCTTCAGCTGATAGAGGAAAGTCGGTCGGTAGAGCGGCAGGAGAAACGCCAGCGGGAAGACCAGATGCGAGGCGATGCGGAGGAGGATCTCGCGCTCGCGCATGTCGCTTCGGACGAGGGCGAAGTCGAACAGCTCGAGGTAGCGAAGTCCACCGTGGATCAGGCGGGTGGGTCGGGATGTGGTGCCGGAGCCGAAGTCGGCCTGCTCCACGATCGCGACGGAGAGCCCGCGAAGGGCCGCGTCGCGCGCGATGCCCGCCCCGATGATCCCGCCGCCGACCACGAGGAGATCGACGGTGCGATCGCTGAGCGACCGCACCGCCTCTTCTCGTGTGGCTATTTGTTCGCCTTGTTGTACTTGTCGATCGCGTCGTTCACCTCCGCAGCCGCGGCGTCCAGCGCCTGCTGCGTGGTCGCCTGCCCGAGTAGAACCGACTCGATCATCTTCTGGGTGCGCGCGCGAGCCTGCGCGAATACGCCGAGCACCGCGCCATTGGTCATCCGGTTCTGCGGGGAATTACGGATTTGGTCGACCGGCGTCTGGAATTGCGGGTACTTCGTCGCCCATTCCTTCGCCGGCGCTTCGTTGTATGCGCTCTTGACGATCGCGTAGTAACCGGTGTCCGACTGCCACTGGGCCTGAATCGCCGGGGTCATTGCGTACTTCACGAACTCCCACGCGGCCTGCTGCTCCTCGACCGGCCGGCTCTTCATGATGTAGAGCGACGCGCCCCCGATGATGTTGCCGCCGTTTGCGGGCTTGCTGTCGGGGCGTGCGAAGAGCCCGGTGCCGATCTGGAACTTCCCGGCAACGGTCGTGATGTTGCCTCGCAAAGCCGCGCTGGACTCGAGGTACATGGCGGTCTTGCCGGCCTGGAACGCGGTGGTCGCTCCCGCGTTGTCGATTCCGGGGTTGTAGAAGTAGCCGCCGTCGATGCCGGCCTTCCACCAGTCGAGGATCGCCTTGCCTGCGGCACTGTTGTAGACGACCTTCGTCGCGCGGTCGTCGCGCCCGTTGCCGTTGTCGGCGTAGAGCGCTCCGGATGTCGCCATGAGCTGCTCGAAGAACCACCCGTAGATCGACGGACCAAACCCGAAGCGCACGGTCTGGCCGCTGGCGTCCTTCTTCGTGAGCTTCTTCGCGGCGTCGGTGATCTCGGTGAATGTCACGGGTGGCTTCTCGGGGTCGAGGCCGACCTCTTTGAAGGCGTCCTTGTTGTAGTAGAAGATCGACGACGACGCGTTCCAGGGCATGCTCTGCAGCTTGTCCTGGTACTTGTAGTAGTTGATCACCGCGGGCTCGAAGTCCGCTGTGCTGAACTTGTCACGGTCGATGAAGGCCTGCATCGGCACGACCTGACCGCTATCGCGCATGTAAGCCTGGCCGATGTCGTAGACCTGCACGAGTGCCGGGGCGGCGTTCGACGCGAGTGCCGTGTTCAGTTTCGAGAGCAGGTCGTCATACGTTCCCTGGAAGACCGTCTCGACCTTGATCGCGCTCTGGCTGGCGTTGAACTGGTTGACGATCTTGTTGAGCGCCTCGCCGTTGACGCCGCCCATCGCGTGCCACCAGGTGATCTTTGCGGCGGGCTTGACGTCCTTGCCCGGTGCGAGAGCGCTCTGGTCTCCGGTCGGACTCGCGGCTCCACCGCCGCCTGGACTCCCGCCGCCGCACGCTGCGGCGACCATAGAAAGCGCGATCGCGAATGCTGCGAGCTTGCGCATCTTTCCCTCCATGACCTCTACCCCTTGACCGCACCCGCGGTCAGTCCTCGAATCAGCTGACGCTGCCCCAGCACGAGAAGGGCGAGCGTTGGTACGGCGACCATGATGACACCCGCCATGACCAGTCCCCAGCGGGTCGATTCTTCGAAGCGTAGTTGTGCGATGCCTACCTGCGTGGTCCGCATAAGCGTCTCGTTCGTGATCAGAAGGGGCCAGAAGTACTGGTTGTAGGTGGAGAGGAACCCGTAGATCGCAACCGTGCCGAGCGCCGGCCGCGAAAGCGGAATGACGACCTCGCGAAGGAATCGAAACGTGGTCGAGCCATCGATACGCGCCGCGTCCCACAGCTCACGCGGGATCTGCATGAACGACTGACGCAGCAGGAAGGTGCCGAACGCCGTTGCGAGGAAGGGGACGGCGAGGCCTTGATACGTGTCCAGCCAGCCGAGTGAGCGGATCGTCATGTAGTTCGGGATGATCGTGGCTTCCCAGGGGATCATGAGGGTGCTGAGGAAAAGGAAGAAAAGGACCTGCCGCCCGCGGAAGACCAGGAACGAGAACGCGTAGGCCGCGAGGCTCGCCGTGACGAGTTGCCCGATAACCACGGCGCTCGAGACGACAAAGCTGTTCAAGAGGTAGCGGCCGATGGGGATGGTCCCGAAGACTTTCCCGTAGTTGTCGAGTGACGGATGTGGGGGAAGGACCGGCGGCGGGAAGGTCGCGATGTCCGACTCGGTCATGAACGAGTACGAGAGCGCGAGGAGCAGCGGAAACGCGACAAGAACCGAGACGACGGCGAGCAACAGATAGGACCCGGCCTTGCGGACCGGCAGCGGCCGCCGCCGCATCGCAACGGTGTCCGTCCGGCCGATCGCCGCCGCCCTCGCACTCACTGGTACTCGCTCCGCTCGTCCAATTCGTTCGTCTCTCCGCGTCCGCTGCGGCGGCCGCTCCACTCCTCACTCATTGGTAATGCACCAGTCGCTCGACGAAGCGGAACTGGATGATCGTGAGCGCCATGATCAGAACAAACAGCACGACCGATTCGGCGCTCGCGAATCCGAACTGGAAGTTCTGGAAGGCGTCGAGATAGATGCTGTACACAAGCGTGCGCGTCGCGTCGACGGGCCCGCCGCGGGTGAGCAGGTGGATCTGTGTGAACGCTTGCAGCACCGCGACGGTGTCGACGACCAGAAGGAAGAAGAGCGACGGTGAGACCATCGGCACGGTGATCCGGGTGAACATCCTGGCGCCTCGCGCCCCATCCAGACGAGCGGCCTCGTAGATCTCCTCGGGTATGCCTTGCAGTCCGGCGAGCAACACGATGATGTTGGTGCCGAGCGTCAGCCAGATCGTCGTGATCGAGACGGCGATGATCGCGGTGGCTGGCTGGATGAGCCATTCGGGTCCGCGGACGCCGACCAGCGACAGAACGTAGTTGAGGAGTCCGAGGCTCGGATTGAAGAGAAGCAGCCAGATGAGCGAGCCGACCGCAGCTGAGATCGCGATGGTGCTCGCCATCATCGTCCGGAAGACGCTGATCCCGCGCAGGCGCTGGTTGAGGAGGACTGCGAGGACGAGCCCCAGTGCGATGCCGATCGGCACGGCGTAGCTCGCGAAGAGCCCGGTCGCCAGCAAACTCGATCGGAAAGTCTGGGATGTGATCAGATCGATGTAATGGTCGATCCCGTTGAACGACGTGACGAGGCCTGTGGAGCGGGTGTTGTAAAAGCTCAGGTAGAACGTTCGGCCCAGCGGGATGAACACGAAGACAACGAAGATGAGGAGCGCCGGCGCCAGGTACGCGAGCCCGACCGCGAGCGACCGAAGGTCACGCGCCGTCCACCGCATCACGTCGCGGCATCGTAATGGCTATCTTCCTATCGGGCTGTGGCTCACGCGATCGAGACTCATGGATTGACGCGCCGCTTCGATGGCAGGGTCGCCGTCGAGGGACTCTCGCTCAGCGTCGAAGCCGGGACGGTGTTCGGCTTCCTCGGACCGAATGGGGCGGGGAAGACCACGACGGTTCGAATGCTCGCGGCCCTGATCGCTCCTTCCGACGGCGACGCGATCGTCGCGGGGCACGCTCTGGGCGTCGACGACACGGCACTGCGCCGGGCGGTCGGGATCCTTACCGAGCAGCCCGGCCTCTACGATCGACTTTCGGCGCGCCAGAACCTGCGCTATTTCGCCCGGTTGTACGACCTCGAGCCGGCGCGCGCGGACGCTCAGGTCGAGCGGTATCTCCACCTTCTCGAGCTCTGGGATCGCCGGGACGAGCCGGTCGGCACGTTCTCGAAGGGTATGCGCCAGAAGCTCGCGATCGCGCGCGCGCTGCTGCACGAGCCCGCGATCGTCTTTCTCGACGAACCGACCGCGGCTCTCGACCCCGAAGCGGCCCGCACCGTCCGAGACTTCGTGAAGGGCCTCCGCGCCGAGGGCCGCACGATCTTTCTGACCACCCACAACCTGCCCGAGGCCGACGAGCTGTGCGACAGCATCGGGATCTTTCAGCGCCGGCTCTTGCGCATGGGATCACCCGCCGAGCTCCGCGCGGGTCTCTTCGGCGCCGGCACGATCGTGCGCGTCGTCGGCGATGCCGCCCGCCTCGTCCCCGTCGCGCGTTCGCTCCCTTTCGTGCGTGACGCCCGCGCCGACGGCGAAACGCTCACGCTGCAGCTCGACGATCCGGACTCGCGGAATCCGGATCTGGTAGACGCTCTTCGAGCCGCCGGCGCGCGTATTCGCTACGTCGAACGTCTTCAGCACTCGCTCGAGGACGTTTATCTGCGCCTTGTCGGAGGACGTTCGTGAAGAAGGCGCTGATCGTGCTCGAGAAGGAGTGGCTCGAGCTCCGTCTCCAGCCCATGCTGCTGCTTGCGACACTCTTCTTGCCGCCGCTCATCACGCTCATTGCGATCCTGGGGTTCTTCGCGGTTGGGAAGTTCACGGCGAGCACGATCGGATCGGCCGCACCACTCCCGCCCGAGTTCACTTCGCTTTCGCCGCTCGAGATCGGACAAGCGATCGTGGGCCGGCAGTTTTCCACCCTCTTTCTGCTCTTGCCCATCTTCATACCGTCGGTACTCGCGTCGTACGCGATCGTTGGGGAGAAACGCGAGCGAACTCTCGAGCCCGTGCTCGCGACCCCGATCCGCACGTGGGAGCTGCTGCTCGGCAAGATGCTCGCGGCGCTTCTCCCGGCGCTTGCGATCACGATCGCTTCGGCGACCCTATTCATTGGGGGGATCCTGGCGTTCGCGGTGAGCAACCGCGTCCGCGACATGATCGTGACGCCGGGCTGGATCCTGGCTGTGATCGTCGACACGCCGCTCCTCGCGCTCATCGGCGTTGCGCTCATCGTGGTGCTCTCATCGAGGGTGAACGACCCGCGCACCGCACAGCAGATCTCCGCGGTGCTCGTCGTGCCTATCCTTGGGCTCCTCTTCGGGCAGCTCGCCGGAGTCGTCGTGCTTGGGCCGGCGGTCGCGCTGGGCATCGGCGCGGTCTTGACCGTGATCGCGGCAGGCGCGTTGTGGTTCGCGACTCGGCTTTTCCAGCGCGAGGTGATCCTGACCCGCTGGCGGTGACGCGGTCGCGGCGATCGACGAGGCGTTCCGCTAGACCGCCTCACGGCTGGCTGCCGAAGATCGGTGCGACGGGTTTCTGTGCGCCTCCACGAGGATGCGATGCGAATGGCTGACGAAGGGACCCTCGACCTGGATCCGGTCGTGGAGGCGGCGAAGCTGCACCTCGTGGCTCACCGTGCTGAACCCAGGCACGATCCAAATCACCAGCCGCAGGTAGTAGACGACGGCACCCACGTCGAAGAAGACCGTACGCAGGAATTCCTCGCGCGCGTCCGTAACGACGAAGCCGGAGCGTTCGATGACTCGCCGCGCCTTCGTCGCATCAAACTGCAACCGTGACGCTCTGGGTACGACTCCCATGGCTTCTCCCAGCGACTGCATGCCTCTCCCCCCGACCTGCTGCGTGAGCAACGCGCCGCCCGGGCGAAGGACGCGGGCGACCTCCTTCCACCAGACTTCGGCCTCCGCCGAGTCAGCCCGACCCCGCAGTCCGTGGCGGTTGAGCACCAAGTCGAAGGTCTCGGATCGGAACGGCAGTCTCGGCGTGCCGTCCGTCTCGACGACGTGGACGCCGAGGGGTCGGAGTCGTTCTTTAGCGACGCCCACGTTGGGCTTCCACGCTTCAGTCGCGACCATCAGAGGTGGAAAACGGTCGATGTACGCGAGAACCTCTCCGCCGCCGGTGTCGATGTCCATGGCGGTCGACGCCGCGGCGAGAGCAGACCGGGCTCGTCGGCTGTACTCCCAGGTCGGCCGCTCTTCCGTCGCGCGTCCGCGGAGCCAGTCGAAGTTCCAGCCGACCACGGGCGCGCGAAGCGCTTCAGCGACCAGCCGCTCGTAGTCCGACACGCGGTTTCGAGTGCCTCGACTTTCCCCGGCCTGCCGCGACCGCCTCGTTCCACGATCGCGTGGGTCCCGCGCCATAGCTCCGCAGTTTCAGGTTAGCGACGCGGCTATTCCAGCGTGAGGTGATCCTGACCTGCTGGCAGTGAGGATGCCAGGATCAGGTCGACGGTCATCGCGGGATTCATTTCCGAGGTGTCGATGACTAGCCAACCGTCGCTCCCGGAACAGCCCTCGTTCAGCGTCGGGTAGAGGCGGCGGGTGACCGTCTCGAGCACGTCGGTGTTGAAGGACTTATTGGTGCGCTCACGATTCCGCCGTGTCGCTTCACTGAGGCTGGGGCGCAGTAAAACTTTTCGGGGTGCGCGTCCGCGAAGGTGTGGCATGAACTGCGGCAGGTCTGCCTCCCGCACCACGTCGTCGATCACGACGGCAAATCCCGAATCCGCGTAGTCCGCCGCCGCGCGAGCGGCATTGCGGCGCGCCAGCTCGAATTGATGAGCTGTCTCCGTGGTCCAGCGGAGTGGATTTGCCAGACCTGATCGCACGAGCTCCCGCAGGTCGTCGACAGGTAGATGTATCGCCTTCGGATAGCGCCGGCAGAGCTCGATCGCGACCGTGGTCTTGCCGGCGCCTGGGACGCCGCTGATGAGCCAGATCGGCGACTCCGCCACTCGGCGAAGACTAGAGAGCGGAGTCCACAGGCGCGAGGGAACTAGTGCTTCGACTGGCTCTGGCTCTTGCTCTTGCTTTGACTGTGGCTCGTGCTCTTACTGCCGCTCTGGCTTGAGCTCGACTTCTTCTCGTCCGCGCGAGGGAGTCCGTCGCCTGTTGTCTTGTCTTTCACAGCCGCACCACCTTCGGAGCTTCGTTCCCCGAACACTCCTGCAAGTGCGCGGCCGTCCCGCTAAGGCCTCTGAGCGGGTGGCGGGAATCGGACCCGCGCCTCAACCTTGGAGGGGTCGCGCGCTTCCATTACGCCACACCCGCGCTCGCCGTACGCGAGAGATTCGGTCGATCAGTGATCGAGTACACACAAACGATATCGCACGTTGCTGTTACGGCGGAGTCGTCAGCGTGGTCTCGAAACTGAGCGCGTCGGGCGTGTAGAAGAACTCCAGAATTCGCGCAGGCGTCGGAGTGCGATTCAGAACCTGCACCGCGCCGCCCGGGGGGATGCCGAGGCCCTCTTTGGGTCCGCGGAAGTTGTGAGCCCCACTCGTACGGACCTCAACCTGGCCCTCCAGCACGAAGATCATCGCCGCGCCGCCGTGTGACCGCGACGCGGTTCGACCGCCTCCCTCAAGAGCGATCGAATCGAGACGCAGTGTGTACGGGCCGTCGGGCTGCGGAAGAGGCAATCGATTCCCAGTCGCGAGCCGGCGCATCGTGGCAAGCGTCTCCGACTCAAGGCCGGTCTCGGCGACCCCGAACGCGTACCAGAGAGTCGCCGTCGCCCCTGGATTGGTTTCCGTTATCGGAAGAACGTGAGGGGTCCCCGCGGCTTCGCCTGTCTTGAGATCTATGGAACCGTTCGGCGTTGTCCATCGGAGCGCGCCCTCCGCGACGTAGCCGAGCGCGGGCATGATCTGTGGGTGAGAGAAGGATCCGCCGGGAGGCAAGCTGCGGGCCTCCCACACCCCCAGGAAAGGCTGTGCGTGCTGCCTGAATGCGAACCCCTGTGTCGTGAGGGTCGCCTTCGTCATTCCTAGCGCGGTGGGATCGGAGCCGGGAACCGCAGTCGGACTCGCCGCCGCCGACGGGCTCGCCGTAGGCGACGCCGCCGCGGACGTCGGTGTCGGTGCGGGAGTTGTCGTTCCGCCGTTGCACGCGACAGCCACGACGATGATCGCGAACAGCGTGCCGGCGCTACGCACTCGGGCATTGTGAGTCACTTGTTAATCGCCTATTCCGAGGCGGACCATCGCACGGGAACGCCATCAATCTCGCGAACCTTCCCGCGACGCTCGAGATATCGAAGGTGCGCGAGCGTCTCCGCGAGCGCGAACCGCTCCTCGTGCGCCGAGCGCAGAACAGGGAAGAGCGTCCGACAGACCGCGTACGCGTCGCGTTCCGCATCGCCCAGCGCATCAATCGTCGCGCGAAGCCGATCCTCGTGATGCGCGAGGATCTGATCGACGCGACCGGGAAGATCGTCGAACGGATCGCCGTGCGCGGGGAGCACACGCGTGACCGGCAGTGTGCGCACCGCTCGCAGGGCATCGAGAAAATCGCCGAGCGGGTTATCGCGCGAGTACGGATAGAGACCGACGTTCGAGGTGATCCGCGGGAGCACGTGGTCCCCAGAGAACAGCACGCGCTCGGGCTCGTCGACGAGCACCGCGTGATAGTCGGTGTGACCCGGAGTCCACTTGAGACGGGCATGGCGACCGCCAAGATCGAGGACCTCGCCATCGCCTGCCGACGTCACCCGCTCGACCTCGTCGACGGCGCGGCCGATCTCGAGCCAGGCCGTGCGCATCCCTTCGTCAACGTCCTTCGGCATCCCGTGGCGCTCGAACCAGGCGTACGTCTCGTCGAGCATGCGGTGGTCGCGCGACCACATCCGCGACGCGTTCTCGAGCTCGGGTCCGTGCATGACGACCTCGGCGCCGGCACGCTCGAGCGTGCCCGCCATGCCGATGTGATCGGGATGAAGGTGGGTTACGAACACTCGTCGCACGTCTTCGATCGCGACGTGGGCGTCTCCGAGCGCGGTCCGGAGCGCGGCCTCGGCTTCCTTCGTATGCATTCCTGTGTCGACGAGGGCGTAGCCGGACGAGCCCTCTATGAGGTACGCGTTGATGCTTCGCAGAGCGAGCGGGAGGGGAAGCGCGATGCGCCGGACGCCCGGCGCGACTATCGGCGCGTTCAGCGGGATGAGTCGTTCGCGAAGCGCATCGCCCTTAGAATGGTTATTTCCCGGCCCGTTCGTCTAGTGGCCTAGGATGCAGCCCTCTCAAGGCTGAGATCAGCGGTTCGAATCCGCTACGGGCTACCGAAAGCGGCATCCAGTGCTCTCGTCGCGCGTCCGCTAGCGTCCGTATCGGATGCTGACGCGCGAGTTTCGCAAGCTTTGGGTCGGCCAAGCCATCTCGGCTGTCGGCTCAGCGGTCACCATCCTTGCGCTCCCACTCACCGCGGCCGTCACCCTCGGAGCGACCCCGGCACAGATGGGCGTCCTGACCGCCGTGGGATGGCTTCCCTATCTCTTGTTCGCACTGTTCGCAGGCGCGTGGTCCGATCGCCTACCGCGCAAGCCGATCCTCGTCGCGACGGACCTCGCGCATGCGGCCGTCCTCGCCACGATCCCGCTCGCGGCGTTCGCCGGGATGCTTCGCATCGAGCACGTGCTCGCTGTGGCGTTCGTCGCGGGCTCGATGACCGTGCTGTTCCGCTCCGCATACGGACCGTTCATCCCCGTCCTCGTCGGCCGCGATGCGCTCGTGGAGGCGAACGCAAAGCTTGCCATCACCGATTCAGTTGCGCGCGTCGCGGGCCCGAGCCTCGGCGGCCTTCTTGTCCAGCTCATCACGGCGCCGCTCGCCATCCTCGTCGACGCACTGTCGTTCGTTGTCTCGGCCATCGCCGTCGCCTCGGTCCGCGTCAAGGAGACACCGCCGCCGCGCGCCGCGCGCCGCAGCATCTGGTCCGAGATTGCCGAAGGGATGCGGGTGCTGCTGGCGAACCCGTTCACTCGGAGCGTCACGGTCATTGGTCTGCTCTTCAATGCCGCCATCACCGTCGGGGACGCCGTCTTCATCCTGTACCTGACTCGTGGGCTCGGACTCGATGGCGCCCTCATCGGAGTCATCTACATGGTCGGTGGCCTCGCGTCCGTTGCTGGAGCCACGCTCGTGCAGAGAACGACCGCACGCTTCGGTCTCGGACCGTCGATGGTCGGTTCGATCCTGCTCTTCACGCTCGCCGGCGTGCTCGTCCTCGCGGCGAGCGGACCGCCCGTGGTCGCGACGTCGTATCTCGCTGCGCGTGGGGCGATCGTCAGCTTCTGCGCGGCGGTGTTCAACGTCACCTCGAGCTCGGTTTGGCAGGGCGCGATCCCCGACCGGCTGCTCGGACGGGTCGGCGGGGCGAGCCAGGTGATCGGGCTCGGGTTCATCCCGATCAGCGCGCTCGCGGGCGGGTGGCTCGGCGAGCACGTTGGCCTGTGGAACACGCTCGCGCTCTCAGTGGGCGGTCAGTTTGTTGCGTTCCTCTATGTCGCTGTGTCCCCGCTCCGCCGCATCCGGACGACCGCCGATCTCACCGGGCTCACCGATGCGACCCTTCCGGAACGTCACCTGACGTGACCTCGCGAAGACGCAAGACGTGTTCGCCGAAGAGTCCGAGACGAAGCAGCGGCCGAGCCACGGCCGGGAACGCTGCTATCTCGCTCTCGATGTCGACGAGGACCGGATCGTCGAGCTGGTAGACGCGGTCCTTCCACCGGATCTCAGCCCGTCCGCTCGCGAGTACGTTCCTACACCAGTCCGACGTTTCGCCGAACGCGAGGGGGATGACGAAGCCCTCCGCGGTCCGGCGCGCCGCGACCGGCGTGGCGTACGCGTGCCCGGAGCGACGGCCCTGATGACGGAGGAGCGCCCAGAGCGGCAGGTACTTGCTGCCAGCGAAACGCGCCAGCAGCGGGTTCAGGGCCATGAAAAGACCGAAGACGCCGGCGATAGGCGGGCGGGCCCGCTTCGAACTTCTTACGCGTAGTGTCTCTGCCATCTGCACATCTCCTTGTCGAGTGGTTGCTGGTACCATTCAATCATCTGATTGATGGAAAGGCAAGAGGCGCTCGTTCAGGCAGCTTTCGAACTAATCGCCGAGCGAGGCTTCGAGGGCTTACGCACCCGTGACGTGGCGGGGAAGGTCGGCGTCAACATCGCGACGCTCCACTACTACTTCCCGACCAAGGAGAAGCTGATCCGCGGCGTTGTCGGCTACGCGATGGGTCGATTCCGGACGACCCTTCAACCAGCCGGCTCGCCGGGCGAACAGCTGCGCGCCCACTTCGCAGGTGTGCGCCGGCTGGCACGAGACGAGCCAAAGGTTTTCGCCGTAATGGGCGAGCTCGCGATGCGTGCGCGTCGGGATCGCGCGATCGCCGCAATCGTCCGCGACGTCGACGCGACCTGGCAGAAGACGCTCGCGGCGCTCCTTCGAGGTGCCGCGAAGGAGGGCGCGATCGCGAGCGAGGCGAAGAGCGGCGACCTCGCCGCGATCATCGTCGCGACACTGAAGGGCCTGTTCATCGTGCCCGGGGACGGCCGCGACCCCAAAGAGATCGACCGTCACCTGCGCGCCTTGGAGCGGCTTATCGGGTAGGCGTGGCGAGCGGCGCGAAACGCGCGGTGAAGTGACGCAGCTGCGGTGGCTCGTCGACGATCCGATAGCCGCGCAGCTCGGACGCTCTACTCGCGACGGCCAGGACGACTTCGATGACGTAGTCGATGTGGCTCTGCGTGTAGGTGCGCCGCGGGATCGCCATGCGGACGAGATCCATCGCCGCCGGCGCCTCGCTCCCGTCGGGGTGGCGCCCGAACATGACGGTGCCGATCTCAACGCTCCGGATACCGCCGGCTTCGTAGAGCGCGACCGCGAGCGACTGTCCGGGATAGGCGAGCGGCGGGATGTGCGGGAGGAGCGCTCTCGCGTCGATGTACACGGCGTGCCCGCCTGCGGGTTTCACGATCGGCACCCCGGCGCGGTCGAGCGCGTCGGCGAGATATTCGGTCGAGCGGATCCGATAACGCAGGTAATCCGGTTCGATGGCCTCTGAAAGGCCCTGCGCGATCGCCTCGAGATCCCGGCCGGCGAGCCCGCCGTAGGTCGAGAAGCCCTCGGTGAGGATCAGAAGGTTGCGGCATTTCTCGGCGAGCGCGTCGTCGTTCATCGCGAGCCATCCGCCGATGTTCGCGAGCGGATCCTTCTTTGCGCTCATCGTCATCCCGTCGGCGTACGACGCCATCTCGCGCACGATGTCGCCGACCTCGCGCTGGGCGTACCCGGGCTCGCGTAGGCGGACGAACCACGCGTTCTCCGCGAAGCGGCAGGCGTCGAGGTAAAGGGGCACCCGATAGCGGTCGCAAACCGTGCGCACGGCGCGGATGTTCTCCATCGAGACCGGCTGCCCGCCGCCGGAGTTGTTTGTCACGGTGATGAACACCACCGGTACGTCTCTGGCGCGCTTGGCGAGTAAATCCTCGAGCGCCCGCACGTCCATGTTCCCTTTGAACGGATGGATCCGCTGAGGCTCGCGACCTTCCGGTATGACGAGGTCGACCGCCTCCCCGCCTGTCGCCTCGATGTTCGCCCGTGTCGTATCGAAGTGCGTGTTATTCGGGATGACCTTGCCCGGTCCTGCGATCACGGAGAAGAGGATTCGCTCTGCAGCGCGGCCCTGGTGCGTCGGGATCACATGACGGAACGGAAAGAGACGCTGCACCGCATCGAGGAAGCGGAACCAGGATGGCGACCCGGCGTAGCTCTCGTCGCCGTGCTGGATCGCCGCCCATTGATCCCGCGACATCGCGCCCGTGCCTGAGTCGGTCAGGAGATCGATCAGCACGTCCACCGCGCGGAGTGCGAAGACGTTGTAGCCCGCGTCTTTGATCTTCTGGCGGCGCTCGTCCTCGGTGGTCATGCGCAGAGGCTCGACCGAGTGGATGCGGAATGGCTCGATGATCGTTTTGAAGCGGTCGGGCACTGCGGCGCCGATGCTAGTGCGGCGCACCTTCTCTGATGAGACGGATCGCTTCGCTGACGCCGCCCGTCCACGGCTGGCCATGACCCGGAAGCACGATGTCCGCCTCGATGTCATCGAGTCGCTCCAGCGACTCCAGTGCACGCGGGAGATCGCTGCCGAATGGCGCGAGCTGCGGTCCGACCTTCCCCGAAAGGACGTTCAGCGTCGCGAAGGCATCGCCGACGAAGAGCATCCTGCGCGCGTGTAGATGCAGCGCGGCGCTGCCCTCGCTGTGGCCTGGAACGTGGATGACGCGTGGCGCGCCGGGTACGTCAAGGGTCGCGCCGTCGCCGAAGGTGGCCACCTCGAGGATCGGCGTCGACCGCAGCATGCCCTTGGTCAGCGCCAACCGGAGGAAACGGAGCGCCGCCAGGCCGATGCCGAGCATCTTCTGGTTCTGCGGTTTGGCTTCGCCTCGCGCGATCATCGCGTCGAGCTCGTGCACGCTCACCCGGACGCCTCGCTCGCTCCGGAGACGTTCCGCGAAACCGATGTGGTCGACATGAGCGTGGGTGAGCACGAGCGCCCGTATGTCAGCAGGAGAGCGCTTCATGGCCGCAAGTTCGTCCGGCAGATCGTCCCAGTAGCCGGGCACGCCCGCGTCGACGATCGTGATCTCGCCGCTCTCCTCGAGCAGGTACGAGTTGATAAGGCCGTTGCCGATGCGATGGATCCCGGGAGCGATCTTCAACGCCGCCTACCCGCGGGGGGCCGGCCGCCGTTTCGGCAGAGCCGTGGCGGCCACCGTTTCGTAGCTCTCGTCGATCCAGCTAAGGAGCAGCTTGACCGGGATCGCGTCGCCCTTTCCGAAGCGCGCCGCGACCCAGCCGGACTTGTCCATGCCGTAGCCCATCTTCGTCACGAACTTCTGGGCGCGAGCGAAAAGGAGGGAACGCGGCAGCTTGACCCCAACTGAGACGTCCGACCCTTCTCCGCCAAGGAAGACGAAGATCTTCTTCCCGACCTTCACCACGTGGTCGCCTGGCCACGGCTCGTCCACCCAGGCTTCCGGGTGCTTCAACGCGTGAGCGCGAAGCTGCTTTCGGGCGGCGCTCGGAGTGGTCATTTGGGAATGTCCGGGAGGAGCCTATCGTTCCCTGGTCGTGGTCTCCCCCGAGAAGTTCCCAGATCCCAAGCTGGACGAACCGGTCCCATCAAAGGACGGCGAATCCGTTGCGGTGCTCGCGGGTGGCTGCTTCTGGTGCGTGGAGGCCGTATACAAGCAGCTGGACGGAGTGAAGTCGGTGACGTCCGGCTACGCCGGAGGCACCGCCGAAACGGCGGACTACGACGTGGTCTCCTCCGGTCGGACCGGGCACGCCGAGGCGGTTGAGGTCCGCTTCGATCCGGCGAAGGTGAGCTACGGCCAGCTTCTCAAGGTGTTTTTCTCGATCGCGCACGATCCGACGACGCGTGATCGCCAGGGTCCCGATGTCGGAAAGCAATACCGGTCGGCGATCTTCTACGCGAACGATGCCCAGCGCCGCGTCGCGGAGGCCTACATCGCCCAGATCGACGGCGCAAAGGTGTTCGATGCGCCGATCGTCACCGAGGTCAAGCCCCTCGAGCGTTTCTACGAGGCCGAGGGCTACCACCAGGATTACGCCGAGCGGAACCCGAGCCAACCGTACATCGTCTACAACGCCGCGCCGAAAGTGCAAAAGGTCCGCAAATACCTCGCGGATCGCATCAAGGTCAGCTAGCACGCCGACGGCGCTTTCGCGGAAGCTGCGCCTCGCGCCGGGTATGCGCGCTGCGGTCCTGAATGCACCGCCCGGCTACCTGCGTCAGCTCGGCCAGCTTCCGGAAGGAACGAAAATCCTCGCGGGACCGTCGAGAGACCTCGACTTCGTGCAGGTCTTCGCCGCGAACGTCGCGGAACTGCGGCGTCTCGGTCCGCGTGCGATCCGCGCGGCGAAGCACGACGCCATCCTCTGGGTCGCCTACCCGAAGGGCGGCAAGACCAAGGCGGTCACGGACTTGCCGGCGACGCCGTGGTGGAAGCATCGCGACGTCCTCGGCGAGATCACCGGCGAGAAGGGCTACCGGCCCATCGCCTTCGCGAAGATCGACGACACCTGGACCACCCTTCGCTTCAGAAAGGTCACATCAGCATGAAGATCGGTCTGCAGATTCCCTCGTTCACGTGGCCCGGCGGAGCGAAGGAGATCGCTCCGACCCTCGCGAAGGTCGCGCGCACGGCGGACGAGGGTGGCTTCGATCTCATCGGGGTGATGGATCACTTCTTCCAGATCCGATCGCTCGGTCCGCCCGAGCAGGAGATGCTCGAGGCGTACACGACCCTCGGCTATCTTGCCGCGAACACATCGCGTGCGCGGCTTATCACCGTCGTCACGGGTGTCGTCTACCGATATCCGGGTGTCCTGGCCAAAGCGGTGAATACGCTCGATGTCCTTTCGGGGGGACGTGGAATGCTCGGCATCGGCGCCGGATGGAACGAATACGAGGCGAAGAGCCTCGGCATCCCCTTCCCACCCGTCGCCGAGCGCTTCGACTGGCTCGAGGACACCCTCAGGCTGTGCCTGCAGATGTGGAAGGGCGACGAGTCCCGCCTTGACGGAAAGAAGTTCGTGTTCGAGCGCCCGTTGAATTCGCCGCAGAGCCTCGCCCGGCCGCACCCGCCGATCATGATCGGCGGCATGGGTGAGCAGAAGACGCTCCGTCTCGTGGCTAAGTACGCCAATGCCTGCAACTTGTTTCCGACGCCCGAGGTCGCACACAAGCTCGACGTGTTGAAGCGCCACTGCGAGCGCGAGAAGCGGAACTACGACGAGATCGAGAAGACGACGATGTTCCACTTCGACGTCGGCGACCGTGGCGAGAATGTCGGGCAAATCGTGGAGCGGCTCCGCGGTCTGTCGCGGATGGGATTCACGACTGCGATTGGCGGAGTGAAGGACGTGTCGAAGATCAAACCGCTAGAGGTCATCGCCCGCGAGCTGATCCCCGCCGTCGCCGCGTTGTAGCTAACTGATCCGGTACGCGCTCGGGTCGATCAGTGCGGCAACGAGCCTCGGCCGATCGTTCGGCGGAGCGCGGAACGCATCGCGACATTCGGCGGCTGTCGTGACGATCGTCGTGTCGATCCCGAACGCGGCGCCGAGTTTGGCGTAATCCAGCGACCCGAACGTAGTACCGACCACCGGATAGCCCTTCCGCTCCTGCCCGGCGCGGATCTGCGAGAGCGCATCGTCGACCAGCACGATGACCAGCACACCGAGCCCGAGCCGGACCCCTGTTTCGAGCTCGGCCATCGACATCGCGAAGCCACCGTCGCCGAGCACGCACGCGACCTCTCGCGACGGCTGGGCCATCTTCAGCGCCAGGACTGCGGGTAACCCGTAGCCCATCGAGGAGAGACCGTTGGAGAGAAAGAACGTGCGCGGCCGAAAAGAGGGCCAGCACTGCGTCGCGACGGCCTTGTTATAGCCGACATCGCACGTCACGAGCGCGTCCTCCGGGAGAGCAGCTCGGAGCTCTGCGAGCACCTGCTGCGCGCTCAGCCCGGCCGAGCTCGGACGCACTCGTGCGGCGAACGCGTTGTGGAACGTCCGGATCTCGTCGGGCCCCAGCTTCGGGTGTGGATCCGCAGTGGCACAGAGCCGGTCCAGCGCGACGTCGATCGGACCAACGACCTCGACCTCGCTCGCGTAGTAACGGTCGTCGTTCGGGACGACGCCGATGTGGACGATACGGGCGCGCGCGGTCCAGTCGCGGTCAAACTCTACCGGGTCAAAGCCGATCATGATCACGAGGTCGCACGTGTCGATGTAGTCGTAGAGGTACGCCGTACCGAGTCCCTCGATCGTGCCGACGAAGAGGGAATGGTCCTCGCGAAAGATACCCTTGGCCTTCGGGCTCACCATCACCGGCAGGCTCCAGGCCTCCGCGAGCCGGCGCAGCGGTTCCGCCACAGCGTCCTCGTTCGCGTCCATCCCCGCGAGCAGCAGCGGCCGCTTGCTTCCGATCAGCCGCTCTGCGGCCGCATGGATTGCGCCCTCGTCGATCGCCACGACCGGGTTCGTCGCGATCGGCGGGAGCGCCACATCGCCGGCGTCCTGCTGTGGGACGTCGCTCGGCACCTCGAGATAGACCGGGCCGCGTCGCGGACGCTGCGCGACGCGAAGGGCGCGGTCCACGACGTCGGCTGCCGTGGCCGGCGCGAGTGTCGCTTGCCACTTCGTGATCGGCGCGAACAGGTGCCGGAGATCGAGACGCTGATGCGTTGCGATCTCGAACCGCTCCGCTGGGAGCTGCCCACTGAAAGCGAGAACCGCCGCTCGGTCGAGATACGCCTGGGCCACGCCGGTGACGAGGTTGGTCGCGCCAGGCCCAAGTGTTGCCAGGCACACACCGGGGATTCCGGTCACGGTCGCCGCGGCCTCGGCCATGAACGCGGCAGCGGTCTCGTGTTTGGTGAGGACGAACTCGAGCCCCGCCTGACGGAACCCCTCGATCAGATCGACGACCTCCCCGCCGGGATGCCCGTAGACATACCGAACGCCCGCGGCGCGGAGACGATCGCCGATCGCGCGCGCGACGCTCGGTGGCACGCGCATAGGATGCGGCCCTGACGGTCGTCGTGCTGGCGTTCGCCGCCGCGGGCTAGGAGCCGCGTGTGGAAGTAAGCGGTGTGATCGACGTTGTGCGGACTCCACGGCGGAGGTTCAGAGCCGGCGCGCTTGTTGGTGCCGGCGTCGTGCGTGTGACCGTGCTCGTCACGACCTGGGGCTGCAGCGGCGCGGCGGCGTCCTTGACGTTGGCGCGCGCGTAGCCGAATCCGAAGAAGAACACGTTCAGGACCGTCGCGATCGCCGTGAGCTTGAGCATCCAAACAGGGACGGTGCCGGACCTGGTGAGTCCGGCACCGTCCGCGGAAGGAGCTGGATGGTTGGTGCTAGCGGCCACGCCGCCCGGGGAAGGGACCCGTGTTGTCGACGAACTGTGCGAGGCGCGTCGAAAGATTCGTCTTGAGCTGCGTTGCCTGATCCGCGGTGATCGTGCCGGCCTTCTGGGCGGCGTCGATCTTGCCGGTGGCGTCGGCGACGAGCGCGTTCAGGAGACCGTCACGGCTCTTTCCCGCGGTCGCGTTCGCGATCTGCGCGAGGGTCTGGCCTGCGCGAAGCTTCGTTTCGAGGTCAGCCTCGGTCGTACCGAGGTACGTCGCAGCGGCCGCCTCGGAATCGCCGATGACGTTCCTGCCGCCAGGTCCGCGGCCGAAGCCGGGGCCGACGCCATTCGCCGGATTGGGACGGGCGCCAATTCCCTTTTGGTCAACGAGCGCGGTGATGTCCTGCTGCTGGGCCGCGACAAGTGCGGCGATGAGCCCGTCGCGCGTCTTCCCGTGCGCGATCGCCACATCGGCGAGGCTCTTGTCCGTTCCGAGCTCGGTCCGGAGCTGCGCCTCGGTGATCCCGATGTATGTCGCGGCCGCGGTGAAGTACGAGCCTTTTCCGGCCAGGCCGTTGCCGAAGATTTGGCCGCCGGTCTGGTCCCAGACCTGCGCGACCAACCCTTGTGCGCTACCGCCGGGGAGGAGGGTCGCTGCCGCGAACCCGCCGGAAAGGCCGAGCCCTACGACAGCCGCGATGAGAAGCGCCTTCGCTGGCTGAACTGCGTTCACGCGATCCCCTTTCCGAGGTCGTGTATGTGACTAGCAAACGGTCGGCGGCCGTTCGTTGCATGAGAGGAATCCAAGAGTTGGCTAAGGACCGCGTTCCTTAGGCCGTTCTTAGCGGGCCCGCTCGTAAACTCGACACAAATGCGTGTCCTTTTGGTCGAAGATGAGCCGGCGGTTCGAGACGCCGTCGAGCGAGCTCTGCGTGGCGCCGGCCACAAGGCCGACTTGGCCCGGGAAGGTCCTGCGGGCCTGGAGCTCGCGATGACCAACCCCTACGACGCGGTCGTGCTGGACCTCGGTCTGCCAGGCATCGACGGTGTCGAGGTCTGCCGCCGTCTGCGCGCGTCGGGCAATCAGGTCCCAGTCCTGATGCTCACGGCGCGAGCGGCCGTCCGCGATCGGGTCGAGGGACTCGACGCGGGCGCGGACGACTACCTGGTGAAGCCGTTCGCCCTCGACGAGCTGCTTGCGCGCATCCGAGCGCTCGGGCGTCGCGGCGACGACGGGGCAAAGGCGCGAGGCGTGCTTCGCTTCCTGGACATCGCACTCGATCGTGACGCGATGGAATGCCACCGCGGCGACCGCATGATCCCGCTGACGCGTACGGAGTATTCGCTGCTCGAGCTCTTCATGGCCAATCCGCGGAAGGTTCTTCCGCGGGACGTCATCTTCGATCGGGTGTGGGGATATGACTTTGGTCCCGACTCGAACTCGCTCGACGTGTATGTGGGTTATCTCCGTCGCAAGCTCGAAATGGCCGGCGAACCGCGCGTAATCCAAACGGTTCGCGGCGTCGGCTACGTCATGAAGGAACCGTGAGCTTCCGTCTGCGTGTCACGCTCTTCACCGCCGCTGCAGTGGCGATCGCTGCGATTGGCGCGTCGGTCGCGATG
Source organism: Chloroflexota bacterium (assembly GCA_005889295.1). Classification (GTDB taxonomy): domain Bacteria; phylum Chloroflexota; class Limnocylindria; order P2-11E; family P2-11E; genus 3-1-20CM-2-70-9. The sequence continues at coordinate 4,921 of VBEY01000048.1, read as the reverse complement.
TACTTCGTTGTCCAGGATCAGCTGATGCACCAGGTCGAGCTCAATCTGGAAGCCGCGGCGCAGAACGCGGCCCGCGGCGGCCCAGGCCCCGGTGACGGCAGGCGCGGTTTCGGTCCGCCATCCCAGTTCATGACCGGAAGGCCGGATATGTATGCCCAGATCATCAGCCCGACCGGCACGATCTATAAGACGGACTTTGGTCAGCCGAACACGGGGCTCGTCGTTCAGGAGGTCAAGGACGTAGCGAGCGGGAAACGCGGCGCGTTCTTCGCGACGGCTGATGCGCAGGACACCCGACTCGCGGTCTACGTGGTGCCGATCCAGGGCGGTGGCGCGATAGAGGTGGTCCAGGACCTCGCGCCGACTGGAATCGATGCGGCGCTCGCCCAGACCCGACTCCTCCTTATCGCCTTCGTCGCCGGCGCCATTCTCTTGGCGGCCGGCCTTGGCGCGCTCATCGGACGCGCGGTGATCGCACCGGTCAAGAGGCTCACGGCGACCGTCGAAGAGGTCACAAAGACGCGCGACCTTTCACGTCGCGTTGCCGAGCAGGGCCGGGACGAGCTCAGCCGCCTCGGCACAAGCTTCGATGCCATGCTCGGGCAGCTCGAGACCTCGCTGCGCTCGCAGCGTCAGCTGGTCGCCGACGCGTCGCACGAGCTGCGGACCCCCCTCACCAGCCTGCGCACGAACCTTGAGCTCCTCGAGCGCGGCCAGCCCACCGACCCGGTGGAGCGGCAGCAGCTCCTGGGCGATCTCGTAAGCCAGATCGAACGTCTCACGACCCTCGTTGGCGATTTGATCGAGGTCGCTCGCGACGAGGAAACGCCGATGCCGTTCGAGCAACTGCAGCTCGACGAGGTCGTGCACGAGGTCGTCGACGACGTGTCGTTCCGCTATCCGAAGGTGCGCTTCAACGTGACCAGTTCGCCGTCCTCGATCAACGGCGTGAAGGTCCGCGTCGCCCGGGCGATTACCAATCTGCTCGACAACGCCGCGAAGTACAGCCCTCCTGGTGCAACCGTTGAGGTGGCCGTCGCGAACGGCGAGATCTCCGTGCGCGATCACGGTCCGGGCGTCGCCGCGGAGGACGCGGCCCGTGTTTTCGACCGCTTCTGGCGATCGAACGACGCACGCCAGCTTCCAGGATCGGGCCTGGGCCTCTCGATCGTGAAGGACGTCGCCGAATCCCATGGCGGCTCGGTCACGCTCGAGCGTCCGATCGATGGTGGCGGCGGCGCGCGCTTCCGTCTCCGCCTCAAGGGCGCTTAGCCAAGACATCCGAGCGCCGACAGCGCTCGTACCATCTTGTCTGTGGAAGGGCTCCTGGTCATGGCTGACATCTCTGGATACACCGCATTCGTCGGCGGGACCGAGCAGGAGCACAGCCAGGAGATCGTCGCCGAGCTCATGGATGGCATCTCGCGGAGCTTCGGCGGCAAGCTCACGATCGATCAGGTCGAAGGGGATGCGCTCTGCTGCACCACCCTGCGCACCGATGTTGGCGTCACCGACTGGCTGCGCGAGACCTTCCGCCTGTTTCACGGCCGGTTGCGCGACATACGCACCGCCACGACTTGCCCCTGCCGCGCCTGCGCGACCGTGCAGAACCTCGGTCTCAAGTTCGTCGTTCACCGTGGAACGTTCTCGCGCTACGAGGTCGCGGGGAGGGCGCAGCTTCACGGCAACGATGTGAACCTGGTCCACCGCCTCCTCAAGAACACGGTGCCCGGGCATGAATACCTGCTCGCAACCGCACCGGCGCTCGCATCTTGGCCCGACAGCATCAAGTCAGAGTTCGTCCCAGCTCCACAGCGCTACGACCTCGGTGAGGTCGACGCCTCGTATCTCGACCTGCGGCCGATCCGCGAGACCGTGTGGAGAGAGGTCGCGCCCACGGTCAACCCGGCGACGGCGAAGATCCGCAGCACGGCGCGCTACCCCGGCACACCAGAGGAGGTCTTCCGACACTTCACCGACCCGAAGCTTCGACAGATATGGATGGGGGTTCCACGGGTGGACTTCCAGCCGGGCGCGCGAGGCTCGCTCGTCGGAGCCGAGTACCACTGCATTCACGGTCCCGGTCAAAAGACTGTCTTCAAGGTGCTCGGCTGCAAGGCGCCCACGGAAATAACCATGCAGATCGAGTTTCCGTTCGTCGGCACCGTGTGGCGCACCGACCGCGCCGAAGCGGAAGGCCCTTCCACGACGCGCGTGGACACGGCCATCTCGTGGAAGACATCGGGGATCAAGGCGCCTGTACTCGACTTCATGGCGGCCCGGATGCTTCGCAGATACGGCGCGCAGTACGACAAGCGTGTCGCGGAGATGATTCAGGAAAACGCGCGCGCGAGCGTGTAGGCGCCAAGCACGAGCAACAGCGCGCCGACGACCCGACGAAACAGCGCCTCGTCCATCCGCCGGAGGGTCCAGCCCCCGAGGAACGTTCCGATGACCGCCCCGGTCGCGAGCAGAACAATAAGCGGCCATCGCGCGGCGATATCGGCTCCCTGGGTCGCGAGGTAGACCGGTATCCGCGCGCCGTCGACGATGAGCGCCACCGCGGTCGCCGTGGCCACGAACGCCTGCCGCTCGACGTCGAATCCGAGGAGCGCCGCCGCACGGATGCCGCCCTGATTCCCGACGAGCCCGCCGAGCAGACCCGAGAGCGCGCCTCCGACCAGCGCGGCGCGGCGATCGGAAAAACGCATCCGCTGTGCGAACCCAGTCAGGCTGCCGACACCAGCGAAGACGAGCAGCGCGCCGAACACGATCGCCAGCGCCGCGCTCTGCACGACCGTCTGCGCGGCCGCGCCGGCGAGACCGCCCACCGCGCTCGCCGCGCCAAAACCGAGCAGGACCTCGCGATCGATGTGCGTCCGCACGATGAAGAACCGGGCGAGTGTGCCGGCGAAGTGGGGAAGCGACACGAGCGCAATCGCGAGCCGCACGTCGAACTGGGTCGCGAGTACGGGAGTCAGGACGCTGCCGATGCCGAAGCCGGCGATCGAGGCGATCGCGCCGGCGACCACCGCGGAAACGGTCGCCACGATCGTGAACGCGTCCACGCGCTTATCCTCCTATGCGGATGAGGACGCCGCGCGGGACCGATCTCCTCCACGACCCGCGCCGCAACAAGTCGACCGCATTCAACGAGAAAGAGCGGGAGGCGCTCGGGCTCTTGGGTCTTCTTCCCGAGGGCATCGACGATCTCGACACGCAGCTGCGGCGAGCGCTCGCGCAACTCGACGGCAAGACCACCGATCTCGAGCGGTACATCTACCTCTCGCAGCTCCAGGACACCGACGAAACGCTCTTCTATCGCGTCCTCATGTCCGATCCGGCGCGGTTCATGCCGATCGTGTACACGCCGACCGTCGGAGAGGCCTGTCAAAAGTTCGGTCACCTCTTCCGCCGACCTCGTGGCCTCTACCTCTCGATCAAACGGAAAAGCCGCCTGCGCGAAATCCTCCGCAACTGGCCGGAACGCGATGTCCGCTGCATCGTGGTGACGAGCGGCGAGCGGATCCTGGGACTCGGCGACCTCGGCGCGAACGGTATGGGCATCCCTATTGGCAAGCTCGCTCTCTACACCGCGGCGGGTGGTGTTCCCCCGCAGTTCACCCTGCCGGTTCTGATCGACGCGGGAACGAATAACGAAACGCTACTGTCGGATCCGCTCTATCTCGGGCTAAAGCAGAACCGAATCTCCGCCGACGAGCTCGATGAGTTTGTGGACGAGTTCGTCGCGGGGGTGGAGTCCGTTTTCCCCGGTGCGCTCATTCAGTTCGAGGACTGGGCGGGCGCGGACGCGATCCGGCTCCTCGAGCGCTACCGCGACCGGGTGTGCTGCTTCAACGACGACGTCCAGGGCACGGCCGCGGTCGCCCTCGCCGGGATCCTCGGCGCTCTTCGCATCACCGGCACGTCTCTGGCCATGCAGCGTTTCCTCTTTCTCGGGGCCGGCTCGGCGGCCGTGGGGACGGCGGACCTACTCGCCCAAGCGATGCGCGACGAAGGCCTGCCCGAGAGTGAGGTGCGGTCGCGGGTCGCGCTCTTCGACCGCAAGGGCCTCGTGACAGCGGATCGCGAGATCCTCCATGACTACCAGCGCCCGTTCGCGCAGAGCCGCGCGCCCATCACCGATTTCGTGGCGGCGATCGACACGCTTCGACCGACCGGCATCATCGGACTCTCGACTGTCGGCGGCGCTTTTGACCAGCGCGTGATCGAGACGATGGCCCGGGTGAACGAGCGTCCGATGATCTTCGCGTACTCGAATCCGACCTCACGGTCGGAGTGCACGGCGGAGCAGGCCTATACGTGGTCGGCAGGACGCGCGGTGTTCGCCGGCGGCAGTCCTTTCCCGCCGGTCCGATTCGGCGACCGCACCTTCGTGCCCGGGCAGGGCAACAACGTCTACGTGTTCCCGGCGGTTGGCATGGCGGTGTTCGCAACCGGCGCGCGGCGAGTCACCGATGAGATGTTCATCGCCGCTGCGAGCGGCGTGGCCGAGCAGGTGACTCCGAGCGACATCGCCGTGGGACTCGTGTACCCACCGGTGTCGGGAATCCTCGAGACCGAGCTACGGGTGGCCGCCCGCGTTGCGGAGGTGATCTTCGACAGCGGTCTCGCGCGCGTGGAACGACCTGTCGACATCCTCGCGTTCATCCGCGAGCAGGCGTACGTGCCGCGCTACCAGAGCCTCGTCTAGCGCCTAGAGTTTGCGGGCGTGCTCGTTGCCGGCCGCGAGGTCAAGGTCACCAATCTCGAGAAGGTCTTCTTCCCCAAGATGGGCCTGACCAAAGGCGACCTCGTTCAGTACTACGTCGACGTCGCCGACGCTGTCCTCCACCACGTCGCGCGGCGTCCGATGCAGATGAAGCGGCACCCGGGCGGCGTCGAGGGCGACTTCTTCTAC
>VBEY01000047.1 GCA_005889295.1 Chloroflexota bacterium | reverse complement strand
GTGAATCCGTCGAAGTCGGACTCCATGAGAGCCCAGGTGAGCTCTCGTGCACGGTCGTGGCGAAAGTTGAAGAAGATAACGCCGTCGCCGTCACGCATCGGCGCACCGTCGCCGACGACATGAGGCTCAAGCAGCTCGTCGCGGCACGCGGGATCCGAGTAACACGAACGAATGGCCTCCTCCGCGCTGGCGACTCGAGGGCCGTCGGCGTCGACGATCGCCCGGTATGAGCGCTCGACCCGATCCCACCTCTTGTCGCGATCCATCGCGTAGTACCGACCGTGGACGGTAGCGATGCGAGCGGTGACGAGCGGGATGAGCTCGAGCGCGCTGCGCGGTGGCATGTCGCGGCCATCGAGGAATGCGTGGACCACGACGTTCTCGACTTTCTCTCGGCGCGCGAGCTGGCCGAGCGCGGCAAGATGCTTCATGTCCGCATGCACGCCGCCGGTCGAGATGAGTCCCATGAGGTGAAGCGTCCCGCGATGCTGACGTGCGGCGGCGCATGCGGCGCGCAGCGCGTCGTTCGCGAAGAACGACCCGTTCTCGATGGCATCGTTTATCCGCACGAGCTCCTGGTACTGCACGTAGCCGGCACCCATGGTGAGATGACCGACCTCGCTGTTCCCCATCACCCCATCCGGCAGCCCCACGTCGCGGCCGCTCGCACGAAGGGTCGCGTGCGGGTAGGCCTGCGCGAGCGCGCGCAGTCGCGGCGTGTTCGCGCGGGTGACGGCGTTCGTAGGTGAATCCGGTGCGATACCCCATCCGTCGAGCACGCAGAGAACGACCGGTCGATACGACGCTTTGCGCGCGTCCGTCAAGCGAACGCGCGGACCACGGCCGCGAACTCCTCGGAGTCGAGCGACGCGCCGCCGACGAGCGCGCCGTCGATGCCCTCGGCGGCCGCGAATTCGCCGACCGACCGCGCGCTCACGCTGCCGCCGTACAGGACCGGGATCGCGTCAGGGTCAAGGCCGGACTGCTTGAGCGCCGCGCGGATCGCGCGCACGAGTAACGACGCCCAGACGCCGGTCGCCGGGTTACCTGTTCCGATCGCCCAGATCGGCTCGTAAGCGACGACAAGGCGCTCGAGGCCGCGCCGGGGCGCCTCGGCAAGGTCGGCGACGATCTGGCGCGCGACAACAACGCTCGCGTTGCCGTCGGCGTGTTCTGCCGCGCTCTCGCCGACACACAGGACGGGACGCAGGCCCGCGGCGACGGCTCGCGCGAGCTTCTTGGCGACGCGCGCGTCGGTGTCGCCGAGCTCACGCCGGACCTCGGAGTGCCCGACGATGGTCCCGATCGCCAGACCGCGGACCATCGAGACCGAGATCTGGCCCGTGAACGCGCCGCGTTCCTCCCAGTGCACGTCCTGCGCATAGACGTCGACGTTCGCGTCCCGGAGCGCGTCCGCGACCGCGGGCAGGGCGATCGCGGCCGGGGCCACGCCCACGGAGACGCCTGCGGGCATCCGCTCGGCGACGTCGCGGGCGAGCTCGACCGCGTCGGCGATCGTCGGCGGGTTCATTTTCCAGTTGCCGATGACGAGGCGTTCGCGCATCAGGTGCGGACCTCGGGTCTGTCGACGTCGCGGTGCTCCACCTCGATCTCGCCCGGCCAGAACTCGCGGGCGCCACGTGCGATCTCATCGGCGATCACGACGGAGCGATGGCGCCCTCCGGTGCAGCCGAAAGCGACGCCAAGCCGCGCCTTTTTCTCGCTCTCGTAGCGCGGAAGGGCGAACTTCAAAAATGGGACGATGTGTCCGAGGAACTCTCTCGTCGCCGGGTGACCGAGAACGTAGTCGCGCACGGGTTGATCGCGACCCGTCAGGTCGCGCATCTCCGGTATGTAGAACGGGTTCTCCATGAAGCGGACATCGAAGACGAGGTCCGCTGCCGGAGGCAGTCCGTATTTGTAGCCGAAGCTCGCGACGTGCACGAGCATTGCGGACTTCCCTGATCCGTACAGGGAGTGGAGTGTCTCGCGAAGATCCCTCACCGAAAGATGCGTCGTGTCGATCACCTTGTCTGCGCGCTCGCGGAGGTCGACAAGCATTCGGCGCTCCTCGTCGATGGATGGCTGCACGCCTCCTGGCGCATCGACCGGATGGCGATGGCGGGTCTCGCTATACCGACGAAGCAGCACGTCGTCGGAGGCATCAAAGAACAGGAGGTGGGCGCGTGGACCGGCGCGATCGAGGGCCTCGAGCTCTTTCTTGGCGTCGGCAAAGAGCAGGCCGCTTCGCGAATCGATCACGAGCGCGACCTTGTCCTTGCCTCCCTTGCGCGAGACCTCGATGGCCGATGCCATCAGCGCCGGTGGGAGGTTATCGAGTGTGTAGTAGCCCAGGTCCTCAAGGACCTTTACCGCCTGCGATTTGCCCGAGCCGGAGAGCCCCGTGACGACGACGATGTCCGGCTGACCCGTGGAGGTCAGTCGGGCAGTATCCACGAGAGGACGAGACCGACGATCGCGATGATGATCGCGCCGAGGAACGCGGCGATGATCCCGTTCACCTGGAAGCCAAGGCCGGGGATGGCCGAAACGAGAAGAAGCATGAGCGCGCCGATCACGAAGTGGAAGAGGCCCAGAGTCAGGCAGGTGATCGGCATGGAGATGAGCTCGATGATCGGTCTGATGAAGGCGTTGACGACCCCGAGCACGAGGCCGGTGAGAAGGAGCGACAGGTACTTGTCCGCGTCGCCGAAGCCGTACGAGGCGTTGCCCCAGGTGATGCCAGGAACGAAGTAAGCGGCGACGGCGATGGCGACTGCGTTGATGAGCGCCCGCCAGATGATCCGCACGCCGAAAGACTAGCGCTCTCTAGCTCAACGCTGCGCGGGTCACTCCACGAAGATCTCTACCCGGTCTTCATCGTCGGCGATGTCGACGATCTTGCCCGGGAAATCGACGCTGCGGAGCAGCTCGTCGAGATCGATGCCGAATTTCCCAAGATGCCCGCGGACGAGACCGCTCGAGGCGAGCTTCATCTTCCCGATCCGCGCGATCGCGAGCGGGATCGCGACGTTCACCTTTTGCTCGCCATCCTCGGTGACGCGAATCCGCAAGATGCGGCCCCGAGCGCCCGGCGGAGTGGGCGGATTCCCGGGCGTCGGCGGAACGGGACCGCGAGGTGGTCGAGGTGCCCCCTCCTCGACGTCGCCGAGGGCGCGAAGCAGCCGGTAAGCCTGCTCCACGTCGATCTTTCCCTCCGCCAGCAGCTGGAGGACCTGCTTGCCTTCTTCGCTCGGCATCTAGAGGTCCCTTCGCGTCTCGTCGAGCTTGGCTGCGACCTCGTCCACGCTCACCTCACCCCGTGCAAGACGCTCCAGGAGATCGCGAACCTTCGCGGCCGCGGGCGGCGCCATGGGAGCGGTGCGCTCAGGATCGCGATCGCTTTCGGATTGTGCCTCGGCTTCAGGCTCCGAAGCATCCTGCGCGGCGACGGGCTCCTCGCGCACCGACGACGAAGCCGGCTTGATCGTGAGATCGCCGCTCACCGTCTTTACGGTCAGATGGCTGCGTCCGTCACCGATGATCACCGTCCGGTCCTTGCGCCCCTCGCGAATGATCCGAGCCGGCTCATCGCACTCGAGGTCCCCGCTCGCGGTGTGGTATTCGCACACGCAAGAGGAGGTCAGCAGGCCAACTTCCACGTCGCCACTGATCGTCTTTAGGCGGCTCTCGCGGCTAACGTCGGGGTCGAGATCGACGGAGATGTCACCGCTCACCGTGTGCAGCTCGCACGCGCGAACGCGTCCGCGAATGTCGACGTCGCCGCTCACCGAGCTGCCCTCAACGACGCCGACGTAGTCGGTGCACTGCACGTCGCCGCTCACGCTCTTGATGCGCATCGGGCCCTGCAGGTCGGCGATGTTCACGTCGCCGGAGACGCTCTCGACCCGTGCCGGCCCGCGCGTGCCGTTCAGGTCAAGGTCGCCGCTGACCGTCTGCGCGTTGACCGCCGTTTCACGCGGGACAGTGATCTCGAAATCGACACGAAAGCGCTTGCCCCTGAAGAGATCGAGCCAGGTGCGCTCCTGCTCGTAGAGGTGGGGCTCGACGAAGATGTCGTTGCCCTTCTGTTCGATGCGGACCTCGACGTTCTCGAGCAGCCTCTTGGCGCGATCGGCGCTCCCGCCCTTGACGCGCTTCCGCGCGACGACGCGTACCTGGCCGGGCTCGCCGACGCGGATCGCCGTTTCGCCAGAGACGTTCTGGACGCGGAGACGCGGCATTCCCTCCACCGTGAAGGTCTTCTCCACGGTCTGGTCATGACTCTCGCCGGCCTCATCGTCCATGCCGACGAACGCGGCGCTCACAGAGCGCGCGATCTCGTCCGGATCCACGTCCACGTTGATGTCGAAGCCTCGGTGCCGGAAACCGAACTGGTGCCGTGCCTCATGGCGCGCACGCCGCTCCTCACGACGGTGCTCGCGCTCTCGCTCGCGGTCGACCCGCTCCCGCTCCCTGTCGTACTCGCGCTTCTCGCGGTCCCGCTCCCGCTGCTCGGCGTCGCGGCGGTGCTGGTCATCTATCGGATTGAACGTCATGTCACGGGCTCCTTCTCGAGGAGCTGCGCGGCGTCGTCCGGCGCGATCCGTCCGTCGGCGAGCTCGCGGAGGATCTCCTTGCGGCGCTCCGCCTCGCGATCCGGCTCAGCTTGCGAGGGAAAGCCGAGCGCGCGGATCACGGCGTCGAGCCGCGAACGTACTGTTGGATAGCTCATCCCGAGCTCGCGCTCCACATCCTTGAAGTTGCCCCGCGCCTTTATGAACGTCTCGAGGAACTCGAGCTGCTCCGCGGTGAGCTGGTGGAACCGCCCCAGGGCGAAAGAGCCTTCGATGCGGGTTCCGCAGGAGGCACATTCCAGTCGTGCGACGCTCAGCGTCTCGGCGCAGATGGGGCATCGCGCGATCACCGGATTTGCCATACATCGAAGATGCTCGCCGGACTCATCGAAAGTCAAGCCAAACTCAGGGATATGTAGTCGAGATTGCGAAACGATGAGGAAACGGTCCTCGCCGTCGGCGCGATCGCCTACTCCGTCGCCTCGTAATAGCGAAGGACCGCATCAACCGGGACGACATAGCTATGGGGGCGCTTGGCCGGAACGGTCCCGTCCAGTTGGTCGGTGTCGCCTTCGCCCGCTGGCTCCCATCCGATAAGCCCGAGCTTGAACGGTGTCTCCGCGAAGACCCGCTTTGCGACCCCATTTCCAAGCCAGTCGTCGATCTGTCGCCGCCAGACGAGCGAGGCCGCGCCACCATCCTCGCCCACAGGAAAGCTCCCGACCCTCGGCTCGAGGAGGCCCAGCGCTCCCAGCGGTAGAGAAAGCGACAACCAGACCGAACCGTCGGCCTCGGTCAGCGCCCAGACGCTACAGACGATTTCCTTGCCAGTCGGAAGTCGCACCAGGCCATAAAGGGTTCCGCCTTCGGGCAACCTGAGCGCGGCCGGGATGTGGTCGCGCGGCTCGCGCTCCGCACGAACAAATGAGCCACGGATCTCGGCGGCGCCCCACATTGCGGCAACAGCCAGCTGCAGGCGATCGTCGTCGACCGGACCGAGTTCGATGGCGAGCTCGTACGAGCCCCCGTACCAGTTTTCGAGGTCGTGAAGGTCGGCGGGGTCATTGCCACGTCTGCCGATTCGAAAGGCAAACGATCTCTTCCCAATTCGGAGCCAAACAATCCGCGTTCGCCCGAACCGGAACACGGCAAGTCGGACCACGACTGCTTTAGCTCTCTATCGCCTGCTTGATCCGCTCCGCGAGTGCTGGGCCCACTCCTGCGACCGATGCGAGGTCGGAGACTGGTACCTCGCGCATCCCCCGCACGCTCCCAAATCGTCGCAGCAGCGCGCGCTTCTTCGCCGGCCCGACGCCTTCGACGTCGTCCAGGACGCTCCTGACGGCGCGCTTCGCGCGCACCGATTGGTGGTAGGTGACAGCGAAGCGGTGCGCCTCGTCCCGGATCCGCTGGACGAGGTAGAGGCCCTGCGAGGTGCGCGGCAAGAGGATGGGGTCGGGCCGAGCGGGCACGAACAGCTCTTCGCGCTCCTTTGCGAGCGCGGCGATCGGGATCTGAAGAAGTCCGGCGTCGGAGAGTGCCGCCTGGCCGGCCGATAGCTGTCCCTTCCCACCGTCGAGGATCACGAGATCGGGGAGCGGCCAGCCTTCAGCGTCTGTTGCCGAGCGTTGGAATCGGCGGCGCAGGGTCTCCTTCATGTTCGCGAAGTCATCGTTGCGATCGACGATCTTCGCCCGGAACCGACGGTAGGCGTGTTTGGCCGCACGTCCGTCTTCGAAGACGACCATCGAGCTCACGACGCTCGTGCCTTGGACATGACTCACGTCGTAGCACTCGATCCGCTTTGGTGGCCCCTCGAGGCCGAGCGCGTCAGCAAGCTCGCGGAGCGCGGTGTCGGTCTTGCCACGATCTGCGAGCCACCGGACGCGCTCCTGCTGGAGCGCATCCTGCGCGTTGCGCTCGGCGAGCTCGGCCAAATGACGCTTCTTCCCACGTTGCGGCACGAGGATCCGAACCGGGCCACCGCGGCGTTCGGTGGCGAAGGCCTCGAACGCTTCCGTTTCCGGTATGGGCTGCGGCACGACGATCTCCGGCGGCACCGCGGCCGCGACCGTGTAGTGCTGACGAAGGAACGATGCGAGGACGTCCGGCGCGAGCGCGCCTTCCGATCCTTCGAGGGAGAAATGGTCGCGGCTCACGACGGTCCCGTCGCGAACGCGGAACACCTGGACCACGGCGTCACCCTCGTCGACCGCGGCGGCGTGCACGTCGAAGTCGTCGCCCTTGTAGGCGTGAACCTCCTGCCGGTCGAGGGTGCGCTCGATGGCGACGAGCCGATCGCGCAGCGTCGCGGCGCGCTCGAACGCGAGCGCATCGGATGCTTGCTGCATCTCCTTCTTCGTGTCGCGCGCGAGCGCTTCATATCGTCCTTCAAGGAAGAGCACGCTCCTGTCGATCGTCGCGCGGTAGTCATCCCGCGTCGTGTTTCCAACGCAGGGCGCCGTGCAGCGCTTGAGGTGAAAGAGAAGGCACGGACGGCCCCCCGGCAGCGCTGACGGCGGCACCGTCCGTCCGCGACTGTCATCTCCGGCGACGATGTTCAGCTTGCAGGTGCGGTACGGGAAGAGCTTCTGCAGAAGATCGAGCGACTGGTCCACGGACTTGGCGTTCGCGAACGGTCCGAAGTAGCGCGCGCTGCGATCGCCGAGCGTGCGCGTGCGCAGGATCCGCGGAAAGTCTTCTCCGAGCGTGACCTTCACGTACGGATAGGACTTGTCGTCTTTGAGGCGGATGTTGTACCGAGGGTGATGCTGCTTAATGAGGTTCGACTCAAGGAGGAATGCCTCGGAGATGGTGTCGGTCAGGACGTACTCGATTCGCTCAGCCCGCTCCACCATTCGGACGTGGCGGACCTCGAGGCTGGGCCCGAAGTAGGCTCGCACCCGATCCCGCAGGACGTCCGCTTTTCCGACGTAAAGCACACGGCCCTTGGCGTCCTTGAAGAGGTAGACGCCTGGTTTCGCCGGGAACGAGGCGACCTGGGCTTCAAGCGACTCCCGCCGCGACGTCTTGTCCACATATCGAGTATCGCTACGCGGGTATGCTTCCACCACGCAGATGGGGGGTTCCGCGCGGTGAAAGAGACGACAGCCACTCCCAAGCGGGCACGGCGATCGGTCCAGTCGGTCGACCGGGCGCTCGACCTTCTCGAGGCTCTCGTAGCCGCCGAGGGCGAGGTCGCCATCACGGCTCTGGCGACGCGGACCGGGCTCCACGTGAGCACCGTGCACCGCCTGCTGGCCACGCTCCTTCGGCGTGGTTACGTGCGGCAGAACCCCGAGACCAGCCGCTATTACGCGGGCGCGAAGCTGGCGACCCTTTCCGAGGGCCGCTCGCGGTTCGGGGAGCTGCGCCTCCGGGCGCGGCCGCTCCTCCGCTCGCTCACTGAGGCGACGCGCGAGACAGCGAACCTCGTCGTCCTCGACGACCTCCAGGCCGTCTACATCGAGACAATGCCGTCGCCTCAGGTGGTGCGTCTCTTCACCGTCGTGGGAAACCGCACGCCGCTCCACGCGACCGGAGCCGGAAAAGCACTGCTCGCGAACTTGCCACCAGCCCGCCGCGACGCCCTTCTCGAGCGGCTGGACCTTCGCGGTTACACCGCGCACACCATCGTCGACCGCGGCGTGCTGCGCCGCACGCTCGACGAGGTCCGCGAGAAGGGGTACGCGCTCGACGACGAGGAGTACGACGAGGGCGTGCGCTGCGTGGCGGTCGCAGTCATCGCGGCCAGCGGACGCGATAGCGCCAACGCGGCTCCTGTCGCTGCGCTCTCGATCTCCGCTCCCGCCAACCGCCTGAGTCGGCAGCGCTGCGCCGAGCTGGCACCGGTGCTGCGCCGCGCCGCGGCCGAGCTCGCGGAAGCGCTCCGCGATCAGGCTGGAGCGCCCTCCTGACGATCGCCGCCACCGTTCGCGCCGGCCTCCGCGGCGCGCCGCTGGTGCGCGGCCTCACCACGCTGCTCGGCGACTCGAAAGTGCTCGGAGCGCACGACGACCTGCTCATCTACGAGTACGACGGCGCGGTCGACACGGCGACGCCCGACGCGGTCGTCCTCCCAGAGAGCACCGCCGACGTCGCAGCGCTCGCGCGGTTCTGCCACGAGCACGACGTCCCGATCGTTCCCCGCGGAGCGGGCACGGGCCTCTCCGGCGGCGCTATCCCGGTCGAGGGCGGCGTGGTCGTGTCCTTCGCGCGGATGGCTCGCATCCTCGAGATCGACGTCCCCAACCTCCGCGCCGTGGTGCAGCCGGGTGTGATCAACCTGCATCTTTCGACCGCGGTCGCTCCGCACGGCCTCCATTTCGTGCCCGACCCGTCGAGCCAGAAGGCTTGCACGCTCGGCGGCAACGTCGCCGAAAACTCCGGTGGACCGCATACCCTCGCGTACGGCGTCACCACCAATCACGTCACCGGGATAGAGATCGTGCTCTCGGACGGGACCGTCGTGCGGCTCGGCGGCAAGGCCGTGGAGGACGAGGGCTACGACCTGGTGGGCGCGTTCGTCGGCTCTGAGGGCACGCTCGGCCTCGTCACCGAGATCACCGTCCGGCTGACACCGCTTCCCGAAGACAAGCGGACGCTCATGGCCGCGTTCGCCACGATGGACGAGGCATCAGAGACCGTCTCGGCGATCATCGCGGCGGGAATCGTGCCGAGCGCGATCGAGATGATGGATCAGCTCGCCACTCAGGCCGTCGAGGCGGCGGTGCACGCGGGCTACCCGCTCGACGCCGGTGGCATCCTGCTCGTCGAGGTCGATGGTCCTCGCGACGGCCTCGATGAGGCGCGGGCGCGCATCGAAGCGATCTGCCGCGAGCACACGGCCACCGAGGTCCGCGTCGCCGCGAGCGCCCTCGATCGCGAGCGGCTGTGGGCGGGCCGCAAGGGCGCGTTCGCGGCGATGGGCCGTCTCTCGCCTGACTATTACGTGCAGGACGGGGTCATCCCCCGAACACGATTGCCCGAGATCTTGAAGCTCGTGATGGAGGCTGGAGCCCGACACCGCCTTCGCGTCGCGAACGTCTTTCACGCCGGCGACGGGAACCTTCATCCGCTCATCCTCTTCGACTCGCGCCTCGGCCCGGACGAGCTCGAGCGCGCGAAGGCGGCAGGCCTCGAAATCCTCACGGCCTGCGTCGAGGCGGGTGGCTCGATCACCGGCGAGCACGGCGTCGGTATGGAAAAGAACTGCTACATGCCCCTGCAATTCCGACCGTCGGATCTGGCCGCGATGCGTCGAGTAAAGGACGCGTTCGATCCCGATGGCCTCATGAATCCAGGCAAGGTGTTCCCCACGCCCAGCCGCTGCCGGGAGTTCGCCTTCGCGTCGACCGCGCGGTGAGCGCCATGATCGCTCGCGCAGTTCCAGCGGACGCCACCGAGTGCGCGCTAATCCTCGCGGAAGCCTCTCGCGACCGACACACGGTTCGCATCATCGGGTCGGGGACGAAGTCATACGTCGGCGACGTTGGCCCGACAGACCTCGAGCTCAGCACTTCGCATCTCGCCGGCGTGATCGACCATGTGCCCGCCGATCTCACCGTGACGGTCGGCGCTGGGATCCGCGTCGCCGAACTGTCCGCCGCGCTCGCGCGCGCGGGTCAGTTCCTCCCACTGGACCCACCGCATGCGGATCAGGCGACCGTCGGAGGCGTGATCGCAGCGAACTCCAACGGCTTCTGGCGGGCGCGGTACGGCGCGGTCCGCGATCTCCTGATCGGAACGCGCATCGCGCTCGCCGACGGCACGGTCGCGCGCGCGGGTGGGCGGGTCGTGAAGAACGTCGCGGGATACGACCTCGACAAGCTCCTCGTCGGATCGTTCGGCACGCTTGGCGTGATTGTCGAAGCGACCTTCAAGGTCCTCCCGGCACCGGTCGCCAGCTCCGGGCTCCTCGCGCGATTCGCGCGCTCGGCGGACGCGTTTGCGGCGGCGAACGCCGTCGCCCGCGGGGCATCCCGCGTGGAGGCGTGCGTCGTCGAGTGGGGCGAGGGCCCGACGTGGCGGCTCGCCTTGCAGGCTCGTGGGAGCGGACCGACCGTGGAGCGGGCTGTGGCGGACGCGCGCCGCGAGATTGCGGCGCGTCAGGGCAGCACTCACGAGCTCGGCAACAGTCTCGCGGCGATGCGCGAGCTCCCGGCGCGCGCGATGGACGGCGCGCTCGTGCGGGTCTCTCTTCCGATCGCCGCCGCGTCAGCGTTCGCGGAGACGGCCGCTCGCCTCGAGACCCTCGCCGCGCTCGTCGCCGACCCTGCGAGCGGAGTCGTTCGTGCGCACCTCGTCGGAGACGATGACGCGGTGGTCCGCGACGCTGAGGCGCTCCTACTCGCCGCGCGCGTGATCGGGGGTAACGGCCGGATCGAGCGCCGGGCTGAACCGTTGCGCTCGCGTCTACCGACGTGGCCGACCCCTCCGAACGGCGACTTCCTCATGCGCCGCATCAAGGACGCCTTTGACCCGGCGGGGATCCTCGAGCCCGGGCGCTTGGCATTCCCATGACCGGGCCGGTGCCGCTCCCCTACCCGAACGCGGACGCCCCCTCGCAGGAGCTGATCGCCGCATGCGTGCACTGCGGCTTCTGCCTGCCGACGTGCCCGACCTTCGCGGTCCTCGGCGTGGAGATGGACTCGCCGCGGGGTCGCATCCGCCTCATGAAGACCGTCTGGGAACACCGCCTCGGCGCGGACGCGGCCGGTCTCGATGATCACATCTCCAAGTGCCTCGACTGTCGCGCGTGCGAGACCGCATGCCCTTCCGGCGTCGAGTACGGCAAGCTCGTCGAAGGCGCACGCTCGCAAATCGTGGTCGCGCGCCCGCGATCACCGCTCGAGCGCCTTTTACGCACGGCCGCGTTCGAGTGGCTCCTTCCCCATCGTCGCGCGCTCGGCGCGTTCGCAAAGCTGTCCATCGCGGCGAAGCGACTCGGGATGGGCGCGCTTCTCCGCGCGACGCGGGTCGGTGTGGCGCGCCGGATGGCCGACCTGCTCGATCTCGTACCCGATCGCGCGAGCGCGAGTCCCCTCCGTGCGATGCCGGCGCGCGGCGAGCCGCGCGGCCGGGTCGCGATGCTCCAGGGCTGCGTCATGGGAAGCGTCTTCGGCGAGACGAACGCCGCGACGGTGCGCGTCCTCGCGCGCAACGGCGTCGAGATCGTCGACACGATCGGCCAGACCTGCTGCGGGGCGCTGCACGCGCACGCCGGCGAGCGACCGCTGGCGCGCGATCTCGCGCGGCGCAACATCGCTGCGTTCGAGCAAGCCGCGGTCGACGCAGTGGTCGTGAACGCCGCCGGGTGCGGCGCCGCGATGAAGGAGTACGGCTGGCTCCTGAAGGACGACCCGAAATGGTCCGCTCGCGCCTCGGCTTTCGCCGCGAAGGTCAGGGACGCGACCGAATTCCTCGGCGACCTCGGAATCAGCGAGCGGCCGGGAAATATTCGGCGGAAGGTCACGTGGGACGATCCCTGTCACCTGCTCCACGGGCAGAAGATCCGTTCGCAGCCACGAGCCCTCCTCGCGGCAATACCTGGTCTGCAGATAGTTCCGCTCGAAGAGGCGGACTGGTGCTGCGGGAGCGCGGGCACGTACAACGTCACCCAGCCGGAGCTCGCGCGGTCGATCCTCGAGCGAAAAGTCGCGAACATCGTGCGCTCCGGTGCGGATACGGTCGTGACAGCGAACCCCGGCTGCCTCATGCAGATCCAGAGCGGCCTGCGGAGCGCGGGCTCGAGCGTCCGCGTCGTGCACCTGCTCGACCTGCTGGACGAGGCATACGGCACGAACTGACGAGCGCGCAACCATAGACTCGCGCGGTCTGGAGTGCCGGGAAGGCTGGTCGGCAGGGAGATTCGCTTGACCGATCCGATCCTCGTGGTCCGTGGCGCGGTGGCACTCATCGCCGCGGCGACGGTCGTCGCCGCGTTCGCGCGGCGGTTGTCGCTGCCGGATTCGGTCGTGCTCGTGCTCGCCGGACTGTTGGGCGCGAGCCTCTTCCCCGAGATCGCCTTGGCGGTCACGCCTGGGCTCGTCCTCGGGGTATTCGTTCCCGGCTTGGTGTTCGCGGCCGCGTACTCGATCGATTGGACCGATCTGCGCCCGGTCCTCGGCCCGATCCTCGCATTAGCGATCCCGGGCGTGCTCGCGTCCGCCGCTGTCGTCGGGTTCGCTTTGCACGTCGGCGGGGGCCTGCCGCTCGAGCTTGCGTTCGTCGTCGGTGCGATTACCGCGGCGACCGATCCCGTCGCGGTCGTCGCGACGATGCGACGGCTCGACGTGCCGCGCGGCCTGCGGACCCTCGTCGACGGCGAGAGCCTGTTGAACGATGGCACCGGCCTGGTGCTGTTCGCGCTCGCAGTGCGCAACGTGGAGGCGGGCGTCGGAGCAGCTGATGCGATGGTCCGCTTCGTCGGCACCATCGCGGTCAGCGGTGTCGTCGGCGTCGCGGGTGGGCTCGTCGCCGCGCGACTCGTTCGCTCGACCGAGGAGCGCACCATCCAGCTCGCGGTCTCGCTCGTCACCGCGTACGGGACATACCAGTTGGCGGACGTTTTCGGGCTCTCGGGGATCCTCGCAACGGTCATCGCCGGGGTCGCGCTCGGTAGCCGCATGCGACGGACGGCCGGCTCGCAGGTGCTCGTTCGCGAGATCGAGGATCTCTGGGACGTCGTCGCTTTCATCCTCACCTCGCTCGTGTTTCTGCTGATCGGCTTCGCCGTCCGTCCGTCCTCGCTGATCGGCGCGGGTGGCGCCGTGGCGGTCGCTACCGGCGCGGTGGTCGTCGGGCGAGCCCTCATCGTCTACCTGCCCGCCGCAGCGGTTCGTTTATGGAGACGGGCGCAGGTCGTCCCTCGCGGCTGGACGCATGTGATCTTCTGGTCCGGGCTGCGCGGCGCGATCGCGCTCGCGGCTGCGCTCTCGCTTCCCGCCGACTTCCCCGAGCGGGAGCTCCTCCAGCAGATCAGCTTTGGGATCGTCCTGGTGACGTTGCTCGTTCAGGGCGCCGGCGCGCCCATCGTTGTCCGGTGGGCATTGCGCGGCGCGGAGGGTCCGACTGCGCTACGTTCTGCTGAGAGAAGCTGAGGCCGCACTGACCGCATCGAAGACCGAGTTCAAACGCCGTCTCGATCGGGCCCTCGGGTCCGAGCGATTGCGCACCGCGCTCCGTCGCGCGCTCCCCGAGCTAAAGGAACGCCGCGACGCCCGAATGCGCGAGATCGATTGGGACGGGCTGCGTGCCGACCTGACCGCCCGCAAAGCGAAGGCCATCGACGAGATGCCGGCGCTCGTCGAACGATTCACGCGCGAGGCCGAGGCGGTCGGCGCGAAGGTCTACCGGGCGGTCGACGCCGAGGAGGCGCGCCGCATCGTCACGGCGATCTGCCGCGCGAAGAAGGCGAAGCTCGTCGTGAAGTCGAAGTCGATGGCGACGGAGGAGATCGGACTCACCGATCACCTCGAGTCGCAGGGCATACACGCGGTCGAGACCGACCTCGGCGAATGGATCATTCAGCTCGCCGGCGAGCGGCCGTCCCACCTCATCGCACCGGCCATCCACAAAACGCGCGAAGAAGTCGCGCAGCTCTTCAGCAAGGTCGTCGGTCACCCGGTCGCCGACGACATCGCGTCGCTTGTCGCCGTTGCGCGGAAGGAGCTGCGCCAGAGCTTCATCGACGCCGACATCGGGATCACCGGAGGCAACGCCCTGATCGCCGACACCGGCACGCTCATGCTCGTCACGAACGAGGGCAACGCCGACCTCGCGACGACACTGCCCGCGGTGCACATCGCGGTCGTCGGCATCGAGAAGATCGTCCCGACGATCGACGACGCGGTCGCGATCGTGAAGCTTCTGGCGCGCAGCGGGACCGGCCAGAAAATCACTTCGTACACGCAGTTCATCACCGGTCCGTCACGTTCGGCCGACATCGAGCTCAAGGCCCAGATCGGCGTACACGGCCCCAAGGAGCTCCACTTCGTGCTCCTCGACAACGGCCGGACGGCGATGCGCGACGACCCGTTCGCGAGGGACGCGCTCTCGTGCATCCGGTGCGGGGCCTGCAGCAACGTGTGCCCGAGCTATCAGGAGGTCGGCGGGCACCTGTTTGGGCACATCTACACGGGACCGATCGGCCTGGTCGTCTCACCCTGGCACCACGGCATCGACAGCGTGGCCCACGAGCAGTCGCTTTGCATGGGCTGCAACGCCTGCGACACGGTCTGCCCTGTCGGCATCCCGCTCGCCTCGCTCATCACCGACGTCCGCGCCAAGGCGGTCGAGCGGACCGGGATGTCCTGGGCAAAGCGCCTCTTCCTGCGACAGTGGTCGACCCCTGATCGCATCGACCGCCTCACCGGCTGGCTCGCCACCTTCCAGAACCCGTTGCGCCGAAACGGCAATGTCCGTCTGCCCTTCGGAACGCTCGCACAGCAGAAGAGCCTCCCCGCCGTCGCGGACAACCCGCTTCACTACAGGGCCCGCGAGATCACCCAGAGCAACCCAACCACCCCGAGGGTGCGGGTCGCGATGTTCCCATCGTGCATCATCGACCACTTCCTTCCGGGCGCCGGATACGCCGCGGCGCGCGTCCTTCAGGCGATGGGAGCCGAGGTCCATGTGGTCGAGGGACGTCGCTGCTGCGGGCTGCCGCAGCTGAACAGCGGCGATCGCGCGACCGCGATCGCGATGGCCAAAGCGGCGATCGAGTCCCTCGAGCGCATCTCGGGAGACCGCATCGTCATCCCCTCCTCGTCATGCGCGATCACGATCGCCCAGGATTACGCGCGGATCCTCGCCGAAGAACCCCCCTGGGCGGACCGCGCGCGAAGGCTGGCGGATCGGGTCACCGCGTTCACGCCGTACGCGGCATCGCTCCTCCGTGAGCGTTCCCTCCGCGGGCGAATCCTCGCGCTGCGCGCCACTTATCACGACGCCTGCCAGTCGGCGAACGTCCTCGGCATCCATCAGGATCCGCGAACGCTCCTCCGCGAGATCGCGGGCGTCGAGATCGTGGAAATGGCCGAGTCGGCGGTCTGCTGCGGGTTCGGCGGATCGTTCAGCTTTGACTACCCCGAGGTCGCGAACCGCGTACTCGAGCGCAAGCTCTCGAACATCGACGCCACGGGCGTCGACCTCGTGATCGCGGACAATCCAGGGTGCCTGACGCACCTGCGCGGGGCGATGGACGCGCGCGAGAAGACCACGCGGGTCCGGCACATCGCGGAAGTGCTCTGGGAGTCGCTGTCTACCGCGAGCTGATCAACCGCCGCAGGCGCAGCTGCCGCCGAGGGACGGATTGCGCACGAGAAAGCCGGTGCCCTCCGGGCCGTCGACCCACTCGACCTTCGCGCCGTCGCAGTACGGGAGGCTCTGCGCGTCGATCGCGACTTTAAGGCCGGCCGCCTGCGTGACCGCGTCCGTCTCCTCCGCGTTCTCGTCGAACGCGAGGCCGTACATGAACGAGCAGCAGGATCGCCCCGCGACGTAGAGCCGCAGGAACGCGCGCTTCGGATCGTCCGCGCGGAGCTCCTGGAGCTTCGTCGCGGCTTCGGGCGTCACCTCGATCGTGGTCGCGGTTCCGTCGATGGCCATCGGACCGATTCTACCGATCCTGACCCAGCTGCGGCACACGAGCGAGGATGGCCGCGAGGCCCACGAACACGACCGCGGCCGCGCCCGCGACGGCCATCGGCGCGCCGAAGACGATCGCCGCGCCGCCCAGCAACGGCCCATTCAGCACACGCATCCCCTGGGTGCCGAACGTGTACGCCCCCATAACGCGGCCGCGGAGCTCGTTCGGCGCCGACAGCTGGATCTTCGTGTTGGTGAGCGACTGAGTGAGGACCGCCGCGCCGCCGACCACGACGAGCAGGAGGAATGAGAGCGCGTAGTTGGTAGAGAAGGCGAACACGAGGATGGCGAGCATCTCGGCCATGGCCGCGGCAACGATGAAGCGCCCGCTGTGACGGCGGTCGCGCGCGTACGCGAGGTAGAAGGCGGCCGCAACCGCGCCGATGCCGCTCCCCACGAGGAGGAACGAGTACCCGAGGTCATCGACGTGCAACACATCGTGGGCGAAGAGCACGAGGAACGAGTTGAAGGTGTGGCCTAGGAAGATCACGCCCAGCATCTCGACCCCGATGAGCGCCGCGATGAACGGTCGCCCGCGAACGAAGCGCAGGCCGTCACGAAGCGCGGCGCGGATTGGCGTCGTGGAACGGGCGCCGAGCGGCTTCACCCGGACGAACGCGAGGAAGACGAGAAGAGGGACAAAGGTGAGCGCGTTGACGAGAAATCCCCAACCTGGTCCGAAGCCGACGACGATGAACCCTGCGACCGCTGGCCCGATGACCTGCGAGAACTGGCGCGCGGTCGAATTGAGGCTGACGGCCGAAAGGAGCTTGGATGGACCGACCATCGAGTGGATGAGGGTCTGCTGAGCTGGGCCCCCAATTGCGCCGGCGAACCCGTGGAGCAGCAGCAGGCCGAAGAGCCACCAAGTGGTCACGACGCCGCCGATCGTCACCACCGCGATCGCGACCGCGGCCGTCATGAGCAGGAGCTGCGCGACGATCTGGACCTTGCGGTTGTCGTAGCGGTCAGCGAGGACACCACCGTAGAGCGAGAAGAACGTGAACGGCACCCAATGGGCGAACACCATCATCCCGAGCCAAAACGGAGCGCTCGGGCCGGCGAGCTGGTAGACGAGAACGTT
>VBEY01000226.1 GCA_005889295.1 Chloroflexota bacterium | reverse complement strand
TCGATCCAGCTGCCCGCGGGGGTGTCCGCGATCCACGACGGAATCAGCTGTGAGAACGGAAAGCGCGTCAGCACCCACGCGGATGTCCAGCTGCCCTTGGTCCCTCCGCTCAGAACAATCCCGCTCTCAGGCGGCTGCGTGAATCCAACGTTGTCCAACTCGGCCGGCGCCCATGCCGGAGCCGTGTCGTCAATCGGCGCGGGAACGCGCGAGCTGATGCGGCCTGCCGGCGGTGTCCCATCGGGATTGAGTACGGTGACTTGCCAGTACACACCCACGTCTTCCATCCATGCCGCGCCCTCGACCAGAGGCCTGATGTAAAGGCGGTAGAACCCAGGCCGCTCGGGCGCCTGGATCGTGAACTGGAACCACGCGACCTGCGCGGGTCCCACGTAGTCACTCGGTTGGAGAGCGACACGGTTGAAGCGCGGCCACCCCGTCTGCGGCGTGCCCATCTCGCCGTTGCCGCCGAGCACGGTGGGCTCGTCCTGGCCGGGATCGCCATTCCACGTCCCGAGATACGCGACCTCGCCCATGCGACCTTTGACCCAGCCGCGCGAGCCCGAGTTGTAGTAGGCGACGACGGCGTTCGACCGCTCGCCGGGGCAGAGCGTCGGGTAGCCGCTCTGCCCGTACCACGCGGCGTGAAAGTCGGGGATGCCGCTCGGGACGCGGGCGGGCGGTGCGATCCCAGGCCCGACGCTCGAGCCGGTGCAGAGGGTGGCCGACGGCCGTGACGGGGCTTGCGCCTCGGCCACGGGAGCCCAGGCCGCGGACCCCGCGACCAGCGCAAGTGCGACGAGCAGTCCCCTCACGCTGAAGAGAACTGCGTCGGGGGCCACGTGGTTACGGATCCCCGGAAGTTAGCGCCCCTCGCTGGGCTCGCCGCGGAGGGTCATGCGGGTGCTCATCGCGCGCGCGATTAGCCGTCCCTCCACGTCAGTTACGTCGCACTCGGCGAGCCCGATCGTGCGCCCTGCCTTCACCACGCGGCCGGTGGCGATGAGCGTGCCGGTCCGGAACGGCCGCAGGAAGTTGATCTCAGTTCGAGCGTCGTGAAGCTTTCGCCGTCGGCGAGGGTCGACGCATACGCAACTCCCATCGCCGCGTCGGCGACGTCGCATACGACGCCGCCGTGAAGCGTGCCCATCGGGTTCGCGTGCTGCGGACCCGCCTCCAGCTCGAAGACCGCCTTGCCCGCTTCAAGCGACACCGGCCGGAAGCCGATGAGCTTTCCGACCGGCGCGCCCGCCTCCTCAGCCGCAACGGGACCCGTGATGCGATCGATGAGCCGTGCCATCGCCGCGTTACATCCCGGTGGGGTGCCAGACGGTCTTGAGCTCGAGGAACGCGGCGATGTCGTACGGGCTTTGCGCATCCGCGCGGCCGTGGACGATGCGCTTCACGTTCTCCGCGCCGAGCTTCTCGAGCTCGGCCGAGTCCCCATCGGCGCCGGCGAGATCGAGCGCGGAAACGTCCATGTGTGACGCGAGCACCGGTGAGAGCTCACCTCGCAGCCCGGTGAGGATGTTCACGACGCCCGGCGGGACGTCCGCCGTCGCGAGGCATTCCGCGAGCTCGATCGCGACGAGCGGATGGGCTTCGGACGCAATGACGACCGCGGTGTTGCCGCCGACGATCACCGGCGAGAGGCGCGATACGAGGCCGAGGAGCGGCGGCTCCGGCGCGAGGATCCCGATCACGCCTGTCGGCTCCGGCACGGTGAAGTTGAAGTACGGACCGGCGACCGGGTTCGCCGAGCCGATGACCTGCGCGAGCTTGTCGGCCCACCCCGCGTACCAGACGACGCGGTCGATCGCGGCGGCGACCTCGTCCGGTCCGGTGCAGAGCGCCGCGAGCTCCGACTGGCGCTTCTCCATCATCTCGGCGATGCGGTAGAGGACCTGGCCGCGGTTGTAGGCGGTCATGCCCCACCACGCCCCGCCCGCCTGGCGGGCGATGCGAACGGCGTCACGCAGATCCTTCCGCGACGCGCGCGCGGCATTGGCGCCTTCGGCGACGTACGTCCGCCCGGATTCAGAACGGGGAAACGCACCACCGATGTAGAGCTTGTAGGTCTTCTGGACCGGTAGGCGTTCGCTCATGCGTCCTCCAACACGACGTATGGCTCGAGGCCGTGGCGACCGCCCTCGCGGCCGAACCCTGATTCCTTGTAGCCGCCGAAGGGCGACGCCGGGTCAAAGCGGTTGTAGGTGTTTGCCCAGACCACGCCCGCACGGAGACCCTTCGCCATCGCGAGGATCCGCGAGCCCTTCTCGGTCCACACACCTGCCGACAGTCCGTACGGAGTGTTGTTCGCCTTTTCGATCGCCTCGTCGGGCGTACGGAAGGTCAACACCGACAGCACCGGACCGAAGATCTCCTCCTGCGCGATGCGGTACGACTGCGCGACGTTCGTGAAGACGGTCGGCACAAACCAGTAGCCGCGCTCGGGCAACTTGCACGGCGGCTGATAGATCTGCGCGCCCTCGTCGATGCCGGACTGCACGAGTGCCGAGATCTTCTCGAGCTGCTGCTTCGAGTTGATCGCGCCGACGTCGGTGTTCTTATCGAGTGGATCGCCGACGCGCAAGGTCGCCATCCGGCGCTTGAGCTTCGCGATCACCGTCTCATAGATCGACTCCTGCACGAGGAGGCGCGAGCCCGCGCAGCACACGTGGCCCTGATTGAAGTAGATCCCGTTGACAATTCCTTCCACTGCCTGGTCGAGCGGCGCGTCGTCGAAGATGATGTTCGCGGCCTTTCCGCCGAGCTCCAGCGTGAGGCGCTTTCCGGTTCCGGCGAGAGTCCGCTGGATCGCCTTCCCCACCTCGGTCGAGCCGGTGAACGCGATCTTGTCGACGCCCTGGTGGGACACGAGCTCGGCGCCGGTCCGGCCATCGCCGGTGACGATGTTTACGACGCCGGGCGGAAGCTCCGCCTGCCGGAGTACGTCGCAGAAGAGGAGCGCCGAGAGCGGTGTCGTCTCGGCCGGCTTGAGGACCACCGTGTTCCCCGCCGCGAGCGCGGGCGCGATCTTCCACGCGAGCATCAGGAGCGGGAAATTCCACGGGATGATCTGCCCCGCCACGCCGACCGGACGCGGCTTGCGGTTCGGGAACGCGTACTCGAGCTTGTCGGCCCACCCCGCGTAGTAGAAGAAGTGCGCGGCGGCGAGCGGAATGTCGACGTCTCGCGACTCCCGGATGGGTTTTCCCCCATTGAGCGACTCGAGCACCGCGAACTCGCGCGACCGTTCCTGCAGCAGCCGCGCGATGCGGAAGAGGTACTTCGCGCGCTCGCTCGGACGGAGGTTGGACCAGCCGTTCGCGAAGGCGTCGCGCGCCGC
Source organism: Chloroflexota bacterium (assembly GCA_005889295.1). Taxonomy (GTDB): domain Bacteria; phylum Chloroflexota; class Limnocylindria; order P2-11E; family P2-11E; genus 3-1-20CM-2-70-9. The sequence goes on along the minus strand of VBEY01000226.1, from coordinate 1,847 downwards.
ACGGACCGCGCGGTCGACGTCGGCCTTGCCGGCCTGCGCGACCTCGGCGAGGGGCTCCTCGCGCGCGGGGTCGATCGTCGTGTACCGCTCGCCCGACGCTGGCTCGACGAACGTTCCCCCAATGAAGAGGCCGTAGCGCTCCTCGACCTTGACGATGTCGCGCGCCTCGGGCGCCGGCGCGTAGTCCCAGGCGGTCGCCATTGGCGCCTTGTCGGGGCGTCGCGCGATCTCGCGCTTGTCCTTAGTCAACGGTGAAATAGTCCGGGTTCTGATATCTCCCCGTCCGCTCCTTGCGGATCTGCATAAGTACATCGTTCAAGAGGGTCGAGGCGCCGATGCGATAACGGTCGGGGGTGAGCCACGCGAGGCCGAGCGTCTCGTGGACCTGCACCAGGAACTGCACCGCCTGTTTCGATTGGCGGATCCCGCCGGCGACCTTCATTCCGACGACGCGACCCGTTTCCTCGTGCACGTCGCGGATCACCTCGAGCATGCAGAGGGCGACCGGCAACGTGGCCGATGTCGGGAGTTTGCCCGTTGATGTCTTGATGAAGTCCGCGCCGCCCGCGATCGCGAGGAGCGACGCGCGACGGACGTTGTCGTACGTGCCGAGCTCGCCGGTCTCGAGGATCACCTTGAGGTGGGCGTGTCCGGCGCAGATCTCCTTCACGCGGACGATCTCGTCGTAGACCTGCGCGTACCGGCCCGAGAGAAAGGCGCCCCGGTCGATGACCATATCGACCTCGTGCGCGCCTGCGTCGACGACGTCGCGCACCTCGGCGAGCTTGACGTCGATCGGGGACTGTCCCGACGGGAACGCGGTCGCGACCGCCGCGACCTTCACGCTCGTGCCCCGCGTGCGCTCGAGCGCGTAGGGGACGAGGTTGGGGTAGACGCAGATGGCGGCGACCGACGGGATGTTCGGGTCGGACGGATCAGGCCGTATTCCTTTCGAAGAGAGCGCCGCCACCTTGCCGGGCGTGTCGGCCCCTTCGAGCGTGGTCAGATCCATCATCCGGATCGCGAGGTCGAGCGCGAAGACCTTGGCCTCCCGCTTGATCGAGCGTGTCGCGAGCGCTGCGGCGCGCTCTTCGAGCGCTACGGCATCCACCGACCCGAGGCGAGGCAGCCGTGGCTCGAGAGGAAGCTCGAATCCGCCGGGAAGCACAGGCGTGGTGGCCATGTCCTGAGTCTAGAAGCGCGAGCCGCGCCAGCAGCGCGCCGGCCAGGGTCCTAGTGGACCGTGCTGTCGAGGCTCAGGGCGTTGTTCGAGGTATCGGGATCGAACTCAGTGGCCTGGGCCTGGGCGGTGCTGCGGAAGGTGCCGCCGGCGGTGGCCGTGGCGTTCACCCGCACGCTGACCAGTCCGCCCAGGTAGTGGGCGCGCACCCGCTCGGCGGAGAGCGCGACCGGGAAGACCGCGACCTCATCGAGCGAACCCTGGAAGGGATAGAGGCTCTGACCCAGCCGACCGATGAACGAAGGGCCGCTGGCGCTGTTGAGCGGTCCCGCCGCGGCGCTCGTGGCCACGAGCGCGCCATTCACATAAAGACGCAGGGTGCTGCCATCGAAGGTGCCCACCACATGCGACCAGGTACCCAGCGGGAGCACCGGACCCTCCACCGGGAGGAGCGCGTTGGCGGTGTTGCGCACCCGGAACTTCAGCACGCCCGACTCGAGCAGGAGCATGTACTGGCTATTCACCCAGCCGTTCACGGTCTTCTCGAAGATCCCGCCGTTCTGCGAGGCCTGCGTGGGACGGACCCAGGCCTCCACCGAGACCGCGTTTTGCAGATCGAGGCCCGCCGCGGCCGGCACCACCACCGCCGGGCCCGTGCCCGGGAAGG
>VBEY01000225.1 GCA_005889295.1 Chloroflexota bacterium | reverse complement strand
TCGATCGCAAGAACATCCTCGGACCCGAGCGCGCCCGCGAAGGCGACGCGCTTATCGGAATCCCGTCGACCGGGCTGCACACGAACGGGTACTCGCTCGCGCGTGAGATCTGCGCGCGCCGCGCGATGCACGAGCGCAGCGCCTCGCTCCTCGACGTGCTTCTCGCCCCCCGCGAAGAGCTCGGTGGGGCGACGCTCGGTGTCTCGCTGCTCGCGATCCACCGCCCGTACCTCGAGGAGTTCCGAGCGCTTCGCGAGGTCGCGGAGATCCACGCGATCGCACATATCACCGGCGGCGGATGGGAAGGCAATCTGCCGCGCGCGTTGCCTCCCGGAACCGGCGCGTGGATCGATCGCAGCTCCTGGGGGCTACCGGCGATCTTCTCGCTGCTCGCGCGTCTCGGCGACCTCGACGAGATCGAGCAATTCGACACGTGGAACATGGGGATCGGGCTCGTCGTCGCGGTCGCCGCGGACTCGTGCGACGCGGCGATCCGTGCGGTCCCGGGGTCTGTCGCGCTCGGAACGGTCGTCCCACATTCGTCCGGTCGGAGGGTGATCTTCGGATGACGCTGCCAATCGCTGTCCTGGTGTCGGGGCGCGGATCGAATCTTCAGGCGATCCTCGACGCGTGCGCGTCCGGCGAGCTCGATGCGCGAGTCGCGATCGTCGTTTCCAACCATGCCGGCATTCCCGCGTTGCAGCGTGCCGCGCTCGCGGGCGTGCCCACCGCCGTGGTCACGCTGCGCCGGTATTCGGATCGCGCGGCAGCGCACTCGGCGATGGCCGCCGCGATCGCCGGCGTCGGCGCCGAGCTCGTGGTGCTCGCGGGCTTCGACCACATCCTCGCGCCGATCTTCTTCGTGCGCCTACCCCGCGTGCCGGTGATCAATCTCCACCCGGCGCTGCTGCCGCTCTTTGGAGGCCGGGGCATGCACGGCGAGAAGGTCCATGAAGCGGTGCTGGCCTCGGGCGCGACGGAATCGGGCTGCACCGTGCATCGAGTTCACCCGGAGACCATCGATCTCGGCGAGGTCGTCGTGCAGCGCCGCGTGCCGGTCGAGCCGGGCGATACGGCCGCGACGCTCGCCGCACGCGTGCTCGAGCAGGAGCACGGGGCGATCGTCGACGCGATACGAAGATTCGCCGGAGAACTCGCCGTCCGCAGATAGCGGCCACTTTCGGTGGCAAAGCAAACTGACAATAAGCCGAGCAGAATGTTAGCAAACTCGTCTTTGCTAACATTCCGATATGCGCCTGTCGGAGTTCAGCGAGACCCAGAGAAGCAAGCTGAGAAAAACGAGCCAGGGTCACCTCGCGTTCATCCCAGGTCCGATTCCGCGGGAGCTCGACTACACATCAGAACTGGTCAACGCGTTGTCCGAGGCGGATCGAGCACTCGGCGAGCTTTCCGGCGTTGGCCAGCGATTGGCCAATCCCCAAATGCTCATTCGGCCATACATGCGACGCGAAGCCGTGCTGAGCTCACGCATCGAGGGGACCCAGAGCTCGCTGGCTCAACTGCTTCTCTTCGAAGCTAACGCGCCGACGCAGCGGCCTGATGATGCACGTGAGGTTCTGAACTACGTCCGTGCGCTGGAGTGGGGGATCGCATCCCTTCGGCGACTACCGATTAGTCACCGGATGGTGCTCGGACTCCATCAGCGACTTCTGCACGGCGTCAGAGGACAGCGGAGTACGCCGGGCCGGTTCAGAACAACTCGGAACTGGATCGGACCGGAGGGCACCCCGGTTGAAAAGGCCATCTTCGTCCCGCCACCTCCAGAGGCTCTTAGCGACGCTCTCGATGACTGGGAGAAGTACATCCACGAGGTGGATTCGACCCCACCGCTCCTTAGGTGCGCCCTGATTCACTACCAGTTCGAGACGATCCACCCCTTCATCGACGGCAATGGACGGCTCGGTCGACTCCTCATGCCCCTGTTCCTCATCGAGAAGGAATGTCTCTCCCAGCCGCTGCTCTACCTCAGCGCGTTTTTTGATGCGCGTCGAGACAACTACTACGCGGCCTTGATGAAGGGAAGGACCTCCGGCGACCTTCGGCCATGGATGCTTCTGTTTCTGGAAGCCGTCAAAACGCAGGCGAAGGATGCGGCTGCGAGGGCGGACCGTCTCGTGGCGCTCGAGGCAGATTTTCGGCGGCGCCTTCGCTCCACGCGCAGCAAAGTCGTGCACGCGCTTGTCGACGAAGTCTTTAGCGGTCTGTTCGTGACCGCTTCGCGAGTCGCCGCTAGCGAGAAGGTAACGCCCGTTTCGGCACGGGCTGCTATCGAGCAGCTTGTGTCCGCGGGAATCCTGCGCGAGATGACCGGTCGAAAGTCCGGCCGGGTCTATTCGGCCCCGGAGGTTCTCCGGATTCTCGACACCAATCGTTCGCGAGCGCGGTCTATCGCGGGCGAGAGGTAGCTCTAGCCGGCCCGTCTCAGCAACATGGACACCAGCGCAAGTGCGTCAGACCACGCGGTGCCCAGGATTCGCGCGGCCGAAGCCGCCAGGACCGGGTCGCTCGCGACGGCAACGATCACGAAGATGAGCGTGGCCATCAGGATGAGCGAGAAGATGTTCGTCGTCGCGCGTCGTCCGAGCATGGGTGCTGAGTAGACCGCTGGGTTCACACCGTATGCGTAACCTCTGCGCACGCTCTGTCCCGCGCTCATTTCCGCTTCCTCTCCAGCCCCTCCGGCTCCGCCGGCCTTCCACCCCGAGAACGATTCAGCGCCTGGCCCCCTGGTTGCGCAATGGAACTCGCCCGGCCGATTAGTCCTGGTACTTCGTGTCAGGTCGCGTAGGCGCTTCTGATCTTCGTCGCGAACCTCGTCATCCGCGTTGCCTAATCCGGCGGGCCTGTCGTCTTCGCGGTCAAGGGCTCGTTCGCGAATCATGGGGTCTGCGGACGATGCCCAGCTCGAGCGCCAGGGCGACCGCCTCGGCACGGCTCTCCGCGCCCAGCTTTACGAAGACCCGCTCAAGATGCCAGTTCACCGTCCGCTCGCCGATGCCGAGCGCGCCGGCGATCTCCTTCGAGGTTTCCCCCAGCGCGACGTGCCGTAGGACCTCGATCTCTCGCCGAGAAAGCGATGGACCCATGGCCTACTCCTGCGCCGACACCGGAAGGATTAACGGCTACCGGTTCTCCCGGTTCTGGGCACCACCGCTCATTTCGGGCACCCATTCCGCTGGCTCGAGGGAAAAACGTACTGGGCGAAAGCAGGAGGATCCTTGTGAAGACCCATCGGCCGATCAAGACAGGACTAACTTTGTTGTTCACGCTCGCCCTCATCGCCGCACCGAGCGAGAGTCGAACAGCCGCGGCCGCCGCCACCGTGTTCAGCGGCCGGGCGACCGTTATCAGCGGACAGGTCGCGGGAATTCCGATCACGCTCGTGGATACCGGTCCGGTCGACGCGAGCGGCGGCCACCTCCATCAGAGCGTCCTCGAGTACCCGATCGACGGGGTGCCCGACGCAACTGGCGGTGCGCTCACCGCAGGAGTTCTTCATGCGACCGTCGTCGCAGAGGGGAATAAGAGCAGGGCCGAAGCCGTCGTCGCGGACTTCGCTCTCAAGGCTGCCGGTCAGAAGATCAGCGCGGAATTCCTCGGGGCGCGCGCTAGCGCGACGTGCAGCTCAGGAACCGCGACGATCACGGAGAGCTCCGAGATCGTCGGCCTCGTGGTCAACGGCACCCCGATCACGGTGGGCAGTCAGCCTCAGACCATCACGCTTGGGACAGTCGGTTCCATCGTGATCAACGAGCAGCCGGTCGCGAGCGCCTCCGGTGACAGCGGAACGGTCACGGTGAACGCGCTGCACATCGTGCTGATCGGTGGCACAGACCTCGTCGTGGCCTCCGCGCACGCGGACATCACCTGCGCCACGCAGACCGGCGCGGGCGACTGCTTGAACAAGGACTTCGTGACCGGTGGTGGCTGGATCACGCGGTCAGGCGCGCGCGCGACATTCGCGGTCGCCGGAGGCCCCGGTGGCTGGGGTCACCTCCAGTACATCGATCACGGCGGCAATTTCAAGGTGAAGGGCACTGGTGTGACGAGTTACGGATCGGGGACGACCGGTCCTACGTCACGCCAGATCGATGGGACCGCGGAATGGACGGGTGGTGGCGGCACCTATCACGTCGAGGTTGCCGACAACGGGGAGCCGGGCCGAAACGACACCTTCAGCCTCCTGCTTTCGAGCGGCTACGGAGCCGCAGGCACTCTCGATGGAGGAAACATCCAGCTCCATTGCAAGTGACCGCCGTTCAAAGACGGCCCCGGGAATCCAGCCCCGGGGCCGTCACCCCGCCGCCTCGTATGCGGCGCGGATCTTCGTCGCGGCCTCCGCCATCTCCGAATCCGTCTCGTATTTCTTCCGCTGCCAGATGAGCCGCGTAGAGAAGAGCCCATCGCCTTTGTTGCGCGGGACGACGTGAATGTGAAGGTGCGGCACGCTCTGGCTGATCCGAGTGTTTGTCGCGACGAACGAGCCTCCGGCACCGAGCGCCTTCTGCACCGCGATCGAAGTGCGACGGACGGCGCCGAAGACTGGGGCGAGAAGATCGTCTGGAAGGTCATCGAGCGTCTCGATGTGCGCCCTTGGCATCACGAGGACGTGGCCGTGCTCCAGCGGCGCGCGGTCTAGGAACGCGACCACCTCGTCATCGCGATGAACGATGTGCGCTGGGATCTCCCCGTTGGCGATCTGACAGAACGTGCACGTCACTCGATCGTCGCGGCGTGGACCGATGTGACGTAGGGCAGGTACTGCGCGATGCGCGTCCAGCTCTCGCCCTCGCTCTTGCTGGCCCACACGTCGCCGTTCGCTGTCCCGAAGTAGAGGCCCATGGGATCGAGTCGGTCGTTGTGCATCCCCTCGCGCACCGACTCCATCGGCGCACCCTCCGGCAGCCCCTTGTCGAGCCGATCCCAGCTCTTGCCCTTGTCGGTCGTGCGGTACACGCCGATGCCGAACGGAGAAGCCGTCCGCTTCATGCCGTCGAGCGGGATGCAGTAGGCGGTGCTCCGGTCGCGGGGGTGGATCGCCGCAGCGAAGCCGAAGTTCGTCGGCAGGCCCTTGGTGCTGAATTGCCATGTGGTCTCGCCCGGATCTCGCCAGTAGACTTCTTCATGCACGCGCATGAAGCGCAGGCCGCTCTCCTCCGGATGCGCGAGCAGTTTGTGGATGCAGTAGAAGACATCCGGCCGCTCGCTCGGGGCCCCGTTCACCTTGTTG
>VBEY01000046.1 GCA_005889295.1 Chloroflexota bacterium | reverse complement strand
AGCGGTAACCGACGGATAGGGCCGGCAGGATCATCTGCGAAAGGTTCGCGATCGGGTCGACGGTGATCGCCGTGAAGACGAGCGGAGGGGCCCATCCGAAGAACGTGATCGTTGCGAGGACCATGAGCAGGCCGATCCAGAAGCTCGGCATGGCGAGGCCGCCGATCGAGAAAACGCGGATCGCGTAGTCCGTCCAGGTGTCCTGCCGCACGGCCGCGATCACGCCGAGCGGGATGGCGATCGTGATGGCGAGGAGCGTCGCGATAATCGCGAGCTCGAGCGAGAGTGGAAAGCGGACCACGATCTCGTCCACGACCGGGTGGCCGGTCCAGAGCGATGTGCCGAGATCGAAATGCGCGATCTCGCCCATCCAGTCGGTGAACTGCGCCCACATGGGCTTGTCAAGGCCGAGCTGGTGGCGCTCTTCGTCGATGACTGACTGCGGTACCGGAGAGCCCGCGTACTTGAGGGCGACGATGTCGCCGGGCACGGCGCGCATGATCACGAACGTCAGGACGGCGACGCCGATGAGCGTCGGGATCATGAGCAGGAGCCGCCCGGCGACGTACCGGCGCATCCGGTAAGTCTCGGACGGCTCCCGCTAGTCCGCTAGTTCGCTGTCATTTCCCCAGCCAGACAGTCTCGAGGTCCTGATTGGTGTAGTGGTTCGATCCGATCCGCCAGCCGCGCACCGTGCTGAGATACGGAATGATCCGGTACCACCAGAGCACCGGGTACTGGTAGGCCTTCGTGTCCATCGCGTACTTCTCGATGTCCGCGACGAGCGCCTTCCGCTTGGCCGGATCCGTCTCGCGGCTCTGACCGTCGATCATCTTGTCGAGCGTCGCGTCGTCGTAGTACGCGAAGTTGAGGCCCTTGCCGAGCCCCGTCGCGGACCAGAACTTGGCGAGCTGGAGGTCGGGCTCGTCCAGGAAATCGCAGTTGAAGTCGAGCGCGACCTCGAAGTTGCCCGCGCGCAGGTCGGCCTGGTACGCGGAGGTCTCCTTCACGTCATGCGTCGCGGTGATGCCGACCTGCTTCCACTGATCGATCACGAACAGAGCAACCGGCTCGTACGGCGTCGTGATGTTGCGGTTGAGGAACTTGAACGTCAGGTTCGACTGGCCGGCGTCCGCTAGAAGCTGCTTGGCCTTCGCCTTGTTCGCGGCGGCGTCGGTGCCGAAGCCCGCGATCTTCTGGAGATCGGTGTCGGCCTCAGCGAACGGACCTTTCGGCCGCATGAGCCCGCCGACGTCCTTCACGATCGTGATCTTCTGCAGCGCGGTGCTGCCCGCATACCGGTCCAGCGCGAGAGTGAGCGCCTGGCGCACGCGAACGTCATCGAACGGGGCCTTCTTGGTGTTCGGGACGACGTAGTTCACGCAGATCCAGGGCGCTTCCTGGATGGCGAGTGAGGTTCCGAGCGCGCTCGAGAGCGTGTCACGCTGCTGTGGCGTGAAGCCCCGGAACTCGATCGCAGCCTGCTTGCTGCGGATCGCGTTCACCTCAGCGTTCGCGTCGGTGATGATGAGCGCCTTGTACCCGTCGAGATAGGGGAGCTGGACGCCGTTCTTGTCCTTCGCGAAGTAGTCGGGGAACTTCTTGCCGTTCCATTCCGCGCCCTTCGTATTCGAGACATACGTGAACGGACCCGTCCCCATGATGTTTTTCTCGTACCAGTGGATGTCCGCTTTGAGCTTCGCCGCGCTGTAGATGAAGTTCCAAGGCGAGGCGAGGTTCGTTGCGAACGAGGCCGAGGGGTACTTGAGCTTGAAGATGACGCTGTCCGGCGCCGGCGCGGTGATCGTGTCGACGGCGGCGTAGGCGCCGGCGCGCGGTGAGAGGACGCCCGTCGGCGGGAAGATGATCTTCTGGTACGTCGCGAGAATGTCATCGCTCGTCATCTTCGAGCCGTCGTGGAACTTCACATCGGTGCGGAGCTTGATGGTGTACGTCAGCTTGTCTGCCGAGACCTCGGGCATCGCGGCCGCGACGTCGGCGGCGACCTTAGTGAGGTCGCTCGGGTCGAACTTGTAGAGCGTGCTGTAGTGCGGCGCGATCGGGTGTAAGAGCGCGAAGGTTGTCTCACGGTGGCCGTCGAACGACGGCGGCTCGGCGTTCACGATGAAGGTGAGCGTTCCGCCCGGCTGCGGCTGCTCGGCGGCGGACGTGGACGGCGTGGCTGGGCTCCCCTTCGGTGCCGGCGTGCAACCAGCGAGCACGACTGCGAGCGCGACGGAAAACGCGGCGATCTGGCGGTTGGACACGAGGACCACCCCCTCGGGCCGAGACTCTAGCGCACGCCTCTCTTACGAATGACTTCGTCATAGAGTTCAACGAGCTGCCCGGTCACGTGGGTCCAGTCGTATTCGGGTGCGCGCCGGGCCCCCGCCTGGCCGAGCCGCTCACGCAGGGCGGGCTCGCAGAGCAGCCGTTCGAGAGCGCCGGCGATGGCGTCGGGATCCCGAGGCTCGACGAGGAGTCCGGTGGCATTTCGCTGTACGACACGCTTGTAGCCGTGGATGTCGCTCGCCACGACCGGTAGCCCCGCGGCCATGGCCTCGAGGAGGACGATCCCGAAGGACTCCTGGCCGGTCGATGGCGCGCAGAAGATGTGCGCCGTCTTGTAGAAGCGGGCCTTGTCCGTGTCCGATACCCGCCCCGCGAAGAGCACGTCCTCGATGCGATTCTCGCGAACGAAACGCCGGAGGCGCCCGAGAAGCGGCCCGACGCTGCACAGGATCAGCCGGAGCTCGGGGTGCTTCGGCTTGAGCGTCGCGTAGGCCTCCATGAGGTACATCGCGCCCTTGCGCGGTTCGAGCCGGCCGACGAACAAGATGTTGATCTTGCCGTCCTGGTATTCCGGGAACGGTTTCGCGCTCGAATAGAACTGGACATCCACCCCGTTCGGGATGATCCGGTAGTCGCCGGGGAAGTACGTGGAGATGAAATGTCGCGCCGCGCTCGAGACCGCGATCCGCGCGTCGAGCTTGTTCATGTAGCGGTTCCCGATGACGCGACCAGCCCAGTACGAGAACGAGAAACCTCCAAAGGCGTGGAAGGTCGCGACCTGCGGGCAGCGCGCCGAGTCGAGGATCTGCATGGAGAGGAACGGCACGAGCGGCTCGTGGTGGTGGATGATGTCGAACCGCTCGCGGTCCAGCATGCGCGAGACGAGCCACTCGAGGCGGAGCGACAGCGTGATCCGCCCAATCGCGCCGTTGTATGGGACGGCGATTGCCTGTCCGATCGGGATCACGTCCTGCGCGGGCGGATCGTCGCCCCATGGCGCCGTGATGATCCGTACGTCATGTCCCAGACGGCGGAGCTCCGCGTAGCTCTCGCGGATGTAGGAATTCGCGCCACCCGGTCGGGGGTACGCATACGGAGAGACGATCCCGATCTTCATGCTCTCTTTTTCTTGCCCATGCCGCCCGACCGAGCCATTCTGCGGCGCGCGCGTTTCACCGGGTCGCGGACCATCGACCGCCATTGCTGCTTTGCGGCGCCGTCGAGGTGCTCGCGGAGCGTCCAACTGCGTCCGTCGGCCCTCGTCGCCTTCGCTCCCAAGGCGGTTCGGAGCTGCTCCGCGGTGCTTCCCGGGAAATCGGTCCAGCACGTCCCGACGAGCGCGGCGTGGTGCGCGTCGCTCGAGCCGGACTCCGCGATCCGCAGCGCGTGCGTGTTGAGCCACAGAGCGCGGGACGCGCGGACGCGTCCGGCATACGAGGGATTGCGGACCTCGATGGCATCCACCATCCGCGAATCGTCTCCGTAGGCCGCGAGCTGCCGCAGCGCGCCCTCCCCGATGGAGAAAGTCAGGTACGAAAGGGGATGGGGCGCGATCGCGATGCCACCGGCCTTATGGATCCGCGAGACCGCCTCTACCAGCGAGCAGAACATCGGGACCTCGTCCTCGATCCACAGCGCGAGGAGATGCCCCGATCGAGTCGTGACCTCCGCGCCGGGAATGACGGAGACAGGGCTCGCGCGCCGCGCCGCGAGCTCGCGCAGCGCGAACGCGCCGCGGATGTCGTCGTGATCGGTCAGCGCGATCGCGTCGAGACCCGCCCGCTCCGCGGCGTCGAGGATCTCCTCGATCGAAGAGAGACCGTCACCGAGATCGCTGTGAACGTGGAGATCCGCCCTCCCCATCTTCAAGCAGCTCGTCCCGTCGGCCTAGCCTCCGCAGGGGCAGGGACCTCTGGGCGCGGAAGCGACCGCCACGGGCTCAAGGCTGAGGGACTCGCTCCTCGCGGGCAGGGGGAGGGGCCCAGGGGGCAGGGGCCCCCGGCCGCGTAGCGGAGCGCGCAGCGCGCTCGTCGCTCATTCATGTTGCTCAAGCAGCTCGTCCCGTCGGTTCGTCCCACACCGGCCGAAACACCGTCCACTGCTCGGGATGCTCTTTGATGTACCGCTCCAGGACCGCGGCGAACTGACGGACACCGGCGCGGACGTCGGCCTCACGGTCGCCGGTCGACGCGAGCACGAGCGGCTCTTCAATCCGCGCGTGGAGAAGACCGTTCTCGCGCCACGTGAACGCGGGGACCAGCGCCGCGCCGGTGCGAAGTGCCAGGGCGACGTGCGCCGACGGCAGGAGTGCCGTGCGACCGAAGAACTCGACCCGCTCGCCGATCCCCGTGACCGCGCGGTCCGCGAGGATGCCAAGCACGCCGCCGTCGCGGATCACCCGGTGAATTGCGAACGCCGAGTCCATGGGTACGAGCACGAGGCCTTGCGCCTGCCGCGCTCGGTTCACCGCGTGCATGAGCTCGGAGTCGGTCTTCTCGGCCGGGAGCGTCAGCGTGTAGCCACGGTGCATGAGAACCTGGCCGACAAGAGCGACCGGGCCGAGGTGCGCGCTGCCGAAGATGACCCCCTTCCCGAGGCGCTGCGCGCACAGGAAGCGATCCCAGCCCTCGACGCGGACGATCGCGTCGAAACGCGCGCGGTCGAGCCGCGGGATGTGGAACACCTCGAGGTACTGCCGCACCTGATTCACGAACACGCGTCGGGCCGAGAGAGACCGCTCCGGCGCGATTATCGCCAGGTTCGCGCGCACCGCGGCGCGGCCGCGAGGCGCCGCGAGGTACGCGATCGTGCCGACGACCTCCGAGATCGGTCCCTGCCAGCCCGGCGGCACTCTCGGCAGAGCCCGCTCCGCCGCGGTCGCGAGCGCCCGCTCAGCGCCCATGCGCTAGATGGTGCCTTCGGGCCGGGTCCACATTGGGCGGAATATGTACCACTGGTCCGGATCGCCGCGGACGAGCTGCTCGAGGCCGTGAACGATCGTCTGCGTCGTGCGCTCGATGTCGTGAGCGGCCTGTTTCGTGCGTTCGACGAAGATCGGCGGGAGGGCGACACCGCGGAACGTGTTGTCGCGCTCGCGCGTGACCGCGGCGACCACGATCGGCGCGCCCGAAACCCGGGCGAGGTTCGCCGCGATCGTCGGGAAGGCGGTGCGCTCGCCGAAGAACATGACCTCCACGTTGTCGAGCTCCTTCGCGCGCGGCCCGAGGTCCATCATGAGTCCGACCATCTCGTTACGGCGCAGCGCCTGAAGCACCTGCCGCACCGCTCCCTCAGGTGGCAAGAGCCTCACGTTCTTGTGCGCCCGGTTCGCGACGAGGAGATCCATGAGGCGCTGGTTCTCGAGTTCGTCGGCGATCACGTTCAGCGGCATCTCGTCCGCGATACGGGCTCCGCCGATCTCGAAGTTGCCGAAGTGCATCGAGACGAAGATCAAGCCGCGCCCGTGGTCGCGTGCGGCTCGGAAGTACGACCACGAACGCGGATCGACTGCGACGAGTCGCTCGAAGTCCTCGGAATCCAGCCGCGGGAACCGCATGATCTCGACGAGGTACTTCGCAAAGTTGCGGAACGAGCGTCGCGCTACGCGCGCGACATCGCGGTGGCTGGCCGGTAGGTCGAGCACGATGGCGAAGTTCTGCTTCGCGATCCGCCGCCGCCCGATCCAGACGAGATAGGCGATCTCGCCGCCGACGACGGCTGCCGGGTACGTGATCCAGGAGGGCAGGCGCTGAGCAAGCGTGGCCCCGAGACGCCAGCCCCAGAATGCCGATCCGTGCAAGAGGCGGTCGAGCACCTAGGAAGCCCCGCTGAGCGTCTGCTGTCCCGAACGTCCTTTGATGTATTCCTCCACGCCCTCACGCGCTCGGTCGTCGGGAATCTGGCGCGGCGGCGACTTCATGAAGTACGCCGACGGCGCCACGATCGTGCCTCCGAGGCCACGGTCGAGCGCGAGCTTGCAGCAGCGTATTGCGTCGATGACCACGCCGGCGCTGTTCGGCGAGTCCCAGACCTCGAGCTTGACCTCGGCGTTCAGCGGTACATCGCCGAAGGTGGTTCCCTCCATACGGATGTAGCACCACTTACGGTCGAGAAGCCACGGAACATAGTCGGATGGTCCGACGTGGACGTCCTTGGGGTCGAGCGGATAGTCGAGCATGCTCGTGACGGCGTTCGTCTTGCTGATCTTCTTCGACTCCAGACGCTCGCGCTCGAGCATGTTGAGGAAGTCGGTGTTGCCGCCGAAGTTGAGCTGGTACGTCCGGTCGAGACGCACGCCCCGGTCCATGAAGAGCCGTGTGAGCACGCGATGCGTGATCGTGGCGCCGACCTGCGACTTGATGTCGTCTCCGATGATCGGGAGGTTCTTCTGCGCGAAACGCTTCTGCCAGTACGGCTCCCGGGCGATGAAAACCGGGATGCAGTTGATGAACGCGCAACCCGCTTCGAGCGTCTGCTCGACATACCACTTGGTGGCCTCTTCGCTGCCCACGGGCAGATAGCTCACGACGACGTCGACCTCGCGATCGCGGAGGATCCCGACGACGTCGTCCGTGGCGCCGGGTGCCTTCTTGACGACCTCGGAGAGGTACTTGCCGATGCCGTCGTGGGTCATGCCTCGCGAGACCTTGACCCCGGTGCGCGGGACATCCGCGAAGCGGTAGGTGTTGTTCGGCTCCTGATAGATCGCGTCGGCCAGGTCTTTTCCGACCTTGTTACGGTCCACGTCGATCGCGGCGACGAAGTCCACGTCCCGGATGTGATAGCCACCGAGGTCGACGTGCATGATCCCCGGAATGCGGTCGCCGGACTTGGCGCCCCGGTAGTAGTGCACGCCCTGCACGAGCGAGCTCGCGCAGTTGCCGACGCCGATGATCGCGACGCGGATCCGCTTGTTCCTGCTGCCGCGCCGCGTTGCTCGCTTTTTCTTTCCTTTAGTCGCAGTCGCCATGGCTTCGGATTTCTACCTTTCTTTGATCGAGAGTTGGCGGCCCACGTGGACCACCCGCAAGACGAAGGTGATCGACGAGAGGAGCGCGAGGGCGAGGACCGCCGCGACGAACAGGGCCTGGGCGTCGAACACGGCCCATGCGGCGAGGCCGAGGAGGAAGATGACGATGCGCGCCTCACGGGGCGCGGGGCCGACGCTCGCGCCGACGCCGAGCGATTCGGCTTTCGCCCGGACATACGGAACCAGAGACGATGCGACGAGCGCTACGAGGGACGACCAAAGGAGCAGCGGCTGGCCGAGACTCGCGCCCGATGCCGCCGCGCCGACGAAGAGGGCGCCGTCCGCTATCCGGTCGACCGTCGAGTCGAGGAAAGCGCCGAGGCGCGTCCCGCCGCCTGATGCTTTGGCGAGTTGCCCGTCGAGCGTATCGGCAAGCGTTCCCACGAGCAGGACGAGGAGCGCCGGCAGCGGCAAACCGGCGGCGAGCAGTCCCGCCCCGGCAACGGTCAGCACGCCTCCAGCGACCGTGACCGCGTTCGCCGAGATGCCGATTCCGGCGAGAGCGCGAGCCAGCGGGCCGATCCCCGCGCGCGCCCCTTCCGCCAGCCGGTCGGGCACCACGCCGTGGCTCACGCTTGCGCCTCGGCGCGATTCATGAGGAGGCGGAAGCCGCGCGCGTTGAGCTCGGCGAACTTTTCGCGGTCGAACGAGCAGCGCACCTCGCGGCCGACGCGTTCCATTCGGACGATCCCCGCGCGGCGCAGGCGGCGCAGATGCCAGGACATGAGCGGTTGGCTGATGCGAAGACGGCGGGCGAGCTCGGAAACAGGTTGCTCGCCTTCGGTCACGAGGATCTGAACGATACGCAGGCGGTTGACGTCGCCGAGTGCGCGGTAATAGCTCCGCAGCTCGCGCAGGCTGGATTGGCTCAGGAGCGCTCCCCGTTCCATCAGCGGCTAGCATAAGCGGGAATTTATAGGTCACCAAGCGCCAATTCGGTCGCGGTGGGAGAATCGCGACATGCCCCAGGGCCAACCCCTCGCCGCACGGATGCGGCCACGTGACCTCGATGAGTTTGTCGGCCAGACACATTTGGTCGGCAAGGGCCGCGTGCTGCGCAAGGCCATGGATGCGGGTCAGCTGCCGTCGATGATTTTGTGGGGGCCGCCCGGCACCGGCAAGACGACCCTGGCGGCGATCGGGGCGACGCGCACGAACTCACGTTTCGTGGCTATCTCGGCGGTCGCGTCCGGTGTCGCCGAGCTCAGGAAGATCATCGACGAATCCCGAAAGCTCCGCGCTCTCACGAATCAGGGCACGGTCCTTTTCATCGACGAGATCCATCGCTTCAACAAGGCGCAGCAGGACGTCGTGCTGCCGTATGTCGAGAACGGCGACGTCACGCTGCTCGGCGCCACGACGGAAAACCCCTCCTTCGAGGTCAACTCGGCGCTCCTGTCGCGATCCCGCGTCTTCACCCTGAAGCCGCTTACCGAGGACGAGGTCCGGGTCATCGTCCAGCGCGCACTCGAGGACCAGCGCGGACTCGGCGGGACGGTCGCGCTCACGAGGGAAGCCGAAGACGGCCTCGTCGCGGTGAGCAATGGAGACGCGCGCGTAGCGCTGAACGCGCTCGAGCTCGCCGCCGACTCCGCGGTGCCCGGACCCGACGGGAAGAAACCGATCGGGCTCGACGAGGTCAAGGAGGCCCTGCAGCGGCGCTCGCTCCTCTACGACCGCGCCGGCGACCAGCACTACGACACGATCTCGGCGTTCATCAAGAGCGTCCGCGGCTCGGACCCGGACGCCGCGCTCTACTGGCTCATGCGCATGATCGACGCGGGCGAGGACCCGATGTTCATCGCGCGCCGGATTGTCATCCTCGCCGGTGAGGACGTCGGCCTCGCCGATCCACAGGCGCTGGTGATCGCGAGCGCAGCCCAGCAGGCTACGCACCTGATCGGGATGCCCGAGGCCTACTACCCGCTCGCCGAGGCAAGCGTGTACCTGGCGCTCGCGCCGAAGTCGGATTCGCTCAAGCGCGGCCTCGGCGAGCTGCAGCACGACCTCGCCGAGACCCGAGTCGACCCGGTGCCGCTTCATCTGCGCAACGCACCCACGCGCCTCATGGCCGAGCAGGGGTACGGGCGCGGCTACAAATACGCCCACGACTTCGAGGGCCACGTCGCACCGGATGAGACCTATCTACCCGAATCCCTTGCAGGCCGCCGCTACTACGAGCCGACCGACCTCGGCGCCGAGGCCAAGTTGAAGGCGCGGCTCGAAGAGCTCAGGCGAAGCGTGCGACGAACAGGCCCAGCTCGAACAGGAGATACATCGGGGCCGCGACAAGGGTCTGGTTAAAAGGGTCGGGCGTCGGCGTGATGATCGCGCCGATCACGAACGCCGCGAGAAACGCGTAGCGGCGCTGCTTCGCGAGCCACGCTCGCGTGATGACGTGGATCTTCACGAGCGCGAAGATCACCACCGGGACCTCGAAGACGAGGCCCATCCCCAGGATGAAGATCGTCACGAACGAGAGGTAGTCCGCCGCTCGCAGCTGGTTCTTGATGACATCTTCCCCGAACGTGATCAGGAACTTGATCGCGTTCGGGAGCAGGACGAAGTAGCAGAACAGCATTCCCGCGATGAACAGGGCGATGACGGGCAGCCCCATGAAGCGGATGAACCGCCGCTCCTTGGGCAGGAGCGCCGGATCGATGTAGGCGTAGATCTCGTACAGGATGAGCGGCATCGCGAGCGCGATTCCGGCAAAAAGCGCGACGCGGAAGTATGTCGTGAAGTTCTCCGTCGGACTGAACGAGACGAGCGTCGTCGGGGGCACGTGGCACGAGTAGGCCGGGATGAAGGTGCAATCCACGGGAATGAGCAGGATGCGAATGAGCTGCGTCCCGAAGAAGAACGCGATCGCTGTCGTAATAACGAGCGCGATGGCCGACACCACGAGACGGTCTCGGAGCTCGCCAAGGTGTTGAACAAGCGAGAGCTCTTTGTCCCGTTCGCGAGTGGCCGTGCCCGAGCTCATTTGTCGCCCGTCACGCTAGCAGTTGCCCCGACCTAGAATTGACCTCCCATCCGCCCCCGTAGCTCAGCGGATAGAGCGACGGCCTCCGGAGCCGTAGACAGGCGTTCGATTCGCCTCGGGGGTACCGGCGCGACGCAGGGACGGCATGGTTGGTGCAGACATCGACCCGTAACGAAAACGGAGGTGTCTGCATGGGCATCATCGCCTTCCTGATCGTTGGGCTGATCGCGGGCTTCATAGCACGCGCTCTCGTCCCGGGTCCGGACCCGATGGGTTGGCTCGGCACCATGATCCTGGGCATCGTCGGATCGTTCGTCGGCGGCACGCTCGCGGCTCTCGTTTTCGGCGGGACGCTCGAGCTGTCGGCATCGGGCATCGTCGGCTCGATCGTCGGCGCGATCCTCGTGCTCTTGATCTGGCGCGCTATGGGTGGCCGGCGCGGCGTCGTCGCCTGACGCGACGGGCGAGTAGGGGAGAGAGGCCGCGGCGCTCAGTGCGTCGCGGTCTCTTCGTCTGCCAGGACGATCCGGTTCGTCGCCACCCAAAATTTGCCGAATCGATCCTTCACCAGCCACTCTTCGCCGTTCGGCGAGGGCCGGACGAGCTCGCCGACGCGACGATCGGGTCCGAAGATGACCTTCGTGCCGGAGCGAAGCTCGATGGGCGGGCGGCGGCTCATCGCGTCGAAACTCTAGCCGCTCCAACGAGGCTTTCGTCGAGGCGTCGCACGTACTCGCCGAACATCGGCTCGACGAAGTCGTAGCGGCCGCGCCCCAGCCGGACGACGAGGCCGCGCTCCTGCAGCGCGGCGAGCGCGCGCAGGACCTCGGGCCGCGGCACAGCGCCTCCCTCGGCGTCGGCCGCGTACAACACGGCGCGGTGGGCGATCCGTTTCGCGACCTGCTGCAGGTACTTGTGCGACCCGAGCTCCGTCCAATGAAGCGCGAACGGCCGTTCCAGCTCGCGCATCGCCTGCTCGTACGCGACCTCGAGAAAGTCCGAAGTCACACTTCGTGCCGCCGCGTCCCGCATGAGGTAGTAGAGCGCGGCGCAGACCTGCATCGTGTCCTGTGGGTGACCGCCTGTCGCATCGAGGAGACGGTCAATGCTCGCGTCGTCGATGGTCATCTTCTTCGCGGCGAACTTGGAGCGGAGATATTCGAGCCAGTCGTCTGGATCTATGCCGAAGCGGTGCCCGCCCGCGTCGGTGAGGTCGAGCGGCACGGCGAATCGATAGAAGGCGTGGCCTTTCGCGCTGAAGAGCTCCTCGAGGATGCCCTGCTCCGAGCCGAGGAAGGCATAGCTCACCCCGCGATGGGCCTGGAACCGAGCTCGCATTACGTCGAAGATCCGGGGTCCGAGCCGTCCCGCGGCCTGGAACTCGTCGAGCACCACCACCACGCGCTTGCCGGTGCGCTTCGCGAGCCCCTGCGGCAGGTCGAGAGCGCCCTCGAAGAAACGCTGCGCGTTCGTCTCGCGAGCGAGCTGGAGAGCGAGCTCCACGTGCTCGTACTTCACCTTCACCGTTGGCTGCATCCCCGCCGCGATCGCCTTGGCCTGCTCGAAGCTCCTTTCGACTCCCGAGAGATTCATCAGGATCGCGTCCGCGAGCCGCTCGCCAAGCCCGCGAATGTCCGTGGCCCCGAGGCAATCGACGTACGCGGTGTGCCCCCCGTGCCGCCGGATCCGGCGAAGCGCCTCGACGATGATGGAGGTCTTCCCGATCCGTCGTGGGCCCGAGATCAGGACGTGCTGCCCATCCTCGAGCCGCTCGATGAGTCGCCGCAGGTACGCTTCCCGGCCGACGAGGTCGGCCGCGGGCACCGGGCCGCCCACGGGAAAGTACGGCGTGGCGAGCGTCCGGTCGCGCGGCCGCAACACGGCACTCATCATACATCCGGTGTATCAATCACACGCTGGCGATGCATGCAGCGGCGACGTGGGACGATGGCGGGGTGCCGTATCTCGTTGCCGCGATCGTCGCCGTGCTCGCCGCGGTGACCGGCTGGCTCGCACGACCGCTTTCGCCCGGTCCAGCCGAACGCCGCGAGCTCATCGAGGCCGTGAACGCGGTCGACCGCGAGCTCGCCGCGAACCTGGAGCTTACGTCGGTGTTCGATCAAACGAAGCAGGCGGTGACCCTCGAGAACGGCGAGTTCGCCCGCTATCGCGAGACCCTCGAACGAGACGCGGGGCCCGCCGCAGCGGCGATCGCCGCGCTCTACGAGGGGATGTCGGAAGCGGAGTCGGCGATGGAGCGCCGAGGACCCGCGAACTCGCTCCGCCCGGAGGACCGCAGCCTCATCGAAGGTTGGGAAGGTGACGCGCGTGCGGCGCAGCGCTCCCTTCGCGATGTCCTTCGGGCTCGCCCTCGTGCGGGCTGGCCCGCGGTCAGCGCTCGCTTGCACGGGCGCTTTGCGCGGCGTTAGACGACCCCTGTCTCGCTAATGGCACGAACCGTGCATCCAGAGCGTTAAACAGCCGGATGTCCATCAAGGGGATCGCTCCTGGCAGAGCGTACCGTGCCTACCGCTTTCCGACCCGTGCGGGCGGTCGCCTGTCGCGGCGGGTCAGCGCGGTGCGCCCTGTCGGCACGTTCGCGGGGGTCCTCACTGCAGTTCTCCTGGCAGGTGTCGGGTTCGTCGGAGTGGCGGCGGCCGCGACCTTCGGCTACTTCGCCTCGGATCTTCCCTCCGCGAGCGACCTCGCCACGGTCCCGATTCCACTCACCACACATATCTACGACCGTAGCGGCGAACATCTCCTGTACACGCTGTCAGATGAACGACGCGACCTGATCTCGATCGATGCCGTTCCAAAGCGGATGCAGGACGCGACCATCGCGATCGAGGACAAGACCTTCTGGAGCAATCCCGGTGTCGATGTCGGCGGCATCGTGCGGGCGATCCAGGTCAACAGCTCGAGCGGCCGCATCACGCAGGGCGGCTCGACGATCACCCAGCAGCTGATCAAGACACGTCTGCTCGGCGACGATCCGACGTTCACGCGCAAGATCAAGGAAGCGATCCTCGCCGTCGAGGCGACGCGGACCTTCAGCAAATCCCAGATTCTCGAGATGTATTTCAACCAGATCTATTACGGGAACCAGGCCTACGGCCTCAAGGCGGCGGCCGCAACGTACTTCGGCGTCACCGATCTGAATCAGCTGACGCTCGGACAGATGGCGCTCCTCGCCGGCCTCCCGCAGGCCCCATCGGACTACGACCCGAGCCAGAACATGGAGGGCGCAAAGGCGCGCCGCGCGCTCGTGCTCGACGCGATGGTCGACAACGGATATGCCACCGCGACGGAGGCTGGGGCCGCCAAGCTGGAGGAGATCGTCGTCAAGCCGGTGACGACCTCGCTCTACGCGCCCCACTTCACCTTCCGCGTGCGCGAGCAGCTCGTGCAGGTCCTCGGCGAGAAAGCGGCGTATCGCGGCGGCTACAACGTCTACACGTCCCTCGACTGGACCATGCAGCAGCTCGCCGAAAAAGAGGTGCGCCAACACGTCGACGCCCTGAAGGGCAGCAACGTCAACAACGCCGCCCTCATCACGATGGACCCGACGACCGGAGAGATCCTCGCGTACGTCGGAAGCTACGACTACTACATGCACACCCCGCAAGTTCAGGGCGACTACGACCACGCCGGCATCGCGTTCCGTCAGCCGGGCTCGACGTTCAAGCTATTTACGTACCTCACCGGGATGCAGAAGGCCGGCATGACCGCCTCGACCCAGCTCTACGACATCCAGTTCAACATGCCCGACGGAACCGGCAAGAGCTACAGCCCCAAGGACGCGACGAAGGAGCAGCACGGGCCGGTCACCATCCGGCAGGCGCTGCGCGAGTCGCTGAACCTTCCGGCCCTGCAGGTAACCCGGACCGTCGGCGTCGACGCGATCATCGATACGGTCCACCAGCTCGGCATCAACCGCGACTGGGACCGATCGCGTCTAGGTCTGTCGTTCGGCATCGGCGCGGGCGAGATGCGCCTCATCGACATGGCGAGCGCATACGAGGTCATCGCGAACATGGGCGTCCGCGTCGACCCGACCTTCATCCTCAAGATCGTTGACCCGTCAGGCAAGGTCGTGAAGGACTACTCCAAGCCCGAGGGTCGCCGCGTTCTCGACCAGCGCTACGCCTGGATCATGGACGACATCCTGAAGGACAACACCAACCCGCAAGGCTCGTTCGTCTTCGGTCCCTGGACGACGATCGGCCGGCCCGCGGCACTCAAGACCGGGACAACGGACAACCTGCAGGACGTGCTCGCGATCGGCTTCACGCCGCAGCGCCTCACCGCGATCTGGATGGGCAACTCCGATAACTCCGAGATGCGCGGCATCTCTTCGGCGCTCGGTCCGGGCGTGCTCTGGCGCGACTACATGAAGACGGTGGTAAACCAGCTGCCCCCGGACTGGTACGCGCGACCGGAGGGGATCGTCGACAAGGTCGTCTGCGTGAACCCGTCGCTGTATGGCGGCAATGGCTCGGGGCTCCTGCCCGGACCGAGCTGCCCCGCCGGCTTTCGGTTCACGGAGCACTTCGTGCAGGGCACCGAGCCGACGACCGACGACCGGACCTTTTACACCTCATGCGGAATCAACCTCCGCGCGCCTTTCTTCGACTGGCAGCGGGATTACAACGCTTGGGCACAAGGCGCGGTCTCTGGCGCCTACAGCTACAACGGACGCTTCAGCTGGCGGATCTGCGGGTTCGCCCCGAAGCCAAGCGAGTCCCCATCGCCCTCGCCGGGACAGAGCGGACAACCGGTCACACCGCAGCCGCAGCCGACGCCGCCCCCGGCACGCACGCGCAAGCCCTAAGCAAAGCGCGGATTCGTCCCTAGACTCGGCGGCGTGAGGGCGGTCATCGGCGTTTCCTTCTATACGCCCGTCGAGGGCGAGCTTCGCGAGCTCGAGCGGCGGCTGTTGGAGGTCGGCCGAGGCGCGCATCCGGTCTTCCGTGACGCGGTCGCGCACCTCTTTACGACGCCCGGCAAGCTCCTGCGGCCGACGCTCGTATTCCTCTCGTCGCGGTTCGGCCCGAGACAGGACCGCGAGGTCGTGTTGAATCTCGCCGAGTCGCTGGAGCTGGTACACACCGCCTCGCTCGTCCACGACGATGTGGTGGATCGAGCGGAAGTGCGCAGGAACATTCAGACCGTGAACGCGAAGTGGAACGACGACGTCGCCCTCATCGTCGGCGACTACCTCTTTGCCAAGGCCTACGCGCTCGCGGCCGTGCTGCCGAAACCCGAAGTCATCTCGATCGTGGCGCAAACCGTTTTCGCGCTGTGTGACGGAGAGCTCGGCGAGATCACCGCCACGCCCTCTCTTCCGAGCGAAGCCTCATACCTCGACCGCATCGAGCTCAAGACCGCATCGCTGTACGCGGCCTGCAGCCAGGGCGCCGCCCTGCTCGCCGACGCGGAGCCCGATCACGTCGCCGCGCTCGGCGCGTTCGGGACGAGTCTCGGTATGGCTTTCCAGATCACCGATGACGTCCTCGATCTTGTCGGCGACGAGGCCGATTTCGGAAAGACGGTCGGCCGCGATCTCCTCGAGGGGATGCCGACCCTACCGATGATTTATGCCGTGGAGGAGCGCGACGGCACGGGAGGAGCGCTCGCGGCCCGTATCCTGGCCCCCGCGAAGACCGAAGACGACGTACGCGCGCTGCTTACGGAGATCCGCGGATCGAGCGGTCCAGAGCGTGCCCGCCAACGCGCCCTCGCCTTCCATGACGCCGCGATCAGGGCGCTCGACCGCCTTCCGGATCGCCCGGAGCGGGAGGCGTTGCAGGATGCGGCCGATTTCGTCGTGAGCCGGGTGCGCTGATGGCTTCAGCGGAGATCGAATCCTTCCGCGGCCGCGTTCTTCGGGAGCTCGACCGCGTCGTGAAGGCGCTGGACGGGCTCGATGAGGAAGCCGTCAACTGGAAACCACCCTCGCCATCCGCGAACACGCTGCTCGTGCTCGCGACGCACACGCTCGGCGCCGCCGAGGATCACATCGTGCGCCAGGTCGCCGGCAAGCCGATTGCGCGATCACGCGACGCCGAGTTCGCTGTTCACGGCTCGGCTGCCGGGATCAGGGCGCGTGCCGCCGAGGTGAAGAGCCGGATCGGCGATGCCCTGGAAGGCTTCGACCCTGCGCTCCTGGGGGATGAGCGGGACACGCCCTCGGGCAAGCGCACCGCGCGCGACCTGCTGGTGCACGCGGTGGCCCACGCATCGGAACACGCTGGCCAGGCCGAGCTCACACGTGACCTTTACATCGCGAAAAGGGGGAGCACATGAAGGCCAAGGTCGTGGGCGATGGCACCAAGGCGAAACCCTGGAAGCTGACGACGCCGAGTGGATCGTCCGAATACGAGATGTACCGCGCCGAAGACGCCGATCCGCCCGCGATCGTGTGCGTCGTCGGCAAGACGGAGTTGCGCTATCACCTACGTGCCATTGACGATCTGCACGCGATGCTGAAGAAGCACGGCGACTGGATGCTCCTCGGGAGCGCCGACGAGCAGAAGCCGGCGGCGGAGGGCACCGTCGAGGCGTGGGGGCGATCGCCAAAGAATCCGGTCAAGGGCTGGTATGGCCTGAAGAAGGGTCTGCGCGGACGCTTCGGGATGTACATGCCGCCGCTCCTCGAGGCGCTTGGCCTCGCCGAGGTCGAGCACAACCCGAAGAACAATCGGATGCGCGCCGTCTAGGGTCGGGGCGGTCGCGCGCCGCGCCGCTTCCCGCGGCGCCGGCGACGTTTGCGTTGCCCCTCGCCAGCCTCGGATACGGGCGTCGGACGCTCCTGCCGCGGCACCTCATCGCTGCCGTACGTTCCGACACCCTTGGTGTGCGCTGGGATCGCCTGGAACGACACGCCGAGCTCCGCCGCCCCGAATTCCTTGCGCGTTCCGTCAACCATCCCGACGACGATCGACTCCTTCACCACGTTGACGCCCTGGGTCGTGGCGCAGCCGGACGTGCCGCACGAGCCGCTGACACAGGATGGGATGTGGAAGGTCTCGCCGAGCTTCGGCAGCTTGCCCTTCACCTCTTGGTAGGTCTCGAGCTCGTAGATGAGGCAGCACTTGAGCCGGCCGCACACGCCGGTCAGCTTCGACTGATTCAAGGGGAGGTCCTGCTCCTTGGCCATACGGATCGAGATGTTCGAGAACTTGTCGAGCCACGACGAGCAGCACAGCTCGCGCCCGCAGGTACCCACGCCGGTCATCACCTTGGTCTCGTCGCGCGCTCCCATCCGTCTGAACTCGATACGCGTGCCGAAGTGCGCGGCGAGCGCCGCGTTCAGCTCGCTGAGGTCGGGACGGTCGTCGCTCGCGAAGAAAAAGACCAGGCTCGAGCCGTCGAATTGCCAATCGGCCCCGAGGATCTTCACCGCCAGGTTGCGCGCGCGGACCATCTCGGCCGCGGCTCTTGTCGCGTCCTCTTCCATGCGCTTGTGTTTGTTCATCGCGAAGAGGTCCGCGCCATTCGCCTTGCGCACGACGGTGCCGAGTGGCGGGTCGACCATCACGAGCGGGGAGTCCGTCGGCAAGATCGCGACGCGGGCCGCATCCTCCCCGAGCTCGGTGCGGACGATCACGAAGTCGTTCAGATCGACATCGTTCACCCCGCCGGTCTCGAAGAAGTACATCCGGCCCGCCTTCATGAAGCGAGCGCCGATGACCGTGCGCGGCGTGATCATGCGGCCGCTCCGGCGAAAGCCGCGGCGTAGGGAAGGCGCAGCACGAGCAGCTCGAGCAACATGCGTGCGTTGACGTTCGACTCGATGACATCGCGCCGCAAGCGATCAAGGGACAGGGCCAGGTCGACGAGCTCGCGCTGGCCCACCGAGTTCGCGAGGGCGGCCGATTCGCGTGCCCGTTCCGGCCGGAGCGCGCGCTCGGCGCCGTGCGCCGCGACCGCGGCGTCCCGCGCCAGCTCGCTCCACCCACCGAGGCGGGACTCGATCGCGTCGTTGCGTTTCTGAGGGTCGCGCTCGGACTCGGCCAGGTCGACCGCCCACGCGAAGCGGTCCGTGAGGCCGCTGCCCACGAGCCTGTAGAACTCCGACTCGAGAGACCGGCGCGCCTTTCGCGTAGCCTCGTCGCTTGCGAGCTCGACCGCGACGCCAGGGCGGCCCGCGCCCGCCGCCGCGTGACGGCGCGCATCGGCGCCGAAGCGCTTGCTCAACCCATCCGCGATCTCGGCCGTCGCCACCAGGCGCAGCGGAAGCGGTATCAGGCGGGAGCGGATCGTCTCGAGCAGCCGCGCCGGAGTGGGTGTCAGGAGGAGAAGCACGGCGTGGATCGGCGGCTCCTCCAGCGTCTTTAGGAGAGCCACCTCGGCGTGCTCTGAGAGGTCTGCCGCGTCGTCGATGATGACGACCCGCCACCGTCCCTCGAGTGGCCGGAGGGCAAGGTCCTGCTGCATCTCCCGGATCTGCTCGATCGCGATGAGCTTCTTGTCCGAGTCTCTCTCGAGATCGATGAGCCGAGTGACCAGGCGGACGTCGGGATGGGTGAAATGCTCGACTTTTCGGCACGCAAGGCAACTCCCGCAGCCACCGGCGGCGGGTGGCTCAGCGGTGCAGAGGAGCGTCTGCGCCAGCCGGATCGCCACCGTTCTCTTGCCGATCGACCGCGGGCCGCTGAGCTCGTACGCATGGGCCACGTCGCCCTCGAGCGCTTTCTCGCCCAGACGAGCGAGGAGGCGACGCTGCCCGATCACATCACGCACTCGGGTGCGTGAATTCTAGTCGGCTAGCAGCAAGGCTCCTCGTCGGGCGGGCAGCATTCGGGTGCCGGGCAACACGGGGCGGGGCAGCAGGGCTCATTCACGCGATGACCTCCTTTCGCGCGCGGATGTACGCGCTCGCGATCGCGCCATCGACTCCGTCGAGCCGAACCTCGCGTGTGACTTCGACGTCGACGCCCGTGAAACCAGCCTCGGAGAGCGCCGTCGTGTATTCCTCGATGGAGATCGTTCCCGCCACGCAGCCGGCCCATTGATCAAGCGAGTGCTTCACCTCGGCGGGAAGCTCCGCGAGCGCGACCATATCCGCCACGGCGAGCCGGCCACCCGGCCGGAGAACCCGGTGCGCCTCGCGCAGCACGGCTCGCTTGTCTGCCGCGAGATTGATCACGCAGTTCGAGATAACGACGTCCACGCTGGCGTCGGCGAGTGGAATCTGCTCGATGGTGCCTTTCAGGAACGTCGCGTTCGGGACGGCCGCCCTGGTCTGATTGCCTTGAGCGACCGCGAGCATCTCATCGGTCATGTCCACGCCGTACGCACGACCGCCTGGCGCGACCCGTCGTGCCGAGAGGAGGACGTCGAGACCCGCGCCGCTCCCGAGGTCGAGAACGCGC
>VBEY01000224.1 GCA_005889295.1 Chloroflexota bacterium | reverse complement strand
AGCTGTTCCACATCATCCCCGACGCGAGCGGCGTGCTCGTCGTCGACACGAATCCCCTGAACGTCATCGATCGCCAGGACAACGTCTGGAACCCGAAGGTTCTCGAGATCACCGAGTAGATGCACCTCGACCTGAACTTCGTCCTCGCCGCGGTGAGCATCCTCATGTTCGTCGGCTTCCTCGCGTTCTTCGGCTTCTTGATGTTCCACCAGCAGTCCCTCGAGCCGAAGGAAAAGACCGGCGCGGAGCTCATCGAGCAGCACTACGCGGCCGGCGAGACCATCGAGCAGCCGACCCCGTACTACGTCGCGCCGATCCCGGCTGCGCCGGACCCGCTCGAGATCAGCGCCAACCTCGACCGAAAAATACTTGTGGGCGCCGGCATGCTCTTCGCGGTCTTCGCGCTGGTCGGCGGGTATTTCTTCACCATCTTCGTCGTCCGCGCCGATGCGAGCTCCGAGCGCTGGCGCGACAAGGTCGCCTCTCAGCAGCAGCTCGAGAAGTCGATCGAGCGCGGCCGCAACATCTACGCGAACTTCTGCTTCGACTGCCATGGCAAGACGGGTCTCGGCAGCACCGATCCGACGCGGAAGGACCTCCCGGGTCTTCCGCTGAACAAGCCGGCGTTCAAGTACGACAACATCAAGGGCGATCCCACAAAGCTGAAGGCTGTTCAGGATCTCCTCACCCTCACGATCTCGCGCGGCCGAGCGAAACCGCCGGGGTCGATTTCCATGCCGGCCTGGAGCGACCACGAGGGCGGCTCGCTCAATGACGAGCAGATCCAGCAGATCGTCAACTTCATCATGTTCGGGACCGACCAGGATTGGGCCGATATCGTGACCGTCCGGCTGCACACCTCAGGCGCCGAGGACGGCCACCTGCCGCTCGAGCCGAACCCGCCGAAGCCGGAGGTCCTGACCGGCATCGCACTCGGAAAGGCGCTGACGCTGAGCAACCCGCAGGCGGCGTGCGTGACCTGCCATAGCTTCGATCCGAACACGCCGAGCACGCTGCCGACGGCGCCGAACCTCGGCCACTACGGCACCGAGGGACCGCTCAACGATGAGAACAAGGCGCGCAAGGCGGCGGGCGACGCCGACTATCTCTTGCACTGGATCCAGAACCCGCCAGCGATCAAGCCTGGCGTCGTGATGCCCGCCTTCGGCACCGCCTCGGGCGGCTCGCTGAGCGACGAACAGATCAAGGCGATCATCGAGTATCTTCAGAGCCTGAAGTGATCACCGAGATCAGCGAAGCCAACGAGTTCTACATGGTCCTCGTGACCGTGTTCATCCTCCTCGCCGCCATGTACTTCCTGCAGAAGTGGTGGACGAGCTATCGCTGAGTGAGGGCGAGCAGCGGCGGCCCCTCCCTCGGCAGAAGACCCTCGCGCTCCTCGTCGGTCGCGTCACCACCATCAAGCTGGGTTACTGGGCCGCCCTGACGCTAATCGAGTTGGCATTGCCACGCGTTTTAGACCGAGGATTTACCGAGCGATTTCCGCTCTCGATCGCGCTCGCTGCGGTCATCACGGTGCTAGCACTCGCGTGGGCGAGGTGGCAGGCGCGTGTCATCGACCGTCGCGCGGGCGGGATCGAACGCGGCATTCCCACGATCGCGACGACATTCGCCGCCGCTTCCGTGGTGGCGTCTCCCGGAAGCCTGCCGCTCCTCCTGATCGAGCGCGCCGAGTCGCTCGAGGGATGTGCACCCGGAGTTTCATGCCATCTCGAAGCGATTTTGTTATGGGTCGCACTGTTTGCGGTCGGGTTCGTACTCATTCCGGCCGTCTTCGCGCTCTCTCTACGCAGCGCGCACTAGGCTCGCTTGCACGCCGACCCGAAGACGTGTGGCACTGTACCGCGTCGAGTGGCTGGGAAACGCGTGCTCGTCGTGGACGACGACCCCGACATCCGGGAGCTCTTGTTCACGGCATTGGAGGACGAGGGCTTCGAGGTTGTTCCCGCGGGGAACGGCCGGGAGGCGCTCGCGATCGTCCGGACGTTCCGACCGGACGTGATCGTGCTCGATCTCATGATGCCGGTGATGGACGGGTGGCAGTTCGCGAACGAGCTGCGGGCTCGCGACGAAGGCGACGAAGACATCCCCATCGTTCTTCTGTCGGCCGCGCGTGATCTACGAAACCACGCCAAGACGCTCGCCGCCGCGGACATCATCGAGAAGCCGTTCGACCTCGCCGAGCTTCTTCCGAAGATCGCGCGCGTCGCCTCCGCCGCCTAGACCCCAACTAGCATCACCGGCGTGAGGGCGTCGCCAGTAAGGCCGCTTGCGGTCATGATCGCGGCGCTTTTGCCTACGGCCCTCCTCGCGTGGTACCTGAGCGATCCAGCGCGCAACCAGCCAATCGTCATCCGGCTCGAGCACTTCGTCATCACCTCGAACGTCTCGGTCGTCGCCGCTCTGGTGGCATTCCTCGTCGCACGCGCGGCGCTCGGTGTCGGCCACTACCGCGCACTCCTCATCGCGCTCGGGTTCGCTTCCATGGCCGCGATCTTCGCGGTGCACGGTCTTGCTACACCGGGCGTACTGGAGCGGGGCGACCGTGAGGCCGCGGCATCGATCGTCCTGGGCGTGTCGGCGGAGCTTGCGCTCGCCGTCGCCGCCGTGTTCTTCGCCGTCCGCTACACGTCGCTCGCTACGTGGCTCGAGCGGCGGCTACGCCCGGAGGTCCTCACGAT
The DNA here is from genome assembly GCA_005889295.1 of Chloroflexota bacterium. GTDB lineage: Bacteria > Chloroflexota > Limnocylindria > P2-11E > P2-11E > 3-1-20CM-2-70-9. Next base: position 2,739 of record VBEY01000224.1, on the reverse strand, counting down.
CGCCGTCGTCGCGGCACTCGGCCTGTACGCCGTCGTCGGGCTCGTGTGGCCGAACGAGTTCGCCGGGATCGCGGGCTGGGTCCTCACATCGGGCGGAGCCGCGGCGGGGTACCAGCCCTCGGCATACGGCTACGGTGCACCGAGCGCCGACGTCACCGGCGGCGCAGGCTGGGTGCCGTTCGCCATCGTCGCGGCGGTCATCGTCCTGTACGGCTACTGCGCCATCGCGCAGGGCCGCGACTTCCTGCGAACCGGGTTGCCGCTCCAGGGCGCGCTCGCCGTCGCGTACGTCCTGCTCGCGCAGGCGCAGGTCTCGCAGTTTCTCGGACCGATCTGGACGCCGTCGTGGTGGGAATACCACGGGCTCATGCTCACCGGGGTCGTCCTCGCGATGGGCGCGCTCGTTCTCGAGCTCGACCGGCGCCGTGGGCTCGAGCGTTTCCTGCCGGCGACAGTCGTCGAGCGCGTGATCCAGGGCGATCCGCTCCGACTCGAGGGTGAGCGCCAGACCGTGACGATCCTCTTCACCGATCTGCGCGGCTCGACCGCGCTCGCCGAGCGGCTCACGCCCGAGCAGACGATCGCCGCCGTCAACGCCTACCTCCGCCTCATGGCGCGATGCGTCCTCGATGAGGGCGGCATCCTCGACAAGTTCACCGGTGACGGCGTGATGGCGATCTTCGGTGCGATGAGCGATCCGACGAACGGCGCTCTGGCGGCGGCGCGCGCCGCGCTCCGGATGCGCCGGATGATCGGCGAGCTAAACGCCGACCGCGCGGCGCGCGGCGAGGTCGTCGTGCAATTCGGCATGGGCCTGCACACCGGCGACGTGGTCGTCGGCGCGATCGGCCTGCCTGAGCGCTCGCAGTACGACGCGATCGGCGACGCCGTGAACACCGCGTCGCGGATGGAGTCCCTCACGAAGGAATTTGGGGTCGACTCGATCCTCTCGCGCGACACGGCGACCCGGCTGCGCGATGAAGGCATACCACTCCGACTCATCGGCGACGCCCATGTAAAGGGCAAGGCGAACGCGATCAACGTATTCACCCTCGCCTGAGGTGCGCGTTCGACCGTTCGATCGCGACCGTGACCTCGCGGCCGTCCTCGGCCTCGTCTCTCGCATGCGGGCGCGTGGCGATCCCGGCGCGATCTTTCATCCCGGAGGGCTGCAGTGGTGGCTGCGCAGGTTGGGACGCACCGGTTTCGAGATCGCGGTCAGGTCCGAAGGTGACGACGTCCTGGGCCTCGCGTTGCGAGACGGGTGCGATGTCATCGTGCAGGCAGACAGTGCTCACCTTGCCGACCTAGTGGAGCTCCTCGAGTGGGTCGAGTCACGCGCGCGCGAGACACACGAGCCCGAGATCTTCGTCTCCATCGCGGAGGACGACGACGCCCTACGAGGTGTGGCGCTCTCGCGTAAATATCAGCCGAGCGAACGGTACGGATACGAACTTGTGTACGAGCTCGCGGCCGAGCCGCCCTCCGCCTCTCTGCTGCCGGCAGGGTTCGAGATGATCTCGCTGACGCCCGCACTCACCGATGCGTACGTCGAGCTGCACCGCGCCGCGTGGTCGCGCCCGAACGCGCCGTCGACGTACGACCGGCGCCAGCACGATCTCGTCACCGCGATGCCGGACTTCCGGTACGACCTCGTGCCGATCGTGGCGACGTCGCTAGGCACACTCGGCGCGTACTGCATGAGTTGGTGGGATCCACGCTCATCGGCGGTCGAGATCGAGCCGCTCGGGACGCACCCTGACTTTCGCCGGAAGGGCCTCGCGACCGCGATCGTCCACGAGGTGCTTCGCCGAAGCTGGGCGCTCGGCGCCAAGTACGTCCTCGTTTGGGGAACGAGCGGGAACCCAGAGGCGAAGGCGCTCTACCTCTCCGCTGGCCTGCGGATTCGCCGCGTGCTCCGCGATCACCGCCTCGCGCTAGGCTCCTGAGGTGCCCGCACTTGCCGCGATCGGCATCGTGTCGAAGGACTTGAAGGAGTCGGTCCGCTTCTATCGCCTCCTGGGGCTCCAGTTCCCGGAACCCGACGGCGATCACGTCGAGGCGACGCTCCCGTCGGGCATCCGCCTCATGCTCGACACGCTCGAGCTGATCAAGCAGCTGGATCCCGACTGGACCGAGCCGCGCGGACATCGCATCGGCCTCGCCTTCGAATGCTCCTCGCCGGGCGACGTCGACGCGAGCTACGTGCGGGTCACCCAAGCGCGCTTCCGCTCGAAGAAGGAGCCGTGGGACGCGTTCTGGGGCCAGCGCTATGCGCAGGTCATCGACCCCGATGACAACGTCGTCGATCTCTTCGCGCAGCTACCGACCGCGACTGCCTAGAACGGCTTCATCACCATCAGCCACACGATCAGGAGCAGTCCGATCGTCCCCACCGCGGTGAGCTCCGTCGCGCGTGACGAGGCGAGCAGTCGCGCGAGCTCACCGGTGTTCACCGGTTCGGGTCCGCCGCCCCCCTTCCCGATGATGTAGTAGCCGAGCCCGGCCGCGCGGCGCACCGCGCCGTAATACGGCGTGGCGCGCACGTACATGAACGCGATCAGCGCGACGAGGAGCGCGATCGCCGCCCAGATCCAGCCGCGACCCCAGAGTCCCGCCATGAAGGCGGCGGTGATGCCGCCGATCAACAGGATGACCAGACCGACGTACAGGCCTTGTGTCGCGACGTTCGAGAGATCGAGCAGCGCCTGGATCCGGGGAGCTCGCGTTCCTCGCGAA
>VBEY01000045.1 GCA_005889295.1 Chloroflexota bacterium | reverse complement strand
TCGAGCGGTCGTCGACGACGATGATCTCGAGGTCGGCGTAGTCCTGTGCGAGGAGCGACGCGACCGCGCGTCCAATCGCCGACGCTTCGTCACGCGCCGGCACGACGACCGAGACCCGCGGCAGAGCCGGATGCCCCGCCGCCTCAGGCAGTCTCGGTATTGCGCTTCGGCGACGGATCAGCAAGACGAAGGGCACGACGACACCGACGAAAACGAGCGCGTCGAACATCGTGAGTAGCGGAGCAGTCACCAGATGAAGCTAGCCCACCGGTCGTAGTACTCACACCGATGGGGGAGGTACGCGCTCAAGTTCCCCCATTCGCGTCCCCCGCCGAGGTCGCGATCGGTACGTTCTGGGCGTTTCTCCGCGTGCTTCGAGTCCGTAGCGTTTTCGGCGTGATACGCAAAGTGCTGTCCGCGCACCCTCGTGGCGCCTTGCCGCGGTACATCGCTGCGGTTGTCGGAGCCGCGTTTGTCTATGGGATCGAACAGCTGCTCACGGACAACTTCGCTCGTTGCGCCGTCGCGGACTTTGCCTGGACCGCTGCCGCGATCGGTGCGATCTTCGGCACCGCCCGCGCGGTGCGTGCGTCCCGCGAGAAGGACCGCATGGTCTGGTTGCTGTTCTGCGCGGGTTCGGTGTCATGGCTCATCGGGCAACTCCTCCGCGACGCCGCGGAGGTCGGCGGCCTCCCGATCCCCTCGCCGCTCGTCGCGGAGCTCGGGTTCATGACCGCGGCGCCGATCTGGACCATCGCCTTTGTTCTGCTGCTTCGCCGACACGGCCAACGGCTCACGCTCTACGCGCTCGTTCTGGATGTCGGCGCGGTCGTGCTGACGCTCGCCGCCGCCGTCACGCTCTTCCTGGCGACGACGCTCGCGACGGACGTCAGCCGAGACCCGCAGGCGTCGGCTGTCGCGGTGCTCTACCCGCTGCTCTATGTGGCCGCGACCGCCGCTGCGCTGTCGGCCGTCTGGGGACTGCCACAGCAGGAGCCGCGTGGCGCGGTGACGTCGCTCTTCATCGGTCTCGGCCTCAACGCTCTTGCGTTCGTGCTCTACCTACCCGCGAATGTCGAAGGCACCTTCAAGGCGGGCACGCCGATCGATGCGCTCTGGATCGTCGGAGTGGGCGCCGTGGGCATCGCCGGGGCGCAGTGGGTCGAAGACCGTGAGGATGGGCGGAACAGCCGGCTCTCCGGGGCGGTCACTCACATCTCGCGGATGGTGCTCCCGGGTGTCGTCGCGGCCGCGTGCTCGTTCCTCCTTGTCTACACCGACATCCGCAGGGTTCCGGAGCGTTTCGCCGACCTGATCGATGCCGCCGTGGCCTTCACCGTACTGGTCCTCGCGACGAGAGCTGGCCTGGCGCTCTACACGAACTGGCAGCTCGGGGAGCGTGAGCGTCGCCGTGCCGAGGAGCTTGCCGTGCTGTACGACGTCGGGCTCGCGACCGCTGGGGAGCTCTCGCTCGATGAGCTCGCGGGTCTTGTTGCGCGTGAGGCGACCGCTCTCACCGGAACGGACGGCGCGATGGTCGCGCTCGCCGACACCGACAAGAACTTCATCGTCCGCGCCGTCCACAACGCGCCGGCGCTCGGCCTGCGCTCGTCCGTGGGAGAGGATCTCCGAGGCGTCGCCCTTGAGTGCCTGCGTACGCGTGAGGTGGTCGTGGCTCCCGACTATCGCGACCACCCGGACAGCAACCCGGCGCTGCACGACCTGATCGCGTCCGCGATCGCGGCGCCGCTCGTCGCACACGGGGAGATTGTCGGAACGCTCACGGCCTACGTCTCTCGACCACGCGCCTTCTCCGAGGAAACGTTGCGGCTCGTCCGTCTGTATGCGGCGCAGGCGGCCATTGCGATCGCGAACGCGGCTCTCCTCGCCGAGACCCGGCGCCTGGCCCGGGACGATGACCTCACCGGCGTGCTGAACCGCCGCAGCCTGCTCGAGCGTCTGGAGGTCCAGATCGCCGACGCGACGCGGCACGGCGAGACCTTCGGCGTGGTCCTGTGCGATGTGGACGGGCTCAAAGCCGTGAACGACTCGGCCGGCCACCTCGTCGGGAATGAAGTACTTCGGACGCTCGCGCGCGCCATGCGCCAGGCGACGCGCGTGGAAGACGTGGTCGCTCGGTTCGGCGGCGACGAGTTCGTGCTCCTTCTCCCTCGGACCGGGCCGCTGCCCGCGCAGGCGATCGTCGGACGAATCGCGGCACGACTCCGCGAGGAGCGCTACATGTGGGCGGGCCAGGCCAACGAGCTGCCGCGCGCGTCGTTCGGCATCGCATGGTTCCCGATCGATGGGCGCGACGCCGATGCGCTCATCAGCACCGCCGATGCCCGCATGTACGAGGACAAGGCGCGCGCCCGCACGAGACGCGTCACCGCCGTCGCCGAAGCCGACTGATTCGTTAGGCTTCTCTCCTCAGAGCTTGGAGGAGAGAAGCCGTGGCGAAGTGCCCCGAGTGCGATGCACAGGTCACCGTCGGATCGGATGCCGTCAAGGGCGAGATCGTGTCATGCCCCGATTGCGGCGCCGAGCTCGAGGTGAAGGAGACCGCCCCGGTTGCGCTCGCCGTCGCGCCGAAGGCGGAAGAAGACTGGGGTGAATAACACCAAGCCCCGCGTGGGCGTCCTCCTCTCGCGCGTGCGTGTCGAAGAGAAGCTGCTGCTTGGAGAGCTCGAGTCGCGCGCCATCGAGACGAAGGTCATCGACGATCGCGATCTGGTCCTCGCGTTGGAACACCGGCCCGAGCTCGGAGTCGACGTCATCCTCGAACGCTGCATCCAGCACGGCACCGCCTTGTACGCGCTCTCGGTGTTCGACGCGTGGGCCGTGCCGACGGTGAACCGCTACGAGGTGGCCGAGATCTGCGGCAACAAGCTGCTCACGACGATGCGGCTCATCCGCGACGGTCTCCCGAGCCCGCGGACGCGCGTGGCGTTCACGCCCGAGTCGGCGCTCGCCGCCATCGAGGAGCTCGGCTACCCGGTCGTCCTCAAGCCGCTCATTGGATCGTGGGGGCGGCTCATCTCCAAGGTGAACGACCGCGAGGCGGCGGAGGCGATCGTCGAGCACAAGGATGTTCTCGGCAACTACCTGCATTCGATCTACTACATCCAGGAGTACATCCAAAAGCCCGGCCGCGACATCCGCGCATTCGTCGTCGGCAGCGAGACGATCGCCGCGATCTACCGCGCGAGCGATCACTGGATCACGAACACGGCTCGGGGAGGTCAGGCCTCGAACTGCCCGGTCACGCCTGAGCTCGACGAGCTGTGCGTGCGCGCGGCTCGCGCAGTCGGAGGCGGCGTCGTCGCGATCGACCTTCTGGAGGCACCCGAGGGACTGCTCGTGAATGAGGTGAACTACACGATGGAGTTCCGCAATTCCATCGACACCACGGGCGTCAACATCCCCGCGAAGATCGTCGACTACGTTCTCGAGGTGGCGAGAGCCGCTCGGTGAAGGTGGGAGTGATCGGTGCCGCCGGGTATGCGGGCGGCGAGCTGCTGCGCCTGCTGCTGGCCCATCCGAAGGTCGACGAGATCGTCGCCGGCAGCGAGTCGCTCGCCGGAAAGCCGGTGAGCGCCGCGCACCCGAACCTCCGCAAACGCACGAGCCTTTCCTTCGTGCACTACGAGGACGTGAGCAAATGCGACGTCCTCTTTCTCTCGCTGCCGAACGGCGCGCATCGCGCGCACGAGTTCGAGGACCGCGGCACGATTTTGATCGATCTGTCGAGCGATCACCGGCTTCGCGATCCGGCGGCCTACGACCGCTGGTACGGCTCGCCCCACCCGAGGCCGGCGGTGCTTGAGCGATGGACATACGGCATCCCGGAGCTCCACCGGAATGAGATCCGCACCGCGACGCGGATCACCGGCGCGGGCTGCAATGCGACCGCGTCGATTCTCGCGCTCCTTCCGCTCTTCCGGGCGGGCGTGGTCGACCGTACGCGGCCCGTCGTTGTCGAGTGCAAGGTCGGCTCGAGCGAGGGCGGACGCGAGCCGAGCGAGGATAGCCACCATCCTGAGCGGTCGGGTGTGGTGCGCTCGTTCCGGCCGGTCGGGCACCGTCACACCGCCGAGATCGAGCAGGAGCTGCGACTGGGCGGAGATATTCCGCGGGTCGACCTCTCGGTGACCTCGGTCGAGCTCGTGCGGGGCGTGCTCGCCACGGCGCACGTCTACTTGACGGCCGCGCTCGACGAGAAGGCGCTCTGGAAGATCTACCGCGACGCCTATGCCGCCGAGCCGTTCATTCGGATCGTCAAGGAGCGAACCGGCATCTGGCGCAATCCCGAGCCGAAGCTCCTCGCGGGGACGAACTTCGCGGACGTCGGCTTCGCGCTCGATCCGCGCGGAGAGCGCGTCGTCGCCCTCTGCGCGATCGACAACCTCGTCAAAGGCGCCGCAGGCAACGGCGTCCAGGCCATGAATGTGGCGCTCGGCATCGACGAGCAGGCCGGACTCTCCTTCGTGGGTCTGCACCCGTGACGCTCCGTGCGGTCGTCAAGGCGGGCGGCAGCGCGGGCGTCGATCGCGATGCGGTCGCCGATCTCGTTGCCGACATCGCGCGCTCGGATGAGATCGTCCTGGTCCACGGCGCATCGGCCGAGACGAACAAGCTTGCGGCGACGCTCGATCACCCCCAGGAGACCGTCGTTTCGCCGTCCGGGCACGAAAGCCGTCGCACCGATCGCCGGACCCTCGAGATCTTCGCGATGGCGGCGCTCGGCATAGAGAACTTCCTCTATGTCGAGAAGCTGCAGCAGCGCGGGATCGACGCCGTCGGGCTCTCCGGCCTATCCGGGCGCCTCCTCGTCGCGCGCAAGAAGGACGTGCGCTCGGTGCGCGATGGGAAGACCATCCTCCTTCGTGATGACTACACCGGAAAGGTCGAGGCCGTAAATCTCCCGCTGCTCACGCAGTTCATTGGAGCTGGACGCGTGCCGGTGATCGCGCCCCTCGCGCTCTCGACGGAGCAGCAAGCTCTCAACGTCGACGGCGATCGCGTCGCGGCAGCTATCGCGTTGGCGATCGACGCGGACGCGCTCATCATCCTGACGAGCGTGCCGGGCCTGCTTCGTGACATGGACGATCCCCGGAGCCTCGTCCCCGAGACGACGATCGCCGAGGCCGAGTCGCTCGCTCGGGGTCGCATGAAGGTGAAGATCCTCGCGGCGCGGGAGGCTCTCGACGGCGGCGTGGACGAGGTCGTCATCCGGTCCGCGAGCGGAGACCCGAGTGTCCGGACCGTGATTCGGTCGTGAGCGCGACCCTTCGGTCGACGACGGATCTCATCGCCGCGGAGGACGCGCACACCTCGGGCCTGTACACCAAGCGCACCGTCGTCCTGGTGCGTGGAGACGGGGCGACCGTATTCGACAGCGAGGGCCGCGCCTACGTGGACTGCGTCGGAGGCCAGGGCACAGCTAACCTCGGACACGGCAACGTGGCAGTCGCTGACGCGATCGCGCAACAGGCGCGAACGCTCGCGTCCTGCACCGAGCTCTTTTACAACGACCGACGCGCCGAGCTGTACGAAGTGCTCGCCGGCATCCTGCCGGCGGCGCTGGATCGGGTCTTTCTCTGCAACAGCGGGGCCGAAGCGGTCGAGGGCGCTCTCAAGTTCGCGCGGGCCGCGACGAAGAGGACCGGCATCGTCGCGGCGATGCGCGGCTTTCATGGCAAGACCATGGGCGCGCTCTCGGCGACGTGGGGCCCCGAGTACCGCGACCTGTTCGGTCCGCTCGTCCCCGGTTTTTCGCACGTCCCGTTCAACAAGCCCGAGGCGCTCGACGCCGCGATCACGGCCGATACGGCCGCATTCATCTTCGAGCTCGTCCAGGGGGAGGGCGGCGTGCGCCCGGCGACCCGCGAGTTCGCAAACGAGGCCGCGCGGCTCTGTGCGGAACGCGGCGCGCTCCTCATCGTCGACGAGGTGCAGACCGGCTTCGGCCGGACCGGCACGCTGTTCGCGTACGAGCAGTACGAGATCCTGCCGGACCTCCTCTGTCTGGCGAAGTCGATCGCCGGCGGCATGCCGATGGGCGCCATCGCCTTCTCGCGAAAGGTGGGCGAGCTGACCAAGCGGTCGCACTCGTCGACGTTTGGCGGAAATCCGCTGGCCTGCGCCGCCGCGATCGCCGCGATCGGCGAGCTGCGCCGGCTCGACCTGGCTCGCAACGCGCGCGAACGCGGCGCCCAGCTAATCGCCGGGCTGCGCGCGATCCGGAGCAATCGCATTCGCGAGGTCCGCGGGCTCGGCCTGCTCGTCGGCGTTGAGCTCAAGGAGAACGCCGCGGGCGCGCTGCGCGCCCTGCAGGACGAGGGCGTCCTCGCGCTCGGGGCCGGCCCGACCGTGGTCCGCTTCCTGCCTCCGCTCGTCATCACCGAGACCGAGATCGACCGGGTCCTGGCCGCGAGCCGCAAAGCGCTCGAGTGATCCTGCCGACGCGCTCGATCCTGCGCTAACCGCGGTGGCACTCGATCCGGCTGACCTCGCGCTCGTCCGCGGCCTCGTCGAGATCCCCAGCGTCTCTCGCCGCGAGGGCGATGCCGTCGAGTGGCTCGCCGCGCGGATGGGCGAGCGCGGCTTCCGCGCGAGCGTCGACGACGCCGGCAACGCCGTGGGTGAGATCGGCAACGGTCCGGTCCACGTCGTCCTCTTCGGTCACATCGACACCGTCCCCGGCGAGATCGCGGTGCGCATCGAGGGAGACGAGCTCGTCGGTCGAGGCGCTGTCGACGCGAAGGGACCGCTCGCCGCGTTCGTCGCCGCGGCGACCAAACCGGTGCCGGGCGTCCGCATCACGGTCGTGGGCGCGGTCGAGGAGGAGTCGCCGACGAGCAAGGGCGCCCGGTACCGCGCGACGCAGAGGGCGCCGGACTGGTGCGTGATCGGCGAGCCGTCGGGATGGAGCGCCGTGACGGTCGCCTACAAGGGACGGCTCACGCTCGACCTCGCTCTCACTCGCGAAGCGCGTCACGGTGCATCGCCGGGACCGACCATCGCTGAGGAAGCACTCGCGCTCTGGGAGCGCGTGCGCGAGTCGACACGTATCCACAGCGGCACCGCGCGTTCGTTCGAGGGCCTCGACTGCCGGCTCGAGGGCGTCGAAGCTGGGGTCGGGGACGGTCTCGTCGAACGGGCGACGCTCCGGATCGGCTATCGCGTGCCACCCGGCGTCGATCCCGGCGAGCTCGCGGATGCCGCGGCACGCTTCGCGAAGACTGACGGCGGGACGCGCGTCGTCGTCACCACCCAGGGCAGGGAAGAACCGGTGCGCACCGCGCGAACGACTCCATTGGCGCGTGCTTTCGCGCGCGCGATCGCCGCGGCCGGCGGTCAGACCACCTTCAAAGAAAAGAGCGGGACCAGCGACATGAATGTCCTCTTCCCGGTGTGGCGATGTCCGATGGTCGCGTACGGTCCTGGCGACAGCCGTTACGACCACACCCCTATCGAAAGGCTTTCGATCGGCGAGTACGCGCGCTCGATAACCGTGCTCAGGGGGGTGCTCAGCCGAGCGAGCGACCGCATAATCTGACGCCGACCTCGGGAAGGAGGCGCGCTCGGTGTTTTCGAAGCGCCACACGCGCCAACGGCTCGTCGTCGCCGGCCTCACCCTTGTGGCCCTGGCGGTCGGCGCTCTGCTCCTCTCGCGCGAGGCGTTCGACACCACCCTCCAGTCGGTTGTCTACGACAAGGCGATCGAGATCGGCAACGCCACCGTCCGCAACCAGGTCACCATCGTCGCGCTCGACGACGACACCGTGCGTCAGTACGGGCACTACCCCCTGCCCCACCAGGCGTACACCGACCTCCTCCGGGCGCTGCGCCCGCTGAGCGCGAGCGTCATCGCGTTCGACGTCGCGTTCTACGAGCCCGCGATGAACCCGGAGGAGGACCGCGCCCTGGCCGCCGCAATACACGACGCGGGAAACGTCCTCCTGGCAATGCAGGGATCAGGTCTCGCCACGATCGGCGATCACATCGAGCGTTACCCCACCGTCCAGCTTCCCGTTCCCATCCTTCAAGATGCAGCCGCGGGTGTCGCGGCCGTGAACATTCACCCCGATCCAGACGGTCGCGTTCGCTATACCCAGCTACTGATCGAGGGCCCGGATGGCACGGCGTACTACTCCCTGCCACTCGTGACCGCGGCGAGAAAGGTTCGCGCGGAGCTCGGCAGGGCTGTGCGCGCGGGCGATATCTTCACCGTTCCCGCGCCACTGGGCGATCGTGTGATACCGATCGACCGGCGCGGGGGCATGTCGGTCTACTACGCGGCTCCTCCGGCGCAGACGAATCCGGAGCCCGTCGCTTCCTATCCCTGCAAGGACAAGAACTATTTCTGCGTCGTCTCGATGAAAGACGTCATCAACGGCACGATCCCGCATGACCTCATCACCGGGCGCGCGGTCTTCATCGGAGCGCTCTCGCTCTCGGCCGTGCCTGACAGCTACCCTGTCCCGAACTCAGGCGGCGAGAAGATGTTCGGCGTCGAGATCTGGGCCAACGCGGCCCAGTCGATCCTGACGAACCGCTACCCCGTGCTGAAACAGAGCAACGTGGCGACACTCGCGCAGCTCGTCGTCGTGACACTCGCTGGGCTGCTCCTCGTCCTCCGTTGGCGACTCTACGGGTTCATCGGCGCGCTCGCGCTCCTCGTCGCGTACGTCACCGGCGCCTACGTTCTGTTCACGCTGCAGACGCAGGAGATCCTCGGCGCGGGTCCCGTCGAGGTGCCCTCGATCGCCTACGTCATACCAGCCGTCTTCTGGTGGATCATCCTGCTTGGCTATCTCCTAGCGGAAGAGCAGATCACAGTGGCACGGACGCGAAGCACCTTCGGTCGCTTCGTCACGCCGTCGGTCGCGCGCACGATCATCGACCGCGAGGAGGCCGGAAAGCTCGAGCTCGGAGGTGAGGAGAAGCGCGTCACGGTCCTCTTCGGAGACATCCGCGGGTTCACCACGATTTCCGAAGGGCTGGCCCCGGGGATCCTTCTCGGCCACCTCAATCACTACTTCGACGGTATGGTGGACATCGTGAACCGCTACGAAGGCACCGTGAACAAGTTCAACGGCGACAACATCATGGTCCTCTGGGGCGCGCCGCTCGAGGTGAAGGACCCGGCGCGCAAGGCCGTCGAGTGCGCGCTCGAGATGCAGCGCTGGATCGTTTCCGAGCGCGAGAAGGGCGGTCCGGACGTCTCGTTCGGCTTCGGGATCAATACCGGTCCGGTAGTCGCCGGCTTCCTCGGCGCTAACGGACGTATGGAGTACACGGTCATCGGTGACAGCGCCAACGTCGCGTCGCGGCTTACCGCGGCGGACATCGCGCGACGTGACCAGGTGGTCGTCTCGGGCGACACGCTTGGCGAGCTGGGCGAGGACGTCGAGGCGATCGACCTCGGTGCGGTGCCGGTGAAGGGCCGTGCTGAGCCGGTGCCCTGCTGGCAGATCAACCGGCTTGGCCAGGTGGCCACACCAAAGCCGGCATCCGCTCCGGACGTTCCCATCGGTCGTGCGGCCATCGCGGGGTATCGCTAGCCGTGCTGGACGACAAAGTCGCGCTCGTCCTGGTCAAGCTCGGGCACCTCGCCGTTCAGAAAGACCGCGAGGCGTACCTGCGCGGACTCGTGGATCTCTGCTCCCAGGCGGTCGACGCCGAGCGATGCACCGTCTACATCGTCAATTTGAAGAAGAAGGAGCTCTGGGCTCGCGTGGCCCAGCGGACCGCGACCGAGATCCGGCTGCCGATGGGCCAGGGACTCGCGGGCCAGTCGGCGCTCACCGGTGAGACGATCAACGTTCCCGATGCCTACGCCGACGCGCGCTTCGACCGAAACGTTGATCTCCGCACCGGCTTCCGGACGCTCAACATGCTCGTCGTGCCCGTGTGGGGCAGTGATGGCCAGAGCGTCGTGGGCGTGATCCAGGCGCTGAACAAGCGCAACGGCGCGTTCGAACGGCGCGACCAGATGCTGCTCGAGCAGATCGCCGAGACCGTCGGCCCCGTGCTCGAGCACATCCCGATCGACGGCTGATGACTGAGGAGCGCCGAGGGCGGAGCGACCGTCGCCGCCAGCCGCGCCGCAAGACCGATCGAGTAGTGACCGCCGGGTCGAAGCTCGACCTCATCCTCGACGTCACGCGCCGGCTCATGTCGATCACCGACCTGGACGCGCTGCTGCGGGACATGGCGACGGTGACGACGCAGCTTCTCGATGCCGATCGCGCGACGATCTTCATCGTCGACCGAGAACGCGGCGAGATCTGGTCACGAGTCGCTCTCGGGGCCGGTGCCGGTGAGATCCGTCAGGCAATCGGCGTCGGCATCGCGGGCATCGTGGCCGCCAGTGGCGACACGATCAACATCGCTGATGCGTACGACGACCCCCGCTTCAACCCCGAGCCCGACCACCGCACCGGCTACCGCACGAAGACCCTTCTGACCTTCCCGATGACCGGACAGAACGGGCGCGTCATCGGTGTGTTCCAGGTCGTGAACAAGAACGGCGGCGGTGAGTTCACCGGCGACGACGAGGACACCCTGAGCTCACTTGGCGCCTCAGCCGCCGTCGCGGTCGAGAACGCGCAGCTTCTCGCCGAGCAGCGGCGCCTGTGGACCACCCTCATCGAGACGCTCGCCGTGACGATCGATGCGCGCGACCAGCAGACCGCTGGACACAGCCAGCGCGTGACGCGATACGCCGAGGTGATCGGAAGGGCGCTCGGCCTTGAAGGGATCGAGCTCGAGAAGCTCCGTGCGGCGGCGCTCCTCCACGACTACGGCAAGATCGCGGTGCGCGATCAGTTCCTCCTCAAGCCCGGCAAGCTCGACGACGCCGAGTTCGAGTACATGAAGGCGCATGCCGAAAAGACCGGAGAGTTCCTCGCGCATCTGGTGTTCCCCCAGGACATGCGTGATGTCCCGGTGATCGCCGCCCAGCACCACGAGCGGATGGACGGAAAGGGGTACCCGCGGGGCCTGCCCGCGGAGCGGATCCTCCTCGGCGCACGCATCGTGGCCGCCGCCGACGTCTTCGACGCGCTCACGGCGCCGCGGTATTACAAGCCGGCCTACACCCTCGAGAGGACTCTCGAGATGATGGACGGAATGGCCGGCGACCATCTCGATCCGACCGTCGTCGCGGCGGTACGTAAAAGCGTGCACGATCTGGAGTGGACGCTCGATTCGATGAAGCACACCTGGCCCAAGCCCGGCGACGAAGGCATGGCGGCCGCGCCCGAGACCGGCCTGTCGGAGCGCGATCAGGCGGGCAGCTCGTGAGCGAGCGATGAAGGTCCGCTTCTGGGGCACGCGCGGGTCGATCCCGACCCCCGGCCCCCTGACGGTGCGCTACGGGGGTAACACCGCGTGCGTCGAGGTTCGCGACAGCACCGGATCTCTGCTCATCCTGGACGCCGGCACCGGACTGCGCGAACTCGGCACTGCACTCATGAACGGCGGCGGTTCGCGGCCGTTCTCCGTCGATCTCCTGCTCTCGCACCTCCACTGGGATCACATCCAGGGCATTCCTTTCTTCCGCCCTGCGTACGATCCGAAGTCGTCGCTTCGGATCCGCGGGCCGAAGCAGTCCCGCACGATGCGCGAGCTCCTCGGCTTGGGAATGGACGACCCTTTCTTTCCCGTCGACATCGACGACCTGCCTGCGCAGCTTTCTGTTGGCGAGCTGCAGGACGGCAGCGACGAGCAGATCGGGCGGTTCCGCGTCCGTGCCGCGAGCATCTTTCACCCTGCGCCGGCGCTCGCGTTTCGGATCGAGGCGGACGATCGCGCGCTCGTCTACGCCACCGACACAGAGGACCCGTTTTCTGGAAAGCCGAATCCGGTAATCCCGCTCGCGACCGGCGCGCACACGCTCATCCACGACGCCCAGTTTCTCGAGAGCGACTTCAAGCCAACCTGGGGCCACTCCACGATCACGAGCGCGATCGACGTCGCGGTCAAGTCAAAAGTGAAGCGTCTCGTGCTGTATCACCACGATCCCGACCGCAGCGATGACGCACTCGACCGCATCGCACTCGAAGCGCAGGAGCAAGCCAACCGTAAGGTCTCAGGAATCGAGGTCGTGGTCGCTCGAGAAGGGATGGAGCTCGCGCTCTGAGTCCGGTAATCGAATGACGGAGCGTATCGTCGGACCGACGACGCAAGGGGGAGGTCCACGATGAACGCATTGGAAGCCGTCAGCCAGGCGAAGGACGTCATCAATGTCCGCCGGGTCTATGGCGAGCCATACCAGGAGGACGGGCTGACGATCATTCCCGCGGCCAACGTCATGGGAGGCGGCGGAGGCGGCGGCGATACCGAGGGGAACGGGGGCGCGGGCTTTGGCGTGCGCGCCAAACCTGCCGGCGCGTGGGTGATCAAAGACGGCGAGGCCGAGTGGCGGCCGGCTTTCGACCTGAATCGCGCCATTCTGGTCGGACAGGTCATCGCCATCGTTGCCCTGCTCGTGGCCCGCTCGGTCGTGAAGACTCTGGCAAAGGCGAACCGGTAGCCATGTAACAAAGGGGCTTACTCGGCAGGTCGCCGGAATCGTGTCCGCGCCCAAAGTTGTGCGCGCGTGCCGGTATAGCGAGGCGGTCGATTCCTCGGCCGCGGTTAACTGAAACGTCGCTGCGACACATAGACCGCCGCGTGTCGCATTTAGTGACGTTGTACGAAGGGACGCTTCCAAAAGTCCACCCCACCTCCCCCAATGCGCACGCGCCGCCGGCCAGGGACTCCATCCCGCCGGCGGCGTCGTGACATCTAGGACCAAGCCGTCAGGACGCGTTCACAGGTCAACAGCCGGCGCCTCACCTCGTGCACCGCTGGAGACGGCGATCCGGACGTTTCGCTCCCCGGTCCCGCGTCGCGCGACCGTCCGGGGTCGCGGTCTTGGCGGAAGACATCGCGCGATCCACGGTACGTGTGAACGAAGGCATATTTCGATGGCGCGCTCGAGTCAGCTGCTCGTCCCGTTGACACGGTGGCCCCGAGCCGCTGCGATCTCGCCGTGGCCAAAGGTCAGGGGAAGGGATGGGCGAAGGGACTCTCCGCACTCAGCGACCCGCGGGTTGCAAGAGCCGCGGCCGCGCATCGCGGGCTGAGGTACGAACGCAGGACACCGCTGAGCGAGTGCAAGTGGTTCCGAGGCAGCTCGACAATCCTGCCGCTCTGCTGGTCGGACGAGATGGCATATGTGGTCGGGCTCACCGCGACCGATGGCTGTCTGGTGGGCAGCCGCCCTCGAATCGACTTCAAGTCCATGGATCGGCAGCTTGTTGAGATCTATCTAGCGATACTCGGACGGACTGATCGGATCGCGGAGGTACCGACACAGGCTGGCGGCGTCGTCTTCGTGGTTCAGATCACAGATCGGAACCTATACGACTGGTTCCGTTCCGTTGGCCTGTCACCAAGGAAGAGTCTGACCATAGGAAGCATCGATGCGCCCGATGAAGTCCTGTTCCCGTTGGCGCGCGGGCTTCTCGATGGCGATGGAAGCATCGTCAATGGAATTTGGCGTGCGGACACCACAAGGCGCTCCGATTACTACTGGGAGTGTCTGAGAACGAAGTTCGTCTCCGGCAGTCGAAAGCACGTTGAGTGGCTGCATGCGCGGTTGCGTGCAGCGCTTCCGCTCCGCGGCTGGATCACGCGCAAACCATATGGAGGTGTCTGGGCGCTTATCTTTGGCAAGGCTGATTCGCTGCGACTCCTTCCTCGTCTCTATCCCGATGTGGATGTGCCCTGTCTGCTGCGAAAGCGAGCGATCTGGGAGGACTATCTGCGAAGGCACGAGGGCATAGCGAACAATCGCAGCTAGGATGAGCGTTCACAGGCCCGAGTGGCGGAATCCGGCAGACGCGTCGGCTTTAGGAGCCGATGGGGGCGACCCCGTGTGGGTTCAAATCCCACCCCGGGCACTGAACTCCCGTCAATGAGCGCACTGATTCGGGCTCAGCTCCTCCGGCGATCGACCGCCCACGCCGACCCCGGCATCCGCTTCGCCACTTCCTTCACCTCCGCGGCAGCGCGCGCCGCGGCCGTCGCGCCCTTGAAGCGACCGGGCGGCACATTCACGATCCCGATCGATACGGTCGCGACCGGAAAGCGGCGAAGCCTGCCGCGGCGGTCGCGCGCCTCGATCCACCCTCGCGCACGATCCTCGGCGTCATAGAGCGCGCGGATCCGCTCGTCGAAGCGTCGCGTGATCCCTTCGGCGAGGGACTCGGCCTCATCGGCCCGCGCCAGTAGAACGAAGTCATCCCCGCCGATGTGGCCCACAAAGCGCTGCTCCGCGCCCGCGACCTGAACGAGGACCTCGGCCAGCATGGTGATCACAGAGTCCCCGCGCGTGAATCCGTAGTGGTCGTTGAACTCCTTGAATCGGTCGATGTCCACGTAGAGCAGCGTGAAGTGGTCGCCTCGTGCGAGGCGAGATTCGATCTCTTCGGTGATCGTGGGGTTGCCGGGAAGACCCGAGAGCGGGTTCACCGACCGCAGCCCGCTCGAACGCCGCACCGCTGCGCCGACCCGCGCAAGGAGCTCGTCGGCGTCGTAGGGCTTGGTGATGAAGTCTTCGGCACCGGCCTCGAGTTGCTCCAGCTTCGCTTGTCGGTCCGAGTGCGCGGTCAGGAAGACGATGGGCAGGAAGCGCGTCCGCGGGTCCTGGCGCACCTGGCGGTGCAGGTCGGCGCCTGACATCCCGGGAAGACCGAGATCGAGCAGGACAAGATCGAACCGCGAGTCGCGAATGACGCCGACGGCGCTTTCACCGTCCGGGGCACCGTCGCTTTGGTAGCCCGCATCGTCGAGAAGCGCGCGCAGCGCGCCGCGAGTCGCTTCGTCGTCCTCCACCACTAGGACGCGTGCAGTCATGCGTCAAGAGTCGGCGGCACCGACGGTCACCCTCAATAGGAGAGGGGTACCCGAAAGGCTTGGTTTGACGGCCGCTAGGTCAACAGGCGGTCAACGTCCGTGTCGCGCCTCTTGACCTGAAAGTCGCTCGATGACCTTCAGGAGGGCGTGGTTTCCCTCGCGTCCGCCACCGTCCCTCTGGAGAGCGGTATAGAGCGCGTGTACGAGCGCGGTCCCGGGAAGCGAAACGTGATCGCCGTAGGCGTTGTCGAGGACGAGCCGCAGATCCTTCTGCTGGAGATCGACCATGAAGCCGGGACGGAAGTCACCGGCGAGCATCTTCGGCGCGTAGTTCTGCATCGCCCACGAAGAGCCAGCTCCGCCGGCGATGACCTGCCGCGTGCGCTCGAGGTCTATGCCCTGCGCCTTCGCGAACACGAGCGCTTCGGACACGCCGAGGTTGTTGATCGCGACGGCGATCTGGTTCGCGAGCTTGCAGGCCTGTCCCGCGCCATGACCGCCGATGTGGACGATGGTCTTTCCGAGCGCCTCGAAGAGCGGCATCGCCCGCTTCACATCGGCTTCATCGCCGCCGACCATGATGGCGAGCCGCGCCTCGATCGCCCCGAGCTCGCCACCGGACACGGGCGCGTCGAGGGTGTGAAACGGCGGCCGGCTCGCGGCCGCGCGCTTCGCGATCTCGCGGGACGCGGAAGGGCTGATCGTGCTCATGTCGATCGCCAACAGACCGGGGTGTGCGCCGGCCGCGATGCCGTCGGGGCTGAACGTCACGGCCTCAACGTCGGGCGAGCTCGTCACCATCGTGACGACGAGGTCCGAACGCTCGGCAACTTCGCGTGGGGTCCGCACGACGGTCGCGCCGGCGTCGGCGAAAGGCTTCGCGCGATCCGGCGTGCGATTCGTGACGGTGACCGGGAACCCGGCTTTGAGGGCGTTGCGCGCCATCGGCGCGCCCATGATCCCGAGCCCGACGAAGCCGACGCGCTCCATCACCAGCCGGGTCAGTTCTCGATGTCGTCGTCGCGCGAGAGGAACACGCTCCGGTCGCCGGCTTCCTCGGAGACGAGGAATGTCCCTTCCTCGGTGACGTCCACGTTCACCGAGGCCACGAGAAGGTCGTCGGTCACGTGGATGAAGCCTGCTGTCCGCGCGAGCTCGCTCGCGATCGCCTCGGAGAGCGAGTCTTCCTCAAACGAATCGACGAGCAACGCGCGCGCCTTCTTCACGAGCGCGAAGAACTCGAGCGGCTCGAAGCGGCGCTCGTGCGCAAGGAGAACGGCAGTGCCGATGTCCTCGTCGCCTTCATGGATCTCGTAGAAGAACACCTGCTGCCAACGAGCGTACCCGATTACCATTGACGCATCTCCATGCAGGACTCCCCGAAGACCGTGCCGCCATCCGTGAAGCACACCGTCCGTCGAGAACCGGGATCGAAGGTCACGCTCGACGTCGAGGTCGCAGCCGACCGGCTGTCACGTGCGGCCGATGCCGCGTTCCAGCGTCACGTCCAGCGCGCGAAGATCCCGGGGTTCCGTCCCGGTAAGGCGCCGCGCGCGATGTACGAGCGGGAGTATGGCAAGGAGCATCTCTGGGAGGACGCCGCGGACGACCTGATGGATCAGACATATCGCGAGATCGTCGAGGCGGAGGGGATCGAGCCGATCGATCGGCCCGACGCGAAGTTGACGCAGCTCAAGGAGGGCGAGCCGCTCCGGTACACGGCGACCGTCGTGGTGCGCCCGGACGTCGCACTTGGCGACTACTCGGCGCACGGCGCGACGGTCGAGGCGAGCCCACCGGGTGAGGACGAGATCGACAAGACCATCGCGTCGATGCGCGACACGCACGCTCAGCTCCGGCCGGTCGACCGGAAGGCGAAGCCAGGCGACATCCTGACCGTCGACATCGACGCCGCCGTGCCCGGCCAGACGCTGCCTCCGTTCGCCCGCAACGCGCACATCGAGGCAGGGAAGGATCTCGGCATCGCCGGCCTGGGTGAGGCCCTCGTCGGCATGAAGGTGGGCGACGAGAAGAAGGTGGAGCTCGCATTTCCCAACGATGCGAGCGAACGCGAGCTTGCTGGCAAAACCGGGACGTTCAGCATCCGGCCGTCGCAGGTCGCGGAGAAGGTCCTTCCGGCGCTCGACGATGAGTTCGCGAAGACGGTCGGTGTCGCGGATCTCGCCTCCTTGAGAAAGGCCGTCCGCAACGAGCTCGCGCACGCCGCATTCCACGAGGCGCGCGATGAAGCAGCTGACAAGGCGGTAGAGCACGCGATGGCCACGTCCACCGTCGAAGTTCCGGAGATTCTTGTCGAAGACGAGCTCGAGCATCTCGTGAACGATCTGAAGGCGCGCGTGAAGCAGGAGGGCGTCACCTGGGAGAAGTTCCTGCTCCAGGCACGCAAGACCGAAGAGGACATCAGGAAAGAGTGGCGTCCGGTCGCGGAACGGCGCGCAAAGTCACTCCTCGTGCTCGATGCGATCGCGCGCAAGGAAGGCATCACCGTTTCCGGCGACGAGCTCGCCGCGCAGGCGACGATGTCCCCGCTCGCGCAGGTCGACCCGCAGGCGCTCCGCTCTCCTGCGGTGCTGGCCTCGCTCGCGCGCTCGATACGCAATCGCAAGACGGTCGACAAACTCGTCGGGCTGGATTCACCTGACGCCGAACGCGAAGCGATCAGAAGAGCGGGCGGCGACGAATTCGATTTCCACGGAACGGGGCCTGCCCAGGCCGCGGAAGCGAAGATAATCGTGCCGGAAAAATCGGACGCGACACCGGAGGGCCGAGATGCGATCAGAGCGCTCCTGGAGAAGAAATAGCTTCACAGTGGGCGCGGCCCTTGCCCTTCTCACGGGGTGGGCGGCGCCAGTTTCGGCCGAGCCGCCGTACATCGCGACGTGCGGCACGGTCCGGGCTTTCAGCGAACCCACGCCGACGGTGCCCGGGTCGGTCACGATCGGGACCGCCACCTTCGCGCTGCACTCCGGCGATCGGCTTCCGTCAACCACGCCCCTCGGCGCCGCGATGTGCATCAACCGGACGGTCACGACGTCCGGCCCCGTGCTCGCGCTCATCGCGATGCCGTCTCCGATCTGCGGCGAGGTCCTCGGGATAGCCACGGGGATCTCCGACCAGCGCGGCCCGCTAATAGACATCGTGACCACGACGCCCGACCTTCGCATCGCGCTCCCTGCTTCGGCGAGCCTCGGGTTTGTGTTCCCGGTTCGCCCGGTAGTGGCGTGCTTCGAGGTCGGCCTCGACGCGAACGGGAACGCGCTCGCCACACGTGTGATGGGTGCGACGGTCACAGCCCCGAGCGCGGGGCCCACGCCCGCGCCGATCAGCGGCCTACCCTCGACGGCGACGGGCGGAACGCCTGATGGGTTTGCGGGCCTCCTCCTTGGGGCATCGGCGGCCATCCTGGCGCTGATCTCGCGCTGGCGCGGCAGGGACAGCGGCCGCTAGGCGAGGTACTTCCGGAACCACTCGATCGTCGCGACCCACGCGCGTTGCGCCTGCTCGGGGTTGTAGCGCGTGCCGGTGTCGTTGTGGAACGCGTGACCGACGCCCGGGT
>VBEY01000044.1 GCA_005889295.1 Chloroflexota bacterium | reverse complement strand
ACAGCGAGCGCCGGACGCGAAAGGGGCACGATGACGTGGCGGTACACCTGCCACTCCGACGCACCGTCGACTCGCGCGGCGTGTTCGAGCTCGGTCGGCAAGGTCTGGATGAACTGCTTCATAAGGAATATCCCGAAAACGTCCGCGAGTCCGGGAAGGATCACGCCTGGATAGGTGTCGAGTAGCCCGAGAAACCGCAGGATGAAGAACACCGGGATGAGAGTGACCTGCGCCGGCACCGTGAGCGTGCTCACCACCAGCCAGAACATCACGTTCTTTCCGGGAAAGCGCCGCTTCGCGAAGGCGTATCCGGCCATGGAATCGAACAGCAGGTGAAACGCTGTGATCACGCCTGCGATCACGACGGTGTTGAACAGCCACCGCACGATCGGCGTGGTCTCAAAAAGTCTCACGTAGTTCGCGGTCGTCAGCTCGCGGGGCACGATCTCCGGCGGCACCCGGACGACGTATTGCGTCGGCGATAGAGACGTCAGAAAGAGCCAGTACAAAGGAAACAGCGACAGGCCGCCCGCGACGAGAAGGACGATGTGGACCGGCAGGCGCTGCCTAATATTCGACATCGGACCGCAGTGAGCGGAACTGCACCAGGGCGACGCCGAGCGCCATCACGAACAGCACCACGGCCATCGCGCTCGCGAGCCCATATCGCCCGAACTGGAAGGCCGTGGAATAGATGAGCTGCACGATCGTGATCGTCGCGTTATTCGGCCCGCCGCCGTTCGTCATGATGTAGACGCGCTCGAAGAGCTGAAATGCCAAGATCGTGTAGATCACGAGCAGGTAGAGCGTCGTCGGACGCAGAAGTGGCACGGTGATGTGGCGCCACTTCGAGAACCAGCTCGCGCCGTCGAGATCCGCGGCCTCGTAGAGCTCGCGCGGCAGTGATCCCATTGCCGCGGAGTAAAGGACCACGCCGCCGCCCGGGATCGTCAGGACCGCGCTCAGAATCACGGCGATGAGCGCCTGATCCGAGCTTCCGATCCAAAGGAACGGCCCAAGTCCGATCACCCCCAGCGCTGTGTTCGCGAGGCCGAACGGATTGGCGTTGAAGATCCAGCGCCACACCATCGCGACGAGGATCGCCGAGTTCACAAGGGGTAAGTAGAAAAGCGCGCGGTAGAACACATGGGCCCGGGTGCCGAGGGGCTGGATGAGGCTTGCGACGATCAGCGCGAGCGTGATCTGAGCCGCGACCACGACCGTCGCGTACAGGATCGTGTTTCCGAGGGCCTGCACGAAGACCGGATCGGCCGCGAGAGTTTCGAAATTCGCGAGTCCGATGAACTCGCCACCGGTGACTCGCGCGTTCTGCAGCGACAAGACCAGACCCTGCACGACAGGCAGGAGCGTGAACACGACGAACAGCGAGAAGGTCGGTAGGACGAAGAGGTACGACCAGCCGTAGCGTCGCAGCGCAGCGGCGAGGCTGCGTCGCCGCCGCGGCGCTGCGGTCGCCATCACAAACTACTTGTTGGCTTCGTCCAGCAGCTTCTGCGCCTGCGGCGCCACCTCGTCGAGTGCCTGCTTCGGCGTCTTCTTGCCCTCGAGCGCCGCGTCACGCGCCGGCCGGAGGTACTTCTGGTCGATCTCGGACCATGTGCTCACATTCGGGAGCACGTAGGTGAAGGCGCCCATCGTGGCTACCTTCGCCTTCGCCGGGTGATAGTCGCCGTAGATCCCTGCCGCGGACTTCCGCCCGGCGGGCGCGAGCCAGTACTCGACCGGCGGCGTTTGCTTTTTGAGATCCGGTCCGATGTCCGGCCCGGTGAGGTACTTCGCGAACGCGTGAGCCGCGGCCTTCTTGTCGGCGTCTGACTGCTCGCGGACGGCGATGAAGCCGACACCGCCCCAAGCGGTCTGGTCCCCCTTGGCTTTCGGGAAGTTGGCGATGTCCCAGTTCGTCCCGAACTTCCACTTCGCATCGGCGTTGAGGATGTTGATCATCGCGCTCGGTCGCTGCAGAATCGCGACGTCGCCGGCGAGGAAACGCGCCTGCGAGTCGTTGGGGTTCAAGGTCAGGAAGTCCGGCGGCATGACCTTCTGCTGCGCGAGCGAGACCCACTTCTCGAGGCCGCTCACCGCGTCGGCACTGTTGAATGTCCACGTCTTGATGGTGCTGTCGTACGGCCGCCCACCGTCGATGAGCATGAAGGCGAACTCGTCGTTCGCGTGGGCGAAGCCGTAAATCTGCTTGCCGTCGGCACGCTTGAAGGTCAGCTTCTTCGCCGCGGCGAGGAACTCCTCATACGTCCAGTTGCCGCCTGTAGGCGGCGTGACGCCGGCCTCTTTGAAGAGATCGAGGTTGATGTACTCGAACCAGGGCACGATCCAGAGTGGATATGCCACAACCGTGCCCTTGTATGTGGTCGCTTTCAGCGCGCTCGGGTTGAAGTCAGTCCGCTCGGCGTCGGTGAGCGTCGGCTGGGACAGCTGACCGGCCGCGGCGTACTTCAGCACGTCGCCGCCGGTGGTGTGGAAGACGTCGGGGCCGTTATGCGCCTGCAGGATCGCGATATCGAACTTCTGGTCGGTCTCGGCGCCAAACGGCCCGCCCTGGATCGCGATCGTCACATTCGACGCGCGGTCCTTGTAGGCCTTCACCGCCGCATCGGAGGTGATCGTTTCGGCGGACTGTGTGCCCTGGGCATAGTTCCGCCGCCACCACTCGATGCTGACCGCCTTAGGCGCTGGACTGCCGCTCGCACTGACACTCGGGCTTGGGCTGGCCGTCGCGGTGGGTCCGCATGCCACAACCACGCCCACCGCGGCCATGGACTGCAGGAAACGCCGACGATTGATCAGAACATCACGTCCCATCTCTAGACCTCCTCCCGCTCGATCAGCGGCTGACTATAAGCGTCTACTTCGTCCAGTCCGCGATGTGTGCCTCTTTCGAGAGAAGCCAAGACCGTCTGAGTCTGGCGATCAAGGAGCGCAGTCGCCGGGCTTGCCGGGGCCAGGAGCCGGCCCCAAGAGTGGGGGCCCAGACCAGATGTCGAGACGCCCGCAGGAGAGGTCGACGCGGACGGCGTCACCATTCATCTGAGTACTGCCATCAGGCATGCTCGTCTCCCACACGTCACCAGGACGCACCGTCAGCGAGGTCAGGACGCGTCCGCTCGGCGTGCGCGCTTCGACGACCCACGGTTGCGCCGGAAGGTCCCTCACGGAGATCGTCTCGTCCGTGCGCGGCTGAACACTGCGTACGACTCTCCCGTTCACAGCGAGCGTCACCGCGAGCGTCGTCTGGTTCGAGACAACCAGATCGTGAGCGTAGCCACTCGGTGCAGGGGAACATGTGGCGACCAGCACCAAGGTGAGCAGCGGCCACGCGCAGCGCCACATCCCTACTTCGTCCAGTCGGCGATGTTGTACATCTCCGAGTCCCATGGCGATGGGTCGACGCCTTTGAGAGATTTCGCGATCCCCGACGTGACGGCGCTCCGCTGGATCAGGGGGATGACCGCCACGTCCTGGATCAAAAGATCGTTCGCCTGGATCGCGAGTTGCGTGCGCTTGGTCGTGTCGGCCTCGACGCGCAGTTGCGCGATCAGCGCGTCGAAGTCCTTGTTCGAGTAGCGCGCGCGGTTCCCGAGAAGCCAGTTGTTGGCCTTTGCCGCGATCTGCTCGGTGGTCCAAGCGGCGGCGAGATAGGCGGTCGGATCCGGGTCGCCGCCGTCGGCGTAGGTCTGCACGTCGGCGAAGAATCTGCTCGCGCCGCCCGGAGAGGTGGTGAGGAAGAAAGAGCTGAACGGCTCGGAACGGGTGTCGACCGAGAAGCCGACGCTCTCCCAATCCTTCTTGAGGAGAAGCTGCGTGTTCTCCCTGCGCGCGTTCACGTTCGTCTGGAAGAGGATCTTTAGCTTGGTCGCCCCCTTCGCGCGCACGCCGTCGGCGCCCTTCACCCAGCCGGCTTGTTCAAGCTCGGCGTTCGCGGCGTTCAGATCAAATTTGCAGACGTCGAAGCCCTTCGTGTCCGGCGAGCTCATCACCTCCGGCGCGGCGAGGATGTTGCACGTCGGCTTGCCAAATACCCCATCGCCGTAGATGCGTTGAGCGATCGCCTCGCGGTTCGTGGCCATGGCCAGCGCCCGACGGACGGCCTTGTCGGTGAAGAAGGGATGCTTGGTCTCTGGCTCGCTGCGCTTCTCGCCCAAGGAGGCGGAGGGGTCCGAGAAGTTGAGCTCGACACGTTCGACGCTGGAACCGAGGATGGTCACCAGGTTCCCACTCTGCGAGCTCGCCGCCATGTTGCGGAGCGTGTTCGGGTCGACCTGCAGGTTCCAGGCGTAGTCGATGTCCCCTGCCTGGAAGATCGCGCGCGCCGCGCCGTCAGCGTCGGTGCCCGCCTTGAACGTGACTGTTCTAAAGAATGGCTTGTTCGGATCGCGGAACTGGTCGTTCAGGTCGTACGTGACGACGTTGCCCACTTTGAAGTCACGAATCTTGTACGGACCGGTTCCGGTGGGCTTCTTGTCAGCGGCGCAATCGACGGCTCTCGCCCCGAGGCAACCCTTGTACTGGTCTCTATTCAAGATGGCGCCTTCAGGGCCGACCCCCCATTGGAAGGCGAACGGGTTGGCCGACCGGTACGTGACGACGACAGCGTTCGCGTCGACGGAAACGACACTCTGAACGCCGTCGCAGCGGGCGAATGTGGTCGCGGCCGTCGCCGGGTTGCACTGGTACTGGTACGTGAAGGCCACATCGTCGGCGGTGAAAGGCGTGCCGTCCGACCACTTCACGCCCTGACGGAGCTTCCAGGTCACGGACGTGAAGTCCCTTGCGATACCACCGTTGGCCACCGTCGGGATCTCGGCCGCCAGACCATTCGCGATCGCCTGGCCATCCTTGCCGAGCGACGCGAGTGGCTCAAGCACGAGGCGCGCGGGGTCGCTGTCCTTTGGTCCGGTGGCCTGATGCGGGTTCAGTGTGGACGGCGCCTGCCAGTACAGGATCTTGAGGTCGCCACCAGCTCCGCGCTGCGATACCAGCGCTCCCGAAGAACCACCCGGGGTGCCGGTGGGCGTGTTGTCGGTTTGCGGAAGCACGCATGCGGCAATGGCGACGAGCGCGGCGACGCCGAAGCCCGCGATTCGCGGCCTCATCAGAGCGCGCCGATCGCGAGAAGAAGTCCGCCCTTTTTTATTGCGGGGCTTGTGACGATGAAGAGGACGACTCCGCTCACTGGAGCGGTGAGAGCCGCGATCGGCTCCCCCAGCAGGTCGGTCATGTCTCCGAGGAGGTCGCGCGCCTTGACCATTTGATTTACCCGAACGTGACTGTGAAAGATCCCTTCGACCGGCGAGCGGAGCCACTCGAAGCTCTTCACGATCGTCGGTGGCACGACACGCGCGGGGCGACCGCTGATCGCGCCGATCGTGCGTAGGATGTTGGTGACGCCTGTCACGTGGCGCGCCACGTCTTCCTCGATGAGCTGGCCGCGACCGCCGGACTCGGCGACCATCGCGGCAACGCCGTTTTGCGCGGCGACCGCCATCAGTGTCCCGGGTCGCTCACCGGTCGGTGCGGTCTTCACGGCCCAGCGAGCTCCGTACGCGTTGGCCATTCCCTGGATGCGCGCGTCGAGGGCGGCGTCAAGCGTCTCGCGGTAGCTGACGAATGGGACGAGATCCTCGATCAGATCGCCGGCGTGCAGGTCGATCGAGTAGTCGCATTTAGTGATGATCTCAGTGAGGAGGCGATGCGCGAACCGCTCGCCCCAGGTTCCGTCGGCCTTGCCCGGAAACAACCGGTTGAGATTGTCGCCATCCTCCGGGTTCACATAGATGCTGCGCTCGTAGAATCCCGGCCGGTTGAGAAGCGGAAGGATGAGGATCGTGCCGCGCACGGAGTCGGGGGATGTCGTTCGCCCGCTCCGGATTGCCGCCTCGATGCCGGTGTACTCGGCCGCGTGGATACCTGCGGTGATCACGACCGTCGGCCCCGCCATCAGGCCCGCGATGGCGACATAGGGCCACTCGTATTTCGCTAGGCCAGCATCGCCCGCGAACGTGAATGTCCCCGCGGCACGCTCTCCTGCCGGTGGGATCGCGATCGGCCCGATGTTCACTCCGCCTCCGTCAAATGATCTAGTCAGGTCCTAGCCATGTTTGTGGATTGTCGCCGTTGGCCGCGATAACGACTCTTGTCACGGAGCAGGACGTGATGATCCGGCATGGACGGTCACGCCTCGGCGCGATCCTCATCGGGGGGATCGTGCTTGTCTTCGTGCTCGCAGCGTGTGGCGCGGCAAGGCCGATCGCGCCAACGCCGGAGCCGCTCTCTGGGACGTACACCGCGAGCGGCGGAGGGGGCGCCCTTCCCGCGGTTCAGGCACTCACCGCCCGATTCAAGGAGCTGAATCCTGGAGTCAACTGGATCGTCTCCGAGAGTGGGTCCAACGCCGCGATCAAGCTCCTCCTCTCGAACACGATCGACGTCGGATTCGTCAGCCGTGCTCTGACCGACGCTGAGAAGCAAACCGTTACGCCGATCCCGATCGGATTCGCTGGCACCGCCGTCATCGTCAATCCGGCCAATCCGCTGAAGAACCTCACCCGGGACCAGCTTCGGCAGATCTACACCGGCGACGCCAAGACCTGGGCGGATCTCGGCTGGACCGAGCCAACGATCCGGCCATACATCCGCGAAAAGAACGCGGCCACGCGGCAGACGTTTGAGGCGTACCTCTTCGCGGGGTCCGTTGTGACGTACGGGAAGAGCGTCGCTGAGCAAATGGAGAGCGAGGCGATGTTCGCCGCGGTCAACTCTTTCCGTGGCGCGATCGGGATCGCGAGTACCGGATCCCGCACTGCGAGCGACACTCGAGTGAAGACCATCCAGATCGACGGAATAACCGGCACCCAGGAGAACATCGCGAGCGGCACCTACCCGATCGTCCGCCCCCTCGCGGTCATCTACTCGAACACAGCGGAGCTGAAGCCCGCGATCCGGGCATTCTTCGATTTCGTGAAGAGCGCGGAAGGTCAGCGGATCGCCGCCGGGGCTTTCTAGGCGACCGACCTGCGGAAGCGCTCGAGCTCTATCGCCTCACCGCTCACGCGGGCCTGTTCCGCCGCGAACGCCATGAGATGACTCGCGACTGACTCCCGCGCTGAGGTCAGCACCGCGTCTCCCCGATCGCCGTCCATCGCCCCGACGAACGCTCGCATCAGACCATCGTCCCCGCCGCCGTGCCCGCCGACCCCGCGGGCCGTGGTGATCCGCTCGGCCGTGTGCGTGCGGTGATCGTGGATCTCGAACTCGGCGCGGCTCTCGTTGGCCAGCAACGTGGCGCGCGTCCCGTCGATCCGGATGGTGCGACCTTCGACGTGCGATGACCCCTGCATCGTCAGGCTCACGGAGAGTCCTCCCGCGAAGCGCATGAGCACGACCTGGTGATCCACCACGTCGTTGTCCGAGCGATACACGCAGACACCATAGGGACCGCTCTCGAGCGCGCGCATCACGCCCTCGGGCGTCCGGTCGAGCGTGACCGCGGCAACCGCGAAACTGGCCGCGTTCTCCCGAAGGCGATCCAGGTAGACGCGCGGCGCGAAATACGGGCAGGTCTCGGCGATCGGGCACCCGTCCGTGCACCGGTCGGGGATCTCCGGACCGACGGCCTCGCGCGTGAAATGCGTGAGCGAGCCCGAAGACGAAAGCCACTCGCACGGACCGAAGATCCACACAAGCAAGTCGAAGTCATGGCAGCACTTCGTCAGGATGATCGGACCGGCGCGCGCGCTAGTGCCCCAGTTCCCACGGACGTAGCTATGCGCGAAGTGCCAGTACACGAGGTTCTCTCGCCAATCGACCGAGACGACCGCGCCGAGGCGACCCGACGTGACGATCTCGCGGAGCGTGAGGAAGAAGGGCGCGTAGCGGAGCACGTGAGCGATCTGGAGGAGCCGGCCCTGCGACTCGGCGGCGGCGGCGATCTCGAGGCACTCGCGAGGTGTGGTCGCGATTGGCTTCTCGAGCAGCATCTCGTAGCCGGCGGCGAGTAACCCGAGCGTGCTCGCGCGATGGGTGCCTTCGAGGGTCGCGTTGATCAACGCGGGCGCGAGCGGGGACCGGCCAGCCAGATCCTCCCAGGATCGGAACTGGCGCTCGCCGGGTATCCGGTGTGCGTTCGCGAACCGCGCGCGCCGCGCATCGTCGGGTTCGACGACGGCGACAAACTTGGCTTCCGTGGGATTGCGCTCCGCGAAGCCACCGTAGGCGAGGTAGCCACGATTGCCCGCCCCGACCATCACCAGCTCCACCGGTCGCATAGCCCGAAGGCTAGCGGGTGCGGCTCACTCGACCTTCGCGATGCTCTTCCGGTCCTCCGAAAGGGTGAAGACGTACCAAACGTCCTTGGCTCCGTGGTGGAGCACAAAAACGAACTGCCCATCGCCAACCGAGCCGAGGTAGCGAACGCTCGTGCACTCCAGACCGTTGTCGTGCATCCGCTGGAACTGCGCATCGATATCCGCGGCCGTCACGCCGAGCGCCGCGTCGGTGTGTTCCACGATGTATGTCGAGTCGGCGGAACAGAGCGCGCCGGCGTACTTCGCGACCCAGGCCGGGGCGGCGCTGCCCCGCCCGTGTCGCAGGTCCGCGACCTCGCTCCGCATCTGACTCATCTCTTCCCGGAAGGTAAAGAAATTTCCCAGGGAGTCCTTGAGCGGCCCCGGTCCGCTCGCACCGGTGAGCAAGACGAGCCCCAGGACAGCCGGGATGATGAGCTTCATGGTCCTGCTCGACACTGGGCACACCGTGTGCCAGAGCGTCCTCGTAGCATCCAGGTCATCGCCAAAGAGCTGCGCCTCGACGATCTGGTCGCCAATCGGACGATGTCGCGCGACATCGCCGCGACGCTGCGCGACATCGCCCGCGAAAGGCGATCGTTCATCGTGCTCGCGGTGCCTCGTCTTGCCGGCAAGAGCACCGTGTTGCGAGCCATCCTGGCGGAGCGCCCGGCGTCGTCTCCGGTGGAGACGGTGGGCGAGGGCGACGCGGATATCGATGAGCTCGTCAAGAGGAGCGCGGCTGGTTATCTCGTGATACCCGAGATCACACAGAGCGCAGCGATGCCCGGCTACATCTGGGGCTCCGACGTGCGCCGCGTCTTCAGGACGGCGAAGGAGAACGTTTCCCTGGCCGCGACCCTTCACGCCGAGGGCCCGGACGACGCCTTCGCGCAGATCTGCAAGGGCTGCGGGGTCCCCGACACTGATGCCTCGAAGATCGCGTTTGCCGTAGCGCTTCGTTCGCTTGGTCACTGGGAACAGCCGACACGGCGGGTGGTCGCGTCCGTTCACGAGATCGGGGGCGTCGAGGGTGGACGGCCGAAGGGACGGCTCATCCACCGGTGGGACGAAGGGCGGGACGTGTTCGTCAGCGCGACAAATGACGCTGCGAGCGGACGAGCTGGGCGGGGGTGAGGCCGGTGAGGCGTCGGCACTCGCGGGACATGTGCGCCTGATCGGAGTAGCCAACCGCTGCGGCGAGCGCGGCCAGCCCCGCGTCCGGTAGTCGCGTGGCCAGTCCGAGAAGGCGCTGGAGTTTCAGGACGCGGACGAGGTGTTTGGGCCCGTAGCCGACCTCATCGACGCAGCGCCGGAAGAGCTGGCGTTCTGAGAGTCCGACCTCATGCGCGATACCACTCACGGTCCGTTGAAGGCTGGCGAGCTCCACGATCCGCGGGATCAGCCGATCGGGATCGCCAGCCGCTCGGCCGCGCTCGATCAGGAGCGCGCAGAGCTCTGCCATCGCTCCGTCGGGCCTTGACCCCTGCAGCCGAATCATCGCCGCGCGCGCGGCATTTCCCCAGAAACGCTCGAGCGGCACCGTCTTATCCGCGATCGCGACGGCCGCCTCTCCGATGATCGCGCGAGTCGAGCCCGGTCGGAGCCGGACCCCGATGAACTCAGCACCTGCGCGGGTCTTGAGGGCCATGTCGGATCGAGTGCGCGGGCCGATGACGACGAGCTCGGACCCGTCCCACACGATGTCGATCGCGCCGTCCGGGTGGACGCCGTCTATGTGCGATCCAGTGGTGAGCGTTTCGCGCCAGCTTGAGGACACCCACGTTGCGAGCTCATCGGATGCAGAGGTCGTCCGATACATCGCCTGACTCTAGCGCGGGTGGGCGTCCGATTCGTTCAAGTCGGACTCCCATGCCTCCGGCTAGGCTCGGCGGCTCTGATCGACCTCTCGCCGCTCCGCGAGTCGCGCTCGTTCCGGCTGCTCTGGCTTGGGCAGCTCGTCTCGCTGACCGGCACGCAGGTTCGTCTCGTCGCGATCCCTTACCAGATCTACCTGATCACCGGCTCGTCCTTGGATGTCGGGCTCATTGGTCTCTTCCAGGCGATCCCGCTGATATCGCTGGCGCTCTTCGGCGGCGTCATCGCGGATCGAGTCGACCGGCGGCGCCTTCTCATCGTCACGCAGATCGGCCTCGCGACGTGCTCCGCCGCTCTCGCGATCGGAACGCAGTTCGGGTTCGCGAACGTGCTCTACCTGTACGCGTTCACCGCCATCGGTGCTGCCTTCTCCGCCCTCGACGGGCCCGCCCGCGGCGCCCTCACGCCGAGCCTCGTGCAGCGCGACCAGCTGCCGGCCGCGATGGCCCTGAACCAGGTTCTCTTTCAGACCGCGGCCATCGCCGGTCCGGCCCTCGCCGGGCTCGTGATCCTCGCCTTCGGTCTCGCGGGTGCGTACTGGATCGATGTCGCGTCGTTCGTCGTCGCGATCGTCGCCGTGATAGCGCTGGTCGCGCCGCCGCGCGAGGAACGGGTCCATTTGCCGGTCGGGCGCGCGCTCGTCGAAGGGCTCGCGCACTTCCGCGCGAACCGAATCCTGTTCGGGACCATGTTGCTGGACTTCCTCGCGACGTTCTTCGGCTCGCCGCGAGCGCTCTTTCCTTTCTACGCCGACCGTGTGTTCGCGGTCGGCCCCGAGGGGCTCGGACTCCTGTTCGCCGCGCCGGGCGTCGGATCGCTCGTCGCCGCGCTCACGTCGGGATGGGCGAAGCGCGTGCAGCATCACGGAGTCGCGGTGCTCCTCGCTGTCGCGGCATGGGGTCTGGCAATCGCAGCGTTCGGCCTCATGAACGACGGCCTCTTCATTCCCGCGCTCGTGTTCATCGCCATTGCGCAGGGCGCTGACACGATCAGCGCGATCTTCCGCAGCACCATCCTCATGACCGTGGTCCCCGATCACCTCCGTGGCAGGCTCGTCGCGATCAGCTCGATGTTCTTCCTGGGCGGCCCATATCTCGGTCAGGTGGAATCGGGCGTGGTGGCGGACCTCGTGTCGCCGATGTTCTCGGTGGTGTCCGGAGGGGTCGCGACCCTCCTCAGCGTTGTTGGTGTCGCGCTGTGGGCGCCGGAGGTGCTTAGCTACCGCACTCCGGCGCCCAGGGGCAGGGGCCCCTGATTGGGCAGGGACCCAAGGTACAGAGAGAGCTAGCCGCGACGCATGAGCGCGCGAACGTTCGTCAGCGCGAGGAATCCGAACGCGGCTGCGGCGGCGAGGCCGACCATCAGAACCGCGCTCCCCGTCGAGAGCCAGTCAGCGGAGCGGTCTGATCCGATGATCCGCGCCGTAACACCGGCGGTCGCGATCGCCGTCGAGAAGTACGCGAGTGCGAGCCCGAAGATCGTGAAGCCAATGAACGCCAACGCCTTTGGCCATGTGGGGTTCTTCATGGCGATGCATTCAATTTGGGCGGCACGTTTCGGTCAATGTCGCGGCGGTACCAGAGTTCACTCGCAACGAAATCGATCCTTTGCCGTTGTACTTTTCGCGGCCGGCGTGCTTCCGGAGTAGGCTGCATTTCTCCATGAAGACGCAGGCGTCCTCCGCAACGCTGCGTGACCGCGTCAACGACGACATGCCCCGGGTCCGCGCCGACCTCGAGACCCTCGTCCGCATTCCTTCTATCAGCCATCCCGGTCACGATCCGTCGCAGCTCGGACGCTCGGCCGAGGCGACGGCGAAGATCCTCCGCGATGCAGGATGCGACACCAAGATCGTCGAGATCGAGGGCGTTCCAGCGGTCATCGGACACGTCGCGGCCCCCGCCGGCGCGCCGACCGTCCTGCTTTACGCGCATCACGACGTCCAACCCACGGGTGGCCGGCATCTCTGGCACTCGGATCCATTCGAGCCCATCGAGAAGAACGGTCGGCTCTATGGCCGCGGAACGTCCGACGACAAGTGCGGTGTGGTCATTCATGCCGGCGCGCTGCGCGCGCACGACTCGCGTCCACCGGTGGGTGTGACCGTGTTCGTCGAAGGCGAGGAGGAGTGGGGCTCTCCAAACCTTGGCAAGTTCCTCGACCAGTACCGGGGCGAGCTGCGCGCCGACACCGTGATCCTCGCGGACTCCGGCAACTGGCGGACGGGGCAGCCGGGACTCACCATCTCGCTGCGCGGGATCGTCGCGTGCGACGTCGAGGTGCGAACGCTCGATCACGCCGTGCATTCCGGCGAGTTCGGCGGACCCGTGCCCGACGCGCTGACGGTCCTCGCGAAGACGCTTGCCACACTGCACGACGAGCGTGGCAACGTCGCGGTCGCCGGGATCGCGCGCGGGAAAGCCGACCCGCTCGACCTGACCGAGGAGGAGCTCCGCAAACAGGTTGGGCTGCGGCCGACGACCAAGCTCATCGGCGAGGGTGGGATCACCGATCGAATGTGGATGAAGCCCGCGATCTCCATCCTCGGGATCGATGCGCCGAAGATCACCGAATCCACCAACCAGCTTGT
Organism: Chloroflexota bacterium; assembly: GCA_005889295.1. Classification (GTDB taxonomy): domain Bacteria; phylum Chloroflexota; class Limnocylindria; order P2-11E; family P2-11E; genus 3-1-20CM-2-70-9. The sequence goes on along the minus strand of VBEY01000044.1, from coordinate 5,244 downwards.
TCCTTCGGCACGCGCACGCGTGTCGATGCGTATCCCGCCCGGTCAGGACGCGGATGCGGCGATGAGAGCGCTCGCCGAGCATCTGCGGACGCACGTGCCGTGGGGCGCGGAAGTCTCGATCACCCCGCGCGGTGCCGGCAAGCCGTACAAGCTCGAAGGCCAGGGAGCCGCGTACGACGCAATGCGCCGCGCGATGAAGGAAGCATTCGGTCGCGACGCTGTCCTCATGGGTGCGGGCGGGACGATCCCGTTCGTCGCCGACTTCGCGAAGTCGTTCCCGAAGGCCACCCTTCTATTGACCGGCGCGGGCGATCCCTTCTCGAACGCGCACTCCGAGGACGAAAGCGTCGACCTGAAGGACCTCGAGCTCTCAACGCTCGCGGAAGCGCTCTTCTTCGAGTACCTCGCGGCGCGGTAGTCCGGCACGCGGTCTGCGGCATCTGCGGGCATGAAAGATCGCGACGAGATCGACGAAGTCCCCGAGTCCGATATCGAGGTCGAGCCGTTCAATGAAGGTCCCGAAATCGATCCAGGCGAAGCCGTCGAGGAGGCCGAGCCCTACTTCCCACCGACCGACCCGGTCGTTCGTCAGGGCCCGAAGGGCGAGACGAAGATCGCCGGCGGGTTCGGTGCGGGCGACGTGCCGGACAAACATGCCCACGCCGCCATCGAGGACGTTCCGTCCGACGAAGGGCTCGAGGATCTCATCCACCATGCGCTGCGCCTCGACGCCAGCACGGCACACCTTCGCCTGAAAGTTGGAGTGCAACAGGGCGTCGTCCGGCTGCAGGGGATCGTCGAGGACGAGTCGGATGCGGAGAACGCGCTAGCGGTCGCGGGAGACGTGCCCGGCGTCGTCGAGGTGATCGACGAGCTGACTCGCGCCTAGCACCCGCACGAGCACAGCGGCGGTCGAGCACGCTGTCATCAGCATCGCCGCCGCGAAGATGCTGTCGCCTCCGCGCAGCGCGACAAGCGCGAAACTGGAGCCAAGAGCGAGCAGCGCAGACGCGAGAAGCGGTCTCATCACCATGACAACGCGTCCCGCCCTCGCGAGGTTCATCCGCCAGCCGTACGGGGTCCTAGCCGCCGATGACTAACGAAGAGTGATAGTGCCGAGCGCGACCTCGGGGCCGCCGACTGTGACTGTCACCTTGCCATGGAGCGTGCCGCCCCGCGACGCGTCGTAATTGCGGAAGTACAGGGTGATCGACTGACCCTTCTTCGCGCTGAACCGCAGGTCGACTCTTCCTTGGATCGACCCTGCGACGCAGGTCCCGTCGAGCGACGTCGAAACGCATGCGCCATCCACCGCCGACCCGTCGGCATATAGCACGTAACCGTAGGCGTGGACGTCCATCGGCGTCGGCGTGGGCGTCGTCGTCGTCGGCCTCGGTGTTGGTGTCGGCGTCGGCGTGGCGGTCGGTTTGGGCGTCGCGGGCTTCACGGTCGGCGTCGCGGTACGGACGGGCGGCCGAGGTGTGGCGGTGGGCTCGGGCGTCGGCGATCCAGTGGCCACCGCGGTCGTCTCGGGACTCGCCGTCGGCGCGGGCAGCGTGATCGACGTGCTCGCCGAGGGCTCGGGCGACTGCTCGGGCTCGGGCGGCGAGATCTGATTCAGAAGGCGCAGCGCTTCGCTCTGCGCGCTGCGCGCACGCGACGCCGCGAGTACGTTGCCGGTCGCTTCGAAGCGTGCGGCTTCCTCGAGCCGCTCGGCGTAGAGCTGGCTCAGGTAGCCGACGGGGTCAGATTGGAACGCGACGAGCGAATCCTCGACCACGACCCGTGCCCCGTACAGCGGGTTGTCGGCAGCCGCGTGCATCGTGGTCATGGCGACAAGGACGACGAGGCTCGCGGCCGCGAACGCGCGGGCGAAGCCGGGGACCGCGAAGCGCGGGCGGCGGCGCGCCGCGCGCTCGACCCAGCCCAGCTCGAGGCGCCTGCGGACGTGGTCGGCCGCGACATCATCCATGCGCGTCCCTTTGAGGCCGCCAAGGGCGCGGGCGAGCGAGTCCTGCATCATTCCGCAGCGTCCGCGCCAGGGGCAGCGGACCCTGGCCGCGTAGCGGAGATGCGATCGAATAGCGAAAGCTGACCCATCCGGTCGAGCTCTTTGCGCAGACGATCGAGCGCGCGGTGCTGCAGCGTGCGCACCGCGCCTTCGCTCCTGCCCGTCATGCGTCCCACATCCGCAGCCCCATACCCCTCGACAAAACGCAGGAGGAGCACCTCGCGGTAGTCGGATTTGAGCTTTGACATTGCGTTGAAGAGCGCTTCCCGCTCGATCGAACGGGCGACCTCTGCTTCGACGTTTTGGCCGGACTCGGGATGGTTGACGAGGTCGTCGATGGACATGTCCGGCCTCGTCCGCCGGCTCTTGTCGATCGCGGCGTTCCTCGCGATCCGGAAAAGGAACGCCACGAACGGAAGTCCGCGGTCCTCATATCTGTCGAGCGCTTCCATGGCGCGTACGAACACGTCGGCTACCAGGTCCTCCGCCTCATGTTTCGCGCCGGTCCTCGACAAGCAGTACCGATAGACCGGGTCGCGATAGAGCTCGTAGAGCTGCCCGAACGCTGAGGCATCTCCGGCCTGGGCGGCTTTGACGAGCGCAGCGTCGATACCGCGCTGCTGCGTGCCTCTCGCCGTCTCACCGGTGATGCCGGCGTCCTGGACGATCTACGGGCTCCGGGGCATCTGGTCTGAGAACGACGCTAGTCAAGATTCAATACACCCCCGTGTGGGGGCGGTCTCAGGCACCCAGGGGGAGGAGCCCCTGATGGGGCAGGGGCCCCAGCGGGTGTTTTCTCATGAGCGCCGGCTACGACTGGCGCAATATCGGACACGTGACGTCCGCCGAATGGGGGATTCTCATCTGGCTCGCGGTCGGAGCAGGAATCGCGGGAGGCGTCTTCCTCATCGCGCGATCGGCTGTGCAGATCGGCAGCGTCGCCTATCGCGTCATGGAGAAGCAGATCTCGCGTCAAGCCGCGACACGAGAGACCGCGCTGCTCTCGGCCGGGATGGTCGTTGCTCTCATCGTGACCGCGGTGATCGCGGGCTACGCGATCTTCGCGATATTCGGAACGCTCCTGGAATCGACCGGATCGATCAACACACTGAACAACGGCTCCTGACAAACGAAGAGCGCCGGATGAATCCGGCGCTCTCACATCACTGCGTGCTATTCAGTTGTCGCGAGGACTAGGCCGGGGGCTGCCTCACGTCGCCACCTTTGTCGGGTATGTCGGTGGGCCCTTCGATGTTCGGGTTCTCGACCGGAGCTCCACCCTTCTTGCCGACGTCGTCCGGTCCGTATTCGCCAGGGCGCTTGGGGAGATCCTTCTGCTGCATTACGGCTTCTTCTCGGGGCCGCCCTGGCCACCCTCGCGGTCAACTTCACCGCTGCCGCCCTTCTTGCCGACGTCGCCCTGGCCGCCTTGCTTGCGGCTCTCGTCGCCCGGCCACGGCTTCTTCTCGCTACCCATGTCGCCCTGACCCGGCTGGTCCTTCTTCTCCTGCATTCTTCAAGGCCTCCGATCAGATGTCGCCTCCGTGGAAGCGCGAAGAACGAACGAGCATTCGTCGTGCCGACGTCGGTACATGTAACGAGGTTGAGCCGCGACTGAAAATCACCCGAGCCGCGTCGCGAGTGCGCGCACCCGTTTCTGAATTCCATCACGCACCGTGCGGAAAGCCGCGAGTCGCGACTCGTCGTCGCCGCCGGCGAGGGCGGGGTCGGGGTAGGACCAGCGGAGTTTCATGCCGGAGCGGGGCGGGATCGGGCAGTTGGCGTCGCACACCGTGACGACGACGTCCCACCCTTCACCGACGTCGTCGACTGACTTGCTTCGCTGGGCGGAGATGTCGATCCCGACCTCGCGCATCGCACGCACGGCCAATGGATGGATCGCCGTCGCCTTTGTACCGGCGCTCTGCACCTCGAGACGATCACCGGCGTAGGCACGCAGGAAACCTTCGGCCATTTGAGAGCGCGCTGCGTTGTGCGAGCAGAGGAACAGAACGCGCTTCACACGCTAAGCATGGCGATGGCGCCGAGCTCGTGCCCGGCGCCACCACCTACTCAGCGTGTGTGTGCGGTCAAGCGAGGAACAGAATGTCCAGGAAGGTCTTTGTAGGCGCTGGGACCCCAGTCGGGACCGGCGCAGGGCTATTCCCCGACCTGAAGATCTGGGGACCGGCGTAGATAATGAGGACGAGCACGATGAGGATGAGCAGGATGATCCCGATGATCATCCCAGCGCCAAACCCGCCGCCATCGCTCACCACGACCGGCCCACTCGGGGGGTTCACGTTGACCTGGCCCATGTAGAAGCCTCCTCGGTGCTAAGTCGGTCGCATCACTCGCAAGCAGCGTGCCGCGAAACCGTGCCCGTTCGTATGCTCGCTGGGCATGCGGCTCGGCCCCCTCCGTCATCCCTGGTTCGCGGCCTTCTCCGGATCCGTCGGCCTCGGCGGACTCGGCGATGAAGTCGCGCGCCTCGCGTTACCGCTCCTCATCCTCGATTTGACGCACTCGATCGCGGCAGCGGCCACGCTCCGTCTCGTCCAGGCGCTGCCCTACGTTTTCTTCGGCGGCATCCTCGGTGTGCTCATCGATCGCGCGGATAAGCGGAAGCTCCTCATCGCGTGCGATGCGCTGAGCGTTGCGCTCACGCTCACGATCCCCGTCTCGGTCGCGGCCGGAGTGTTCAGCCTCAACCTCCTGTACTTCATCGGCTTCTTGCTCGGTACCGTCGAGGTGGCGTGGGGCGTGACCACGGACTTCAGCGTGATCCCCGCGCTCGTCGAGCCCGACGAGCTCACCAGCGCGAACGCCGCCTACTTCGGCATCGACCGAACCGCGCGCATCCTCGGGCCGACGATCGGCGGGCTCGCGATCGCGGCGTTCGGGACTGCCAACGCGATGTACATCGCAGCGCTTGCCTTCGTGCCGACGCTCTTCGTGTTCTTCCTCATGCCACCGATTTACGACGTGCACCGCCCGACCGCGGCGATCACCGCGCGGAATATCGCGACCGAGATGGCCGACGGCTTCCGCTTCGTCCTCAAGAACCACATCCTTCGTTGGCTCCTCGTCCTCATGTTCATCGCCAATCTCGGCCAGCAGGGGATCCAGACACTCGTGCTCTACGTCCTCCGCGAAGAGAACGGCCTCGACGAGGTCACGATCGGCCTCGCCCTCTCGCTCGCGGGCGCGGTCACGGTGCTCGCGAGCTTCAT
>VBEY01000339.1:1301-2732 GCA_005889295.1 Chloroflexota bacterium | reverse complement strand
GTCTGGAAGCGCGATGGGAGCGGCGAAACAGAACTGCGCCGAGCGACCGGCGGAGAGGCCTTCTTCAGCATCGCATCCGTCAACTACTGATCAGCCGATCGGGAAGGCCCATTCCCCTACCTCTAGATCGCGCGGACCTGGATGGCGGCTGGCACTATTTAGATGCAAACGGTGCCGGGTCAAACCTGAGCGGAAGACGGGGGTCAAGCACGCGGAAGTGATAACAGCTCGGCTTCTTCAGGACGAGAACGGATGGCTCCGGCTGGCGGGCTGATGACCAGTCCCCTGGCAACAGACGCTAGGTCGCTACAGCGTTACCGCTCTGCCCACGCGTGTTCAGTTGGCCAGTGAGTCGGATCTCCTCGTACCGCGCTTCGACCCCGACGCGTGTCTTCGCCAGCTGTGTAAGGCGGAACTGGACCGTTCGCGCCTCAGCTCGGCTGAGCCGTCATCGGCCGCAGGGCGCCTCGGACTCCGACACCCAGCATCACGAGGCATACAGGCAGCAGGATCAAAAGCGACCCCACGGCCAGGACCTCACCAACGTCGTGGAAGATGGAGGCGAGAACGTAGTCGAGCCGCCACACCCAGAGGCCCTCGTCTGGGCTTAGCGGCTGGAAGGGAATGGCCGCCCCCACTGCTGCGAGAACGTTGCCTACCGCGATCCCGCGCACGAGCAAATAGGCGGCGGCCAGGCATCGCTCGGTCCAGCCCGTCGCGAGCCAGGCTCTGCGAAATCGATATAGAGCGAACGCGATTGCAATGGCGAGGAGGGCCCAAAACAAATGAAAGAGCGAGTGGCCGATCTCGCCGTTCGCGTTGGTGCCTCCCACGAAGGACGCCACAGCGTCTCCCACGAAGGACGCCAGATCCTCAGCGACGCGCTCGCCCGCGAGCATGGCCCCTGGCGTCACGAGCGCGACGAGGATGGTGACTTGCGGCGTCGCAGTCGTATGGTGGGTGTTGATTGCGGATGTTGGCCGCGCCGTGTTGGCAGCGCTCGCCGGCACATTTGCGTCGGGAGTGAGTGTCACAAGCTCACGACGAATCTCAGGTTCATCGCCCTCCTCACCCGCCCGAACAGTACGCCAGCGCTCCTAATCGTCGGTTTAGGTAGTGACGTCATCGCGTCTGCCGATGACGTGAGCAAGCACATCGTCCGCTCCGGCGCAGTCGGCGATGCCCGCCCCGGAGGTCACGCCGGATGGCGGCACGGTGTAGTTGCTCCAACCGGTCGAAGGCCATGTCTGGATCGAGCACTGGGAATTCGTGCTCCACGGCTCCGTGGTGGATGAAATCGGTTGGCACGTCGGACCTACATCTGCTACCGCCGTCGTGCTGCGGGTGGCTGTGAAGCGCCCACGGTTCCGCAGGAGGTGGTTGAGGCCGACCTACTCGCGGTTCTCCGCACGATGGCGATGCCACCTGGCT
>VBEY01000339.1:0-1219 GCA_005889295.1 Chloroflexota bacterium | reverse complement strand
GACTTCACGAGTGCGGCACCCGCACCACTCTTCACGCAACAGCAGGCGGTCCTGACGACGCTCGTGGAGGAGTGGGACGGGATGACCGCCGACGAGAAGAAGCGGATGCTCGCGGCGACTTTCGACAAGGTCATCGCGACCGCCGAGGGGGTGGACCGGCTGGAGCCCGAGGACTGGCGTCCCTACGTCGTGGCGGCTATCCCGAAGCCAGTGAACGTGCCACCCGACTCCGCGTGCCAGCTGAGCGGAAGACGGGACTCGAACCCGCGACCCTCACCTTGGCAAGGTGATGCTCTACCAACTGAGCCACTTCCGCGTGTGCTCTTAAATAGGTTAGCTGAGCTCGCGACCCTTCGACAACAGCCTGTGGCGACGATTCACTTCGTCGGAGGTTCGGTGTATCGCGTCTCGGTCTTGTGCCCTCGTCGCGTCTCGACGTACTGCCGGGTGAACCAGCGAGCGAACATGAAGGCAAGGACGGCGAACGCCTGGCCGAGAACGACCAGAGCGGCAAACCAAAGGACCGCGCTCGCGATCACTCCGATATCGGTGGTTCCCGTCGTGTTCGGGATCGGCCAACCCGCCAATAGCCCGAGCGCGGACAATCCGATCCCAAGGACTCGCGTGCGCGTCACGTCGCGGGGCACAAGTCGGGGAAGCGCTACGTCCTCGACACGCCAAATTGCGATGAACGCTACGAACTGCAGGACCATCAGGATGATGCCCGCCCAAAACCCGTCCACGGAGCGAACGATATTCCGGCCTGCAAGCGTTTCTCGCGGAAGCTCCTCGGACGACCTATCGCTTCGGTTGGGCTCCGTTCCGGAAGAGAAGAATCGACGCCGTGAAGCCGTGGACAAAGTTGCGCCCCGCTACCGGGCCGAGCTCGCCCGCCGCGAAGAATCCCGCGACCGGGATGTCGCCAAACGCGCGCCTGACCGCGCCGATGTCGTGATTCGGCTGCCCGAAAAGCCCTTGACCGCGCCCGTTGCACGAAAAGAGCAGCGCTCCAGCCACGGGGTCCGCACGTTCCGGCTCCAGCATCGCGCGCAGATCCTCGCGCGCTGACTCCGCGTCGCGCACCTGGAACTGAACGGTCTGCCCTACCTCGGCCATGTCGCTGATCGCGATCGCGCCCGTATCCCGGTCGATGCCGACGAGGTTGCGGATCACGATCGCGCCCGTATCCCGGTCGATGCCGACGAGGTTGCGGATCACG
>VBEY01000215.1 GCA_005889295.1 Chloroflexota bacterium | reverse complement strand
GGAAGAACCGCGAGCGATGCCGGACACGGTCGCCGATCTGCTCGAGGTCTTCGACGACAAGGAGCGCGAGCGCTTCCCGCTCTTTCGCGAGTTGACCCTCGCCATCGCCGATTTCCCACGGCACCTGTCGATCCACAACGGCGGGATGCTCATCACCGCGCTGCCGCTCGTGGACACGGTCCCGATCGAGCGCGCGACAATGCCGGACCGCAACGTCGTGCAGTTCGACAAGCGTGACGTCGAGGACCTCGGCCTCGTGAAGATGGACCTCCTTGGCCTGCGGACGCTCTCGCTGGTGAAGGACGCGGTCGCCGACATCGAGACGCGCCACGGCGAGTTCCTCGAGCTCGGCTCTCTCCCGCTCGACGACCCCGCGGTCTACGACCTCATCTGCGAGGTCGACACCATCGGGCTCTTTCAGGTGGAGAGTCGCGCGCAGGCGCAGGCCCTCCCGCGCGTCCGGCCCCGGAACTTCGCGGACATCGTCGTCGAGGTCGCGATCATCCGGCCCGGCCCTCTGCAGGGGAACATGGTCAACCCGTACATCAGACGGAGACAGGGCCGCGAGCCGGTGCAGTACGCGCATCCGCTGCTCGAGCCGATCCTCAAAGAGACGCTCGGCGTGATCCTCTTCCAGGAGCAGATCCTCCGCGTCGCGATCGCCGCCGCGGGGTTCTCGCCGTCGGCCGCGGACATGCTGCGCCGTGCGATGAGCCGCGCGCGCAGCTCGGCAGATATGGAGAAGCTGCGCGGCCCTTTCGTCAGTGGCGCGGGCGCGAAGGGTGTCGACGAGACGATCGCGAATGAGATCTTCCGACAGATCGCCGCCTTCGCGGAGTTCGGATTCTGCAAGAGCCACGCAGCGGCGTTCGCGCTCACCGCCTATCACACCGCTCATCTGAAGCTCTACTACCCCGCCGAGTTCTACGTCGCGCTGCTGAACAACCAGCCCATGGGCTTCTACTCGCCCGCTGTCATCGCCGGAGATGCGAAACGTCATGGCGTCGCGATCCTCCCAGTCGATGTGAATCGATCGTTCGCGAAAGCTGTATGCGAAGCCGTCGCTGACCCGCCGGAAGGGTCTGTCGTGCTCGGGGGGCCCTCCCTCGACCACGTAGGGTCTCGGGTCCCCCTGCGCGCGCCAGCCCCTTCCGTCGGTCATCCAGTCGACAGCTCGCGGACGATCTCTTCGCATCGCAAATGTCGCGACCATGACGTTCGCATCGGCTTCGGCTCTGTCAAAGGGCTCGGCGAAGAGGAGGCCAAAGCAATTGTCAGAGAGCGAGAACTCGGCGGGCAGTTCAAGTCATTCGATGAGTTCGCGACACGCGTCGGCTTGAAGGAGGAAGCCCTGCGCAATCTTGCGCTCGTCGGGGCATTCGACTCGTTCGGCGAGCCACGGCGCGCGTTGCTCTGGCGCGCGCGGGATGCGCATCGAACGTCGCCGTCATTCGTGCGTCGAGCTCTGTCTCTTCCGACCACGACCGCACCGATCCTTCCGCCGCTCGGCGAACAGGAGCGGACGGCGCTCGACTACCGCATCACCGGGATCCCGACCGGACCGCAGATCATGAGCTTCTACCGGGAAGACCTCGCGCGGCGTGGTGTGCTCCGAGCGTGCGACCTCCAGAGCCGTCGTCACGGGAGCTACGTGATCATCGCCGGCGCGGTCGTCGTGAAGCAGCATCCAGAGACGGCGAAGGGCCACGTCTTCCTCTCGCTCGAGGACGAGACCGGGATCTCGAACATCATCATCCGCCCCGCGACGTACCGGAAATACAAGCGCGTGCTCGACAGCGATGCGGCGGTGGTGGTCGCTGGAACGCTTCAGACCGTAGACGGCGTCATCTCGGTAACGGCACAGCGACTCGACGCCCTCACGCTCTTCGCCAAGATCGCCGCGCGCGAGTGGCAGTGACTTCCCGCTAGAGTCCGCGCCGATACCCGTGGGTCATCCGGTGTGCGCCCCGAGGTCGTAATGCCCGACAAGGCGGACGATATGAGACTTATCGATCGGATCGCGTCCGGCGACGCCGATGCGCTCGGCGAGCTGTACGACCGCTATGGCAGGGTGGCTTTTGGGGTCCTCTATCGGATGCTCCCTGGACCCGAGGCTGCCGAAGAGGTGGCTCAGGATGCGTTCCACTCGGTCTGGCGGCAGGCGCGGTCGTACCGTCCCGAGCGTGGGTCGGTGCGCACGTGGCTGCTGGCGATCTGCCGGAATGCCGCGATCGACTGGCGGCGCACGCGCGGCAAGCGGCTCGAGCGCGAGGTGACGATCGAGGCGGCCGCCGAGTTGCTCTCTGATGCGCGGGTGGATGAGCGGGTCGTGAGCGCGATGCGCGCCGAACGCGTGCGCAAGATGGTCGGCGAGCTGCCGAAGGAGCAGCGCGATGTCCTCGCGCTCGCGTTCTGGGGCGGTTACTCGCAGAGCGAGATCGCGGCGCGCACCGACACGCCGCTCGGCACCGTGAAGAGCCGCGTACGTCTCGCCATGAACAAGCTACGCGAGAGCCTCGAGGACGAACGATGAGCCAAGAGCGTCATCCCATCGAAGGTCTCCCGGCCTACGCGCTCGGCGCGCTTGACAAGGAAGAGCGCGCGGTCATCGCCGCGCATATCGAAACCTGCGACACGTGCGCGGCCGACCTCGCGCAGTTCGAAGACGCGCTCTATGAGGCCGCCGCTATTGGCGCGATAGACGTTGAGCCACCGGCAGATCTGCGGAGGCGGATCGTGCTGAGGCATCGCGGCGCCGCGGCCCGCACCGCGACGGGCTGGGGCGGGCGCGTCCCCGAGTTCCTGCGCAGACCCGTTCCCGCCGCCATCCCGATCGCGCTCGCCCTACTCCTGATCGTGGCATTCGGGGTCATCGGCGCGACCCGTCAGCAGGCCGATGCGTACGCGCACGCGCTCGCCGGCGTTGCCGACGGCCGCGTGGTCGCCCTCGCGCCCACCGGCGCGAATCCGGACGCCCGCGCGGCGGTCGTGATACCCACTCAGGGGTCGCCATACCTGATCGTGCGTCTACCGGCACCCCCGGCTGGGAAAGCTTGGGAGGCCTGGGTGCTCAAGCAGGGCGCATCTGGTCCGGTCGCGGTCCCGGCGGGCACGGCGGACCGTGGAGACGTGTTCATGTTGTCGCTGACTGCGCCACTTGGCGCAGGAGACGGCGTTGCGATCACACTGGAGCCCGCATCTGGTTCAGCACAACCCACCACGCAACCCGTGCTCGCGATCGAGAAGACCTGACCCACTCGCGGAGCTCGGTGCGAGAGATGCGACACCTTTGACGGGTACTCGATACCGGCGGTGACTTGTAGCGGCATCGGCCGAGCAGGAAACTGCCGCCAACACAAGCGATCAAGCAGGCTCTCGGGCGGTGAGCGGACAGCACGGGCGGACGCAGGATGGGGGATGCGTGGACAGTCAGAGTCAGAGGCGAGCAGAAGATCTGCTCGACTCCATATTCAAGGTCGCCACGGAACTTGTGCGCGGCGAGCGCGCGTCTCTGCTGCTGCGCGAAGACAACTCGACCGATTTCGTGATCGCCCGCGCCGTCGGCCTCGCCGACGACGTGATGCGCCGTGTGCGGGTCAAGACCGGCGAAGGTGTCGTGGGTCTGGTGGCGCAGTCCAAGCGTCCACTCCTGGTGCGCCACGTCTCGAGCGCGCCGATCCAGTCGGGCGAGGGCACCTACCGCTCCGATTCGTTCGTGAGCGTGCCGATCCTCGTCGGTGACGACTCCCGCGGAGTCCTGAGCGTGACCGACCGCCACGACGGTCAGCCTTTCGACGACGCCGATCTCGAGACGCTCGAGCTCCTCGCGGGACACATCGGGCAGGTGTTGGTGATGCAGGAGCAGGGTGAGGCGCTCCAGCGACTCGCCGAGACCGACCCGCTTACGTGGCTGTTCAACCGCCGCCACTTCGACCGTCGTCTCGAGGCCGAGACCAACCGCGCGCTCCGCGCCGAGCACCTCCTTGCCCTCCTCATGCTCGATGTGGATCGTTTCAAGCTTTACAACGACCGGTACGGTCACGCGGTCGGCGACGAGGTGCTCAAGGCGGTGGCCGCTGCGGTGAAGCAGGCGGTGCGCCTGTACGACGTGCCGACGCGGTTCGGGGGCGACGAGTTCGCGGTCATCCTGCCGGACGCCGACACCGACTCGGCCACACGAGTCGCGACACGGATCCTAGAGAAGGCCTCCGAGGCGGTGCTCCCGCCCGAGCTCGTTGCCGCGCACGAACGCCTCCAGCTATCTATCGGGATCGCGACGTTCCCGCGCCCGGCCGGTGACGCGGCCGCCCTCGTGGAGTCGGCAGACGCTGCGATGTACCGCGCGAAGCAATCGGGTGGTGGCATCCGCGTGTGGGAGCACTCCCTCGGTGAGGGACCGCGCGGCGCGATCCGGTCGCGCGCGATGACCCTTCCGGCGGCACCGTATCTTGCGGACCCGGCACGGCTTGCGACGGCTGAGCTCCAGCGACTCCTCCCGCACACGCTCGCGTCGGAGTGGAATGCGGTGGTCGTCGGACACGAAGGTCAGGTGCTTACGGTGGCGCTGCCGCAGCCGAACCCCGCCGCGGTCGACTCGATCTCCAAGGCGACCGGGTTTGCGGTCTATCCGGTGTTCAGCAACGCCGCGGACCTTGAAGCGACGCGCCGCCGGCTCACCACCAATGGCGCGAAGTGATCAGCGGGGACGCGCCTCCTCGCGAGTGACGCCGCCCTCGGCGCCGCGGAAGAGGTAGCCAACTCCGGGCACGGTCTGGATCACGTCGCGCGGCTTGCCGTCGGCCCCGAGCTTTCGCCGGAGACGGCTCACGTTCAGCTTCACGAGATCGCCGCCCACGTCCGCGTCGTAGCCCCACACGCCTTCGAGGATCTCCTCCTGGGTGAGGACACGGCCGGGGTTGGCCATGAAGTGCCGCAGGAGCTTGAACTCGGTCGGCGAGAGATGCACCGGCACTCCGTCGGCGCGCACCTGGTGGGTCGCCTCGTCGAGGATGAGGTCGCCCGTCTTGTAGATGGCCGGCGCGGGACGGCCGCGCGTCCGGACGGACCGGCGCAGGATCGCCTTCACGCGGGCGACGAGCTCCTTCGGCCGGAACGGCTTGGTGATGTAGTCATCC
>VBEY01000043.1 GCA_005889295.1 Chloroflexota bacterium | reverse complement strand
GTCCGTGAGCCGCGCGTGTTCCTGATGGACGAGCCGCTGTCGAACCTTGACGCGAAGCTGCGCACGCACACGCGGACGGAGCTGAAAGCCCTGCAGAAGCAGCTCGGCGTGACGACGATCTTCGTCACGCACGACCAGGCCGAGGCCATGACGATGGGTGACCGGATCGCCGTGCTCGACGCGGGCAGGCTCCAGCAGCTCGGTACGCCTGACAACGTCTACCAGCGGCCCGCGAACCTCTTCGTCGCGCAGTTCATCGGCAGCCCCCCGATGAACATCGTCGACGCCAGGCGGGATGGCGAAGCGCTCGTGCTCACGGGCGGCTGGCGCGTGGACGCGCCGCGGGGCGTCGCCGGTAGCGATGGGATCAAAGTCGGGCTGCGGCCTGAGGCGATCGACCTCGAGCGTGCGCCGGCCTTCGGGGCGCAGCCGGCCGAGGTCCTCGTTTCTGAGCCGCTTGGCAGCGAGGTCATCGTGAACGTGAAGCTCGGGGACGTGCTCCTCAAGGTCCGGACAGGTCCGGACGTGCGGCCGGATCCGGGGACAGCCGTTTTCTTGCGCGCGCGACCCGACGGCGTTCGTGTCTTCGACGCCTCGAGCGGCGCCGCCCTGAATTGAGCGCGGAGAAGCTCCCGAAGTCGGACCTCGTTCTGCATGGGCACTTTGGAAAGGATCACGAGCGTCGTTATGCGCACGTGCCGTTCGATGTGCCGGCAGGTCGTCGGCAGATTCACATCCGGTACTCGTACAACGATCAGATCGATTCCGATCCGACGCTCGGTGGCGGGAACACGCTCGACGTCGGCCTCTTTGACGAGCGCGGAATCGCCGAAAGCAGCCCGGGATTCCGCGGATGGAGCGGCAGCGAGAAGATGGCATTCACCATCGACGAGACCTGGGCCACTCCGCCCTACCGCAAGGGCAAGATCGAAGCGGGCCGCTGGCACGTGCTGCTCGGGCCGTACAAGGTGGGCCCGCGCGGCTGCGATTGGAAGGTCGAGATCTGGTTCGACCCGGGCATCCCCGCGCCGAAGTATCCGTACTTCGCCGGGGTGGGCCACGTCGTGTCCCTGCCGTCCGCGCGAGCCGGCTGGATCCGCGGCGACCTCCATTGCCACACGCTCTATTCGGACGGTGACTCGTGGCCGATCGAGATGCTCGATTCGGCGAGCGCCGCAGGTCTCGACTTCCTCGGCGTGACGGACCACAACAATGTCGGCCATCAGCTCGCCTACGGGCCAGGCGGCAACGGTCTTCCAATCGTCATCCCCGGGATCGAGGTCACCACATATGGCGGGCACTGGAACGCGTGGGGCACCGATCGCTGGTGGGAATTTCGTGAGCCGAACGCCAAGGCCGTGGAGCGAACGATCCGCGCAGCCGCGGAGAGCGGTGCCGTCGTGAGCATCTGCCACCCGAAACCATTCGGGCCGCCGTGGGAGTACGAGGGTGTGTCGGGGTTTCATGCGGTTGAGGTCTGGAACGGCCCGTGGGCCCAGCAGAACGTCGCTTCGCTGGCGTTCTGGGAGAGCCTCCTGCGTCGTGGCCAGCGGTACGCCGTACTTGGTGGAAGCGACACGCATTACCTGCATGGGCGCGATCTCGCTGCCCGTGACGCCGATTTGCTCGGGACTCCGACGACATGGGTTCACGTCGGCGACCGTCGGTCGGTCGCCACGATTCTCGAGGCGCTCCGTCTCGGCCGGTCGTTCGTGTCCGAATCGCCGCGCGGCCCCCAGCTCTATTTGGAGGCCGACCGCGGCCGCGCTGGCCGGGTCAGTATCCAGGTGCGCGACGGCGCGGGAGCGCGGCTCGAGCTCCTCACCGATGTCGCCCCACCGGTCGCCCGCGTCGTGGTCGGCGATGCGTGGGACGTCGCGTTCGATGTACCCGGTGGCGCGGGCTATGTGCGCGCGCAGCTCGTCTCGGCCGACGGCGTGGTGCGCGCCCTCACAAATCCGGTGTGGGCTGAGCACCTCTGAGTTCACCCTGATGTCTCCGTCGCGGCGGATGCCGAGATAGAGTCTCGGCGAGGTCGTGGAGGTCCTCGAACGATGGCTGGATCGGCGATGAAGATAGGCACCGCGCCGATCAGCTGGGGTGTCTGCGAGCTCCCCGATTGGGGTGTGGTGATGCCCTACGAGCGCGTCCTGGACGAGATGGCGGAGCTGGGCTACGCGGGCACCGAGCTCGGGCCGTGGGGCTACCTTCCAAAGGACCCCGCGACCCTGGCACCTCTGCTGCGCGAACGGGGGCTTTCGCTCGCGGGCGCATTTTGTCCGGTCACGCTCCACATCCCGGCGCGCTATGAAGAGCAATTCGCGTACGCGATGGACACGTGCCGCCTGCTTGCCGCGCTCGGCGCGCCGGTCCTCGTGCTCGCGGAAGCCGGAGATGCGCAGCGCGAGCGCATCGCCGGGCGGGTACGGGATGTCGACCCGTGTTTCTCCGAGGAGGAGTGGCACCGCTTCGCGGAGGGCGCGAACGAGATCGCGAGCCGCGCGAAGGAGATCGGCCTGATCACCGCGTTCCATCCGCATGCCGGGACATACGTTGAGACTCCGCGAGAGATAGACGAGCTGATGCGACGCACGGACGCGTCGCTCGTGGGGCTCTGCCTGGACACCGGGCACATCTTCTACGGCGGGGGCGATCCGGTCGCAATCGCTCGTCGTGATCCGAAGCGCATACGGCACGTCCACCTCAAGGACGTCTCACGGGAGCGCTACGAGCACGCGCTCGCGCGCGAGCTGGATTTCACTGCCGCGGTCGGCGAGGACGTTTTCGTCCCTGTTGGCGAGGGCGCCGTCGATATGAAGGGCGTGATCGGTACGCTGCGAGACGTGGGCTTCGATGGCTGGCTCATCGTTGAGCAGGACATTCGCATCGCGCCGGGGTCGTCGCGTCGACCAAGAGTCGATGCGGCGAAGAGCCACGCCTTCATAACGGCCCGGCTGCGATGACGCGCGACCGTATTGGCGTGGGCGTCGTGGGGGTCGGGATCATGGGACGGCGGCACGCTGAGAATGCCGCTTGGTGGATCCCTGGGGGGCGGCTCGGAGCCGTCTTCGATGCCGATCGCGCTCTCGCTTCCCGCGTCGGCCGCGATCTCGAAGCCGAGGCGTGCGGATCGCTCGAGGAGTTGCTTGGGCGCGACGACGTCCGGATCGTCGTCATCGCATCGCCCAGAGAGTTCCATGCCGAGCAGGCGGTCGCGGCGCTATCCCAGGGCAAGGACGTGTTGCTCGAGAAACCGATGGCGCTGTCGCTCGCGGACTGCGACCGCGTCATCGCCGCGGCGGAGCAAGGGTCGGCTCGGCTTCAGATCGGCTTCATGCGGCGGTATGACGCCGCTTACGCCGAAGCTAGACGTCTCGTCCTCTCCGGTGCGCTTGGCGAGGCGCTCCTCGTGCGGGCGGTCCATCGCGACCGGGAGGCACCAGACCTGCCGGCGTCCCGCGGCGTCACGGACATGATGCTCGAGTCGACGATCCACGACTTCGACCTATCGCGGTTCCTCCTCGGCGACGAGATCGCGAGTGTCGCGACGACGGCTGCCGTGCTCTGCCACACGCGCGGCGCGCACGGGCACGCCCCAAATGCCGCGCTCAACGCGGTCCGGTTCGCGGGCGGGGCCCTCGCCGACATCGAGACCTACTGGGGCGCGCTGTATGGGTACGACGTTCGAACGGAGATCGTCTGCGCGAACGGTACCGCGCTGATCGGGTATCAGCCGCATTCCGGGCTCGCCGTCTACACGCCGGCCGGCGCGACACATGACCTCTTTCCGGGATTTCTGGAGCGGTTCAACGAGGCCTACCGGGCGGAGCTTGCCGACTTCGTCGACGGTTCTCTCGAGCGCCGCCCGCCTGCCGTGACCGGGCGAGATGGTCGAGCGGCCGTAGCGGCTGCCCTTGCCGGAGTCGCCTCGTTCAAGAGCGGCCGCGCGGAGCCGGTGGCGGGCTAGGGGTTGCCGCCCTCGGCCGCGATCAGATCGAGAACGAGGGTGGACCATCCGAAGTCGCGCGCTCCCTGCCCCTCGCCCGTCAAGGGGTTGTAGAACTCGCGAGTCCCGCTCGACGCCATCATCCGGACGGTGCGCTCGGCGAGCTCACTCGCGATGTCCCTCCGACCGTGCGCGCGCAGTCCCCAGTAGAGGTACCAGTTGACGTTGATCCAGGTCGGCCCGCGCCACGTCGTGTTCGTGCGCCACGTCGGGTCGAACGACGGCTCGGTCGCGGCGACGCTGGGCACCGGGTAGGGGAGCCAGAACTCGCGCTCGTTCAGGAGGTGCTCGTCGATGAGACGCGTTGCCTTGCGCGGGTCGAGGTCCTCGAGGATGAGCGGAAAAAGCGATGAAAAGGTGAGCGTCCTGGCAGGCTCGTCGTCCCATCCGGCGAGGTCCCAGAACACCCCCGTCTTCTCATCCCAGCTCTTCGTCTCGAGCGCCGCCCGCACCCGGGAGGCGCGCGCGGCGAACTCCTCGGCCTCGTGCGCGAGGTCGGTCAGCTTGGCGAGGCACCGAAGCCCATCCGCGTAGATCGCGTTCACCATGACGTCCTCCCAGGTGAACGTCCCCAGCGCAGGTATGCGCGCCGGGTCGGAGCGGTAGGGGGCGTACGCCTCGAAGAGTCGCCGCATCGATCGCCGCAGCCGCGGCAGGGTCTCCTCAGGCGGGTCGTGGCTGATCTCCATGAGGCGGTCGTACTTCGGGCTTGCGTCCAGACCGGACTCATCAGGCTGGATGATCGCGACGAGGCCGTCGTCGTCGGGATCGCGGTATGCCTTGAGCCAGCGGAAGAAGCGGCGGATCGGCGGCAGCACCTCGCGGACGAACGCGGTATCGCCGGTCGCCTCGTGGATCCGAAGCACCGCGCGCGCGACCACGGGCGGCTGGATGGTCGCGGTATAGAAGGGGTCGGCCAGCGTGATCGAGTATTCCCGCAGCGCCGCTTCGTGCGCGCTCTTCTCCCAAAGCAACATGTGGGGCATGAATCCGTCCGGTCTGGCGCCCTGCATCAGGCAGCGAATCTCCTGCTTGGCGAGCTCCGGGTCGACGTGGAGCAACGCGATCGCGTGGAACGCGCTGTCCCAGAACCACTGGAACGGATAGGTCGTCGGCGACGGACAGACGAAGTCGTACCGCTGACCACCCCAGGCAGAAACGCCGCGCTGCCGATTGCCTTCCAGCACTCGGCGCGCGTCGCCGGCGACCTTGTCCCACTCTTTGCGCATGAGCGGGGATTATCCGATGCGCGTCGCGGGCATGATGCGAAAACAGGCGCCCGCACGACCTCGCGCGCGGCGTGCAGCCCGCGGAGACATGCGCGCCCTCACGAATCCGATCCGGACTGATCAGGCCTAGAGAGGAACACGCGGGGGTCGTCGGTCGCGAGGACATCGATCCCGACTTCAGCGAACGCGCGGGCCTCGGCCGGGTCGTTGGTGTGCGGCGCCATGACGAGCAGTCGCGCTTCATGCAGCGCGTCGACGACGTTCGCGTCGAGGGGCCTGAAGCAGGGGTGGGCGTAACGTGCGCCGACCGCGGCGCAGACCTCGATCATCTTCTGGGTCGTCGTCCGCGCGAAGAGCACGCTCCTCGGAAGGTCCGGCGCGGATTCCCGCAGCTCGCGTACGAGGGTCGGGTCGAATGAACCGGAGATCAGCTCGACTCCGTCAGCAGCTCCAGATCGGGCGAGCCGGCCGAGCGACGCGCCGGTCCGCACGCCTTTGAGCTCGACATAAATGCCGATCCGGCCGCGCGCCAGGTCGAGCACATCGGCAAGGGTCGGCACCCCCTGGCCCTGTCCGAGGTCTACGCGCGCAAGCTCGGCCGCGGTGAGGTCGGCAACGGATTCGGGCCGGCGCGCGACCCGTCGCAAGTCCTCGTCGTGGATCACGACGAGCTCTCCATCGCGACTGAGGTACACGTCGACTTCGACCAGGTCGAGCCCGAAATCGATCGCGAGCTCGATCGCACGGACGGTGTTCTCCGGCGCAAGGGCGCTCGCTCCGCGATGCCCGACCGTGCGTGGCCGCTCTCGATCGAGCGTCACGAACCGCTCACGCATCGTTCACTCAGCCATACACCCCAGGCGTAGTCCTCGGCGCTGTCGCGCCTGTGGTCTGCTGCTCCGCAGTAGACTCGCCCCGAATTTGTAGGGGGAGGCGTGTTCATGGGCAAGCGCACCGTGGAAGGACGCACCGACGGGGATGCCCAGTACCGCATCTCGCGGCGCCACTTCCTTATCAGCACGGGAGCACTCATCGCGGCGTCAGCATGCAGCACCACCCCGCCGCAGCCGGCGACGCAGAACCTTCCGGAAGGGACCGTCAAGCTCACGGCCTGGACGATCGGGCCGGACGCGCCGTCGTACTACCGGCGCGACAACCTCGTCGCCGCCGGCGAGACGCTTGGCAAGGCGGTCGCGGCGAAGAGCCCGAAGACCTCGATCCAGGTCGACGCGACCTTCGAGAGCGGCGGGCAGTGGGGCGACTACCTTCAGAAGTTCACGCTGGCCGCGGAGGCGAAGACTTCGCCGGACATCATCCTCGCTGGCCACGAGAACTTCGCGCCCTGGGTCGGACCCGGGTACATCGTCCCGCTCGACGACCTGATCAAGAAGTACCAGAACGAGGGCGACATCAAGGACGTCATCCCGACGCTCTGGACCGCGATGAAGCTCAAGGGCAAGACGTACGGCGTCCCGCAGGACACTGAGGCCCGCCCGATGTACTACCGCAAGGACCTGCTCGCGAAGATGGGCTGGTCGAAGGACAAGATCGACGGGCTGCCGGACGCCGTGAAGAAGGGCGAGTTCGCGTGGCCGGACTTCGTCGCGACCGCGAAGGAGGCCATCAGCAAGGGCATTGTCGGGCCCGGCATGGGCTGGTACAGCCGGCCCAGCAAGGGCGCCGACATCTACATGTTCTATTACCAGAACGGCGGCGAGACACAGGACTCCGCAACCGCCAAGCTCGTCATCGTGAAGGACGCGTTGCAGAAGCACTTCCAGGTCCACGCTGACGCCGTCGTCAACGACAAGATCATGACGAAGACGATCTACGGCATGGACGCCGGCAAGGAATGGCATCCGACCGTGACCGACGGAAAGGTGCTCTTCTACAACGCCGGCACGTGGACGTGGAAGGACTGGCAGGCGACGTACAAGGTCGCCGAGCAGGCACTGTGGGAGAACGTCGGCTTCATGCTCATCCCGGCCGCGCAGCGCGGCGGCAAGCCCGTCACCGTCTCGCACCCGCTCGCGTACGCCGTGACGTCGAACGCGAAGGATCAGGACCTAGCGTTCCGGCTCATTGCCAACGCGACGACACCCGAGCTCAATTCGAAGCACTCGGTGACGAGCGCGCACCTCGCCGTCCTCACGACGCAGAAGGACGACCCGACGTACAAGCAGGACAAGTTCCTGCTTGCGACGCAGTACATGCTCGACTACACGAAGTTCATCCCGAACCACGCGAAGTTCGGCGTCTACGACGACGTGCTGTACCGCTTCCTCGGCGCGGTCGAGCAAGGACAGTTCACGCCCGCGCAGGCCGTGGACAGTGCCGTGAAGGAGCTGCAGGGCCAGCTGGGGGACGAGCTCATCGTTAGGTAAGCCGATGGCGCGAACGCAGGCGATAGCGCTTCCGCGGGAGCGGCGGACGGCAGCGTGGTGGCGAACGAACGCCACCGCGCTGCTCTTCATGGGACCGGCGATCGTGCTCGTGCTCGTGTTCCTCCTCGCGCCGGTTGTCATCACGTTCGTTATGAGCCTCACCGACCTCGCGACTTCCACCGGCCTCTCCAACTGGCAATGGATCGGCTTCGAGAACTACGCGCGCATGTTCCGCAGCCAGTTCTGGCTGGTCATCCTCGGGAACACGCTCATGTACGTCGCGATCGTCCTCGCGTTCAACGTCATTGTCGGGCTGGGGATCGCGCTCCTCTCGGTGCACATGGAAGCGAAGGCCGGCGGCGTGTTCCGCTCGCTCTGGCTGCTTCCGCGAATCTCGCCCTCGGTCGTCTACGCGCTCATGTGGACGTGGGCTGCGGCCTCACCGCCGTTCGGGATGCTGAACTACATCGTGGCGCCGCTCGGCTTGGAGCCGCGCTTCTGGCTGCAGTCGGACCCCTGGCTCATCGTGATCCTCATCAACGGCTTCGTCGGCGCGTCCTTCGGCATGCTCATCTTCACCAGCGCGATCAGCGCGATTCCGCAGGATCTCTTCCGGGCGGCGCAAGTGGACGGGGCGTCGGCGCTCCAGATCATTCGGCGGATCACGCTCCCCCTCATCAAGTGGCCGATCCTTTTCGTCCTCGTGTACCAAACGATGAGCCTCTTCGCGTCGTACGAGTACATCTACCTCACGACGAACGGCGGCCCAGGTCTCTATGCCACCGAGACCTGGAGCCTGTGGGCATTCCACACCGCGCTGTCGAACTACTACGGCAACCTCGACTTTGCCTACGGCGCGGCGATGGCCGCGATCCTCGTCCTCCTCGGCCTTGGCATCAGCGTCGTGCTGCTGCGAGTGTTCCGTTTCGAGCAGCTCGTCGCGGAGCCGCGTGTGGAGGTGGACTGAGTGGCGGCGGTCGTCGGCGAGCGGGCGCCGAGCACGAACCGCTGGCTCGCCGCGCTGCCGTACGTCGTCCTCGCCCTCGCGACGCTGCCGATCCTCGTGCTCTACGTCTGGCTCTTCTACTCGTCGTTCTTCCCGCGCGTCGAGGGCTTCCGCCCCGTCGGCGACTTCACCTTCGACAACTGGCGCTTCCTCTGGGACCCGCTCTCGGTCCCGCAGATGCGCAATCGCCCGCCGATCGTCCCGCTCACGTTCAACACGTTCATATTCGCCGCGATGACGTCGGCCATCGGACTGCTCGTCTCGTCGATGGCGGGCTACGCGTTCTCGCGGCTCCGCTTCCCGGGTCGGCGGATGTTCCTGGGCAGCGTTCTTCTCCTGCACTCCTTTCCGAGCGTCACGCTCCTCATCGCGCTCTTCGTCGTCCTGCGCGCGCTCGGCCTCTACGACAAGCTCGTCGGCGTGATCCTCGTCCAGACCGCGTTCGCGCTCCCGTTCGGGATCTGGATCATGAAGGGCTTCTTTGACAACATCCCCTGGGACCTCGAGATGTCCGCGCTCGTGGACGGCGCAGGGCGGTTCCGTACCTGGTGGCGCATCATGCTGCCGCTCGTGAAGCCGGGGCTCCTCGCCCTGGCGGTGCTTCTCTTCGTCGAAGGGTGGAACCAGTTCCTCTTGCCATTCGTGTTCATGCCCAGTGGCAGCCAGCAGACGCTCTCGACGCTCGTGAAAGGCATCCTCGGTGAGGGCCGCTTCGTCGACTACGGGCTGCTCACCGCGGTGGGCCTCTACTACATCGCCCCGGTCCTCATCCTCTTCGTCCTCGCGCAGGACCAGCTCATGCGCATCTACGCCGGTGGGGTGAAGGGCTAGCCATGCGCGTCGCACTCGAGCGGCTCACGAAGCGCTTCGGCACCGTCACTGCGGTGCAGGAGCTCGACCTCGAGGTGCGGTCGGGCGAGTTCGTCGCGCTCCTCGGACCATCGGGCTGCGGAAAGACGACGACGCTGCTCATGATCGCGGGGATCTACCGGCCGACGACCGGCACGATCGTCTTCGGCGACCGGCGCGTGGATCATCTCCACCCGAAGGAACGCGGCATCGGCATGGTCTTCCAGAGCTACGCCCTCTACCCGCACATGACCGTCTCCGAGAACATCGCGTTCCCGCTGGAGCTGCAACGCGCAATCACCAGGCCGGATCGCGAGGCGCGCGTGCGCGAAGCCGCCGCGAAGGTGCAGGTCGACGAGCTCCTGGACCGCCGTCCGGCGCAGCTCTCCGGCGGACAGCAGCAGCGCGTCGCACTTGCGCGCGCGCTCGTGAAGCGGCCCGACATCCTTCTCCTCGACGAGCCGCTCTCCAACCTCGACGCACGTCTGCGCCACGATATGCGCGGCGAGATCAAGCGACTGCAAAAAGAGGTCGGAATCACGTCGATCTTCGTGACACACGATCAGCTCGAGGCGCTGAGCATGGCCGATCGCGTCGCCGTCATGCGCGACGGCCGGCTTCAGGCTTACGCGACCCCGGACGAGCTGTACGCGCACCCGGTGAATCGCTTCGTCGCTGGCTTCATCGGCTCACCACCGATGAACTTCATTCCGGCCGACCTCGCGGCCCGCAATGGCGACCTCGTCGCGCGCGCGCAGGACATCGAGCTCCCGCTTCCGCCCGCGCAGCGACCGCGCGGGAACGCGGCGGGCGCGACCGTGGGTGTGCGGCCGGAGCACATCGCAATCGTTGCGCCCGGCGAGGGTCAGGCAGCCGGTGAGGTATATGTCGTGGAGCCGGTCGGCAGGGAGCAGATCGTCGATGTCCAGGTGGGCGGTCGCGTGCTGCGTGTTGTCGCGCCGCCCGGCTATGGCGGCAAGATCGGCGACAGGATCGGCCTCCGTTTTGCGCCGGAACGGCTCCATCTCTTCGACCCGCAGAGCGGGGACCGGCTCGCCTGATCTCTCAACGCGTTCCCTCCGACGCGAACCCGCTTTCCCTCATCCGTACTGGAGATCGACGCGTCGTGGAGCTCAAGGCGCATCGAGCTGCTTGGAGCGGTCGTCATGGGGAGAACTCGCTCGCCGGCCTTCGCGAGTGCTACGCCGAACGCGTCGCCCGCATCGAGATCGACTTCCTCTTCCACGGCGAGGACTTCCTCGTGACCCACAACCAGCCACGGCGCGGTGCAACGCTGCCGACACTCCGGCAAGCGCTCGAGATCGTTCGGTCGACGCCGGACGGGCCGACCGTCCTCATGCTCGATGCAAAAGGCGACGCGCCCTGGCCGAAGGAGCGCGTCACGCAACTCGTGCGGCTGGTCGAGCCGGTGCGCGATCGCATCTTCTTCGGCAGTCCGGCGGACTGGAACCTTCGGCGCCTGCGCGACGTCGATCCCGCGCTCACGTTGGCGTTCGACCCGCAGTACTACCTCACATGGAGCTCGAAGACCGAGAAGCTTCCGGGACGCGTCGGCGCGTACGGTTATCAGGACACGCACCCGCTCGCCCTGCGCCGCGCGGGACCGACAGCCGACTATCTCCGCGAGCGGTTCGAGATGCTGCTCGCGCTCGTTCCTGACGCGCGCGAGGTCCATCTGCGCCTGGGGTTCTTCGAGCGAATGCTCGACGACGGGTTCAACGCCGCCGAATTCCTGCATGAGGCCGGCAAGTTGGTGGATGTCTGGACGATCGACGCGGGGACGCGGCGCTGGCGCGAGCGGGTCAGCCGTGCAATCGCCTCCGGCGCCGACATCGTGACCACGAACACGCCGCGCGAGCTCGCGGCGGCCTTCGCCTAAGGTCGGCTCGTGCCCAGACCCAACTTCGTTGTCATCCTCACCGACGATCAGGCATACGGCGATCTCGGCTGCATAGTGCGCCTTCTCAGGACGAGGTCATCCGCGCCAATCTCGAGAGCGATCCCGCGGAACGCCTGAATCTGCGCGAACAGCACCGCGAGCTCGTTGTCGAGCTCCGCGGGGATGCGACCCGTTGGCGACAGGCGATCGAGGACCGGTGGGAGAAGCACTGGCGGCCACTTTTCGCCGGGGTGGGCACGACCAGCTGGCGCTCGTGGACTAGCGCGTGCCGAGCCACTCCACGAGGCGCTCGCGGCAGAAACGCTCGCGTTCTGGCAGCTCGTTCGAGCGGTACCAGACGATCCCCGCGAGGAGCAGGTAGACCTCGTAAATCTCAGCCCGCCGCCGCGCCGCGTTGTCGTCGACGTGGGCATAGGCATCGCGGAACGGCGCGACCATCGCCGGGCACGCGGGCAGGGTCCAGCTCTCGATGCGGACGAGATCGAGAAGCGGATCGCGGCCGCGTGCGCGCTCGAAGTCGAGGAAGGCTACGAAATGCCAACCGTCGGCTCGCTTCTGCAGCAGGAGGTTGGCAAGGTTCAGGTCGTCGTGCGTCAGCCGCCGCTCGACGCCTTCGAGCGCGTCACGTCGCGCTTCGTAATAGCTGATCACGGTCGCGTGCGACTCCTGATCGAGCGCGTCCAGAAAGCGGCACTCCGCCGCGCGCGTGCGGAGCCGATCGTCGAGCTCCGTCGACCACGGCATCGGCGTGTCGACGTACTCGACGCGGTGCATGACTCGCAGGCCCGATCCCAGCTCCTCGCCGACGCGATGCTGGTCGGTGAACGAGAGGGCGTCGAGAGAGCGTGCTGCATCCTCCCCGGAGATGAAGTCCTGGATGTAATACGGGACGTCGAGCGTGTGCTTGTCGACGTCGTACCAGCGCACCGCGGGATGCGGAACGCGCTTCTCCCGCAGGAGCTCCGCGAGATGCAGGAACCGGCGCATCCGACCGGGGTGCGGACGGCGATGGACCTTGAAGAGGAACTGCTCCCCGCCCGGTGTGGTGAGGAGATACGCGTGGTGCGATCGTCCGCGCGGCCACGGCTCGACGCGGACCCGGGCGAGCGCGCCGCCCGAGATCTCGTCGGCTGCCTGTGCGACCTCGTCCTGCGAGGGCGGGACGGTGAGCGTGCGCATGGCCGCGACGAATCTAGCGGCGCGGCGGCCTAGGCGCAGAGAGTGCGTGCGAGCTGCGCCGCCACTTGAGCGTTGGAGCGCAGGAGCGCGATGTTCGCGTCGAGCGCGCGGTAGTGGGTGGCATCACCGAGCGCCCGCAGGAGGTACGGGGTGAGGTCCGCGCCGCGGATCCCGTCGCGCTGCGCGGCGGCGATGGCTTTACGCACTTGGCCCTCGACCTCGTCGCGTTCGAGTGCGGATTCGACGGGCACGGGGACACAGAGGAGCATGCCCGCACCTCGCGCGAGCTGCTCCCTGGCGATGCGCGCCGCACCGAGCGCGTCGTTCACGCGGTACGCCAGACGAAGCCCGCTCGACCGCACGTAAAACGCGGGGAACTCGTCGGTGCCGTAGCCGAGGACGGGCACGCCCAGCGTTTCGAGCCGCTCGAGCGTGAGCGCGAGATCCAGCACAAACTTCGCTCCGGCGCTCACGACCACGACCGGATGCCGCGCGATGGCTTCGAGGTCGGCCGATTCGTCGAAGCTTCGTTCCGCGCCGCGGTGCACGCCGCCGATCCCTCCGGTCGCCACCACCTGAATGCCGGCTTCCGCGGCGATCTCCACCGTTGCGGCGACCGTCGTGGCGCCGAGAGAACGCGCGGCGAGGACCGGGGCCATGTCGCGTAGCGACACCTTCGCGACGCCGGTCTCATTGGCCAGACGCCCGAGGAGCACGTCTCCGGCGCCCACAACGGCGACGCCGTCGTGAAGCGCGATCGTCGCCGGCACCACGCCGAGCGCGCGAATCTCTGTCTCGAGCGCCTTCGCGGTGTCCAGGTTGCGCGGGCGCGGCAGGCCGTGCGCGATGACCGTCGATTCCAGCGCGACGACCGCGGCGTTTGCGGCGAGGGCCTTCGCGACCTCGGGCGCGACCGCGAGCTTCATCGCCGGCCTGACCCGTGACCCTGTTCGCCGCTCTGGCCCGCAAGGAGCTCGGCGGCGTGGGGGAGCACCGGAAGAAGGACCTCGAGCGATTCGCGGACGGCGCGGGGCGAGCCAGGGAGATTCACGACCAAGACCGATCCGACGCTGCCGGCCACACCGCGCGAGAGCATTCCGTGCGCGTTCTTCTCGAGCGATTTCGCGCGGAGCGCCTCCGCGATTCCCGGCACCTCGCGATCGATCACCCGCCGAGTGGCCTCGGGCGTCACGTCATTGGGCGAGAGTCCGGTGCCTCCGGTCGTGAGGACGACGTTGGCACCGGCGCGGACCGCGCCAAGTATCGCCGTGGCCACGCGCTCGACGTCGTCCGGCACGAGCGCTTCGTGGACCACTTCCATTCCCGCGGCAACGAGACCCTCGCGCATCACCGGGCCGCTCTCATCGACACGCTCGCCGGCGGCGCCCTTCGTGCTCACCGTGATGATCCCAGCCCTCAGAGTCACGAAGAGCGGTACGTCCCCGACTTCCCACCGGTCTTTTCGACGAGGCGGACGTCCGTGAGGGTCGCGCCGCGCTCGACGGACTTGAGCATGTCGTACAGCGTGAGGCCGGCGACCGACACCGCGGTGAGCGCTTCCATCTCGACGCCGGTCTGCGCGGTCGTCGCCACCGTCGCTTCGATCGCGATCCCGTCGGACCCGAGGACGAGATCGACCGAGGCATGTGTGAGGGGCAGGGGATGAGTGAGGGGTATGAGGTCGCTCGTGCGCTTTGCCGCCATGATGCCTGCGAGGCGCGCCGCGGCGAGGACGTCGCCTTTCGGGGTCGCGCCGTCACGCACGAGCTCGATTGTCGAGGGCGACACGCGCAGCAAACCGCGCGCGACCGCGCGTCGCTCGGTCACCGCCTTCGCGCCGACGTCGACCATCCGCGCCGCCCCTTTGCGATCGATGTGCGTGAGCCTCTTGCGCGCCGGACTCATGGTGCCTCCGGCTGCTCGGTCAGGATCACGTCGACGGTCTCGCCCGCTTCGAAGCGCGACGGCCCAACCGGTAGGTCGATGAGGCAGTTGGCGAGCGACATCGATCGGAGGATGCCCGAACCCTGCGGTCCGGTGAGACGGACCGTGCCGGCGTCCGGGTCGTGCACGCCCCGCGCGAAGACGCGGAGCGACGCGACCTTGTCGGCCGGCTCGAGGAGGCGCGCCTTCGCACGCGGGCGAGCCACGTGTGCGCGGCCCTGCATTCGAAGCAGCGCCGGCCGGACGAATATCTCGAACGTCAGGAGCGCCGACACGGTGTTGCCGGGCAAGCCGAAGATCGGCACGCGGCGGTCGCCATCCTTCAGCTCGCCGAAGGCGAGGGGGCGCCCCGGACGGATGGCGATCGCCCAGAAGTCGATCGTCCCGAGCTCCGAGAGCACCGGCTTCAGGTGGTCGTGGTCGCCGACCGACACGCCGCCGCTCGTCACGATCGCATCCGCCGCGATGCCCTCGCGGAGGGCTGCGCGCAGGGCCTCGGGCGAGTCGCGCACGATGCCTCGGACCCACGGCTCCGCACCGGCCGCGCGGACGGCCGACGCGAGCGTGTAGCGGTTGGAGTCGCGGATCTGCCCGCGCCCGAGCGGCGCGTCGAGGTCGACGATCTCGTCCCCTGTCGAGAACACGGCCACGCGCGGACGCTTGCGCACGCGCACCCGTGCGCGCCCGACCGACGCGAGGAGGCCGATCTCGGCGGGACGAAGCACCGTTCCGTTCGTGAGGATGGTCTCTCCCTTGCGCAGATCTTCGCCGGCTTGCCTTGTCGCCATGCCCTTCGGCGTCGCCGCGGTGATGGTCACGAGGTCGCTCGCGTTGTCGGTATCTTCGACGCGGACGACGGTGTCGGCGCCCTCGGGCATCGGCGCGCCGGTCATGATCCGCATCGCCTCGCCGGGCCCGACGGTTCGGTCGGGGAATCCCCCCGCCGCGACCTCACCGACCACCCGCAGCTCGACCGGAGCCGACGCCACGTCATCACCACGTACCGCGTACCCATCCATCGCGGAGTTGCGGAACGGCGGCACGTCACGGTCCGCGGCGATGTCCTCCGCAAGCACGAGACCGAGCGCGTCGAGTAAGGGTGTCTCCACCGCGGGGAGGGTCGGCACGCCACCCAGGACCCGGGCGAGCGCATCGTCTGCGCTCATGAGGCGCTGCGCGGGCTTCGCCGCGGTCGCGCTTTTCGGCATGGCGCGAGTTTAGGCCGGGTAGACGGTGATCTCGGTCGCCTTCACGCTCACCCAGATCTCGCCACCCTCGGCGAGATCGAGCTCCCTGACCGCGGCCGGGGTGACCTCCGCGATGATCGGCATCTCGCCTTCGACGCCGACGCGCACGCGATCGCCCTGATAGTCGAGCGCCGATGTACGGCCTCGCCATACGTTGCGCGGCGAGCCTTCGGGTCGGGCGCGATGCAACGCGACGGCACGCGGATGGATCACCGCGAAGACCTCGCCGTCGACAGCGTCGGCCGACTGAAGCGATGCGCCGCCCGCGACCGCAACCTGCCCAGCCGCCGACGTGCCGCGGAGGAGGTTCACGCCGACGAGGTCCGCGATGTAGCGCGACCTCGGCCGCTGGGTGACGGCGGCGGGCGACCCCGTCTGAATTACGCGGCCGCCCTCGAGGATCACCAGGCGATCGGCGAGTGCAAGCGCTTCGAGCGGATCGTGCGTGATGACGATGCGAACGCCGGCGAACGACGCGAGATGTCGCTTGAGGTCGCGTCGCACCGAGCCACGCGCCGAGGCGTCGAGCGCTGCCAGCGGCTCGTCGAGGAGGAGGACGCGCGGATCGATCGCGAGTGCGCGCGCGAGAGCCACCTTTTGCGCCTGGCCGCCCGAGAGCGCGCCGGGCCTTGCGTTCGCATGCTCGCTCAGGCCCAGCCGATCGAGCCAGGAGCCGGCGCGGACGCGTGCGTCCCGCGCCGCGACACCACGCGCTCGAAGACCGAAGGCGACGTTCTCGAGCGCGGAGAGATGCGGGAAGAGGAGGTAATCCTGGAACACGACGCCGATCGGGCGGCGCTCCGGCGGGAGGTGGATTCGCAGCGCCACGTCCTCGAGCACGACCGCGTCGACCTCGACGCGTCCTCTGTCCAGCGGGACGAGACCGGCGACCGCCCGGAGGAACGTGGACTTCCCCGCGCCGTTCGGCCCGAGCACGGCCACGATCTCGCCAGGCGCGGCGTCGATGGTGACGTCGAGATCGAGAGTGCCGAGGCGAAGGGCGACCCGCGCCGCCAGCATCAGACCCCTCGCAGGTAGCGATCGCGCATCGCGATCAGGATGAACAGGGACACGCCAAGGAGGACGAGGCTCAGCATGATCGCGACCTCGGGCCGCGTCTCCAGGGCGATGTACACGGCGAGAGGCAGCGTCTGCGTCGTCCCCGGCAGATTGCCGGCGAACGTGATCGTGGCGCCGAACTCTCCGAGCGCACGTGCCCAGCAGAGCACGGCGCCAGCGAACACCGACGGTGCGATGAGCGGAAGCGTCACGCGCCGGAACACGAGCCATCGCCCGGCGCCGAGTGTCCGCGCCGCGTCCTCGTAGCGGCGATCCATCGATCGGAGACCGGACTCCACCGTGAGGACGAGGAACGGCATCGCGACGAAGGTCGCGGCGAGGATGGCGCCAGCAGTCGTGAATGGGATGCGGATCCCGAACATCGCGTCGAGCGCCTGACCGACCAGTCCGCGCCTGCCGAAAGCGAAAAGGAGGGCGACTCCGCCCACGACCGGCGGCAGGATCATTGGCAGCGTGGTGAGCGCGCGGATCACGTCGCGCCCGCGGAATGGAACGCGAGCGTAGATCCACGCGAGAGGCACGCCGAGGAGCAGCGCGAGGGCGGTCGCCGCGAGCGAGACGACCAACGAGAGCCGGAGCGCGGTGAGCGCTTCAGGTGAGGTCAGATCGCCGAGCGCGGTCTGCCACGACGCTCGGGACACAAGCCCGACGAGCGGCAGGACGAAAAAGGCGACGCCGACGGCCGCAAGCGCGACGAAGAGAGCGGGCGGACGCTCAGACCTCATGGCTTCGAGAACCCGAACTCCGCAAGTACGTTTTGGCCCGCCGGTGACAGCACGTAGTCCATGAAACCGTGCGCGAGCTCCGCGTTCTTGGAGCTCTTGACGACGGCGATTGGGTAGCGCGCGAGGACCTGTTGCTCCTCGGGTATGGCGACGCCGGTGACGCGGCCGCCGGCGGACTTCACGTCGGTCACGTAGACGATGCCAGCGTCAGCCTCGCCGAGGCTCACCTTGTTGAGCACGGCGCGGACGTCGACCTCTTGACTCTGCGGCTTGGCGCTGACGCCGGTTTTGCTGAGGGCCTCGAGCGCGTACTTGCCCGCCGGCACGGTCGGCGCCGCGAGGACCAGGATGACATCCGATCTCGCGAGATCCGCAAGACTGCTGATCTTCTTCGGATTGCCCGGCAGCACTGCGATCTCGAGCCGGTTTGTCGCGAACGCGGTGGGCGTCCCGTCGGTCAGCATCGCGTCGACGATCTTCTGCATGTTCGCCTGGTCGGCGGAGGCGAAGAGGTCAGCGGGCGCGCCGTTCGTGATCTGCGTCGCGAGCGTGGACGATGAGCCGAAGTTGAAGATGAAACGGACACGAGCGTTCGACTTCGCGTACTCGTCGTAGACCCTGGTGAATGCATCAGTAAGCGACGCCGCGGCGAACACGTTGATGTCCTTGATCTGCGGCGTGCCAGTCGGGTTTGGTTCCGCGCACGCGGCAACGAGCAACGCGACGGCGGTGACGATCACGAAGGGTGCCCGCACCGTCTAGGTCGACCTCCGGCTGCGTTGGCTGATCTCGACCACGACGTTGGTCGCCTTGACCACGCAGACCACGGCGGTGCCCGGCCGCAGCGCGAGCTCGGTCGCCGCCTCCGCCGTCATCAGGCTCACGAGGCGATGCGGACCAGCCTGGACCTCGACGACCGCCGCGACACGGTCTTTTTCGACCCGCATCACGATGCCCGGGAATCGGTTTCGGGCGGACTGCGCGACGACCGGCCGCTCACGTTGCCGGCGGCGTTGGCCCTGCAGGCGGCGGATGTCGGCGAGGGCGACGAGGCGTTGGCCGCCGGCGGATCGGCGGACGCCGAGGCGTCCAGCGGCCGTCCAGCGGCGAAGGGTGTCGACAGATATCCCTAGGAGCTCGGCTGCGTCACCAACACGGACTACGCTTTTGCTAGGTTGCGAGGTCTGATTTGGCATAAATGTCTAGGTATCGTACCGCGAGCGCCGTCAGGCGGCATCCTGGCGGTCACCGTCGGTGGCGAGCGCCTCTTCGGCCCGCCGGAGCAACACCGTGGTCGTCGCGAGGTCTTCGCTCCACGTCGACGCGCCCGCGCGTACGTTCCAGCGAGCGCTGCCGAACGCGCGGACGGTCGAGGTCATCGTGCGCATGAGCTCGTCCAGTCGCGCGCGCACGAGGGTGCACAGACGCTCCCCGCGGGCCGGATCGCGTCCGACCGGAGCGATTGCGGCGACGCCGGAGTCGCCGTAGCGGTAGGCGCTGACGTCGCCTCCGAACAAGGTCGCGGTCGCTCCGAGGGTGGCGCGGATCGCTCGGTGCACCATGGCTCGCCGTGTGGCCTCGCCGACTCCATCGACATCGAGCTGTGCGAGCACGACCGCGAATGAGGGTCCACCGTCGCGCGTCGCGGCGATCCGCTCCCGCACCGACGCGACCAGCACCCGATCGAGATACGCCTCCGCGACCGGACGGGCACGCGGCGGGGCCACCTCGGCAACGACAGGGACCGGACGCGGTTCGGAATGTCCCAAGAGGCGAACGAGGGTCGGCAGCATGTCGGTCCAGCGCTCGCGCTCAGCCATCCGCTCCGCCGCGCCGAGCGATGTGAGACACACGGCCGCCGCCGCCGGCGCGAGGTAGCCGCCTTCAACGAGTGACTGAAGCGCGCGGCCGAACGCGCCCGCCGCAAAGGGCAGCCGCTCGGCTGCGATCGCAGCCAGAAGCGCGGCCGGGCGTGCCGGGCCCGCGGCGAGGCTCTCCAAAAGATAGAGTCGGAAGAA
>VBEY01000042.1 GCA_005889295.1 Chloroflexota bacterium | reverse complement strand
ACGAGCCCCGACTGGGAGAGGGTGAACGCCAGGAACACCCCGATCGTGTACAGCGGCACCAGTGCGTTCACGCTTCCGCCGAACGCCGCGAGGATCACGACGGCAAGCAGCGAAAGCACGACGATCCCGGTGTTGAACGCGAGTCGCGAGCCGACATCGGCGAAATGCCGGGGCATGAACCGATCGTTCGCGAGCACCGAGGCGAGCCGCGGGAATCCGGTGAACCCGGTATTCGCCGCGAGGAGGAGGATGACGGCGGTCGTGACCTGCACGAAGTAGTAGAACGGGGTGCCGGCGCCGACCACTGCTCGCGTGATCATGCTATTCACCGTTTCGATCTCGCTCTGGTCAGGCTGTATGCCGATCCGCGTGGCCAGATAGGTGACGCCGAGGAAAATGGTCGCGAAGATCGTGCCCATCAGGACGAGCGTGATCACCGCGTTCCTTGTCTCGGGCCTCCGAAAGCTCGGCACTCCATTCGCGACGGCCTCGCTCCCGGTCAGGCCCACCGATCCCGACGCGAATGCGCGCAGGACGAGCAGGATCGAGAGCGCCGCGGTCCCCTCCGCCGGGAAGGGGTCGGGTGGCGTCACCGCCGCCGGGACGTCGCCGGTGACGATGCGGAACAGGCCGAACGCGAGGAGCCCGTACATCGCGAGCATGTACGCGTACGTCGGCCCGGCGAAAAGAAGTCCGGCTTCGCGTACGCCGCGGAGGTTTCCGATCGCGAGAACCGCGATGAGCACGATCCCGACGACCACGCGGTGTTCATGGAGCTCGGGGACGAAGCTCGAGATCGCGGCGACGCCTGCCGCCGTCGATACGGCGACCGTGAGCACGTAGTCGATGAGCAGGGCCGACGCGGCCACCAGCCCGGCGATGACACCGTGGTTCTCGCGCGCGACGAGGTAGCTCCCGCCGCCGTTCGGGTACGCGCGGATCACCCGCGACTCGGAGAGGACGACGATCGCGAGGACGAACACGACAGCGAGTGCGATCGGCAGCGTGAGCGCGAGCGCCGCCCCGCCAGCAATCGCGAGAATGCGCATCGCCTCCTCGGTCGCATAAGCGGACGAGGACACGTTGTCCGAAGCCAGGATCGGAAGCCCCGTGGCGACCCCCACGCGCTCCTCGGCCTCGGCATCGCTGTGGAGGCGCTTGCCGATAAGAAAACGGAGGGCCGTGTCGAAGCCGCGGCCGACCCGGCCGCTCCGCTCCATGGTCTGCTCGGTGGCGACGTAGCGGCCGCCATGTCCTCGTATGCCGCTGCCGGTCGGCCGCATGATCCGGACGTAGCGGTCGCCGACGTGGCGTCCGGGCTGGGTGACGCGCTTCTCGAGCGAGGGCGTCTCGGGTCGTTCCTGCTCCTGGTCGCTCAATGCCGGTGGTCCTCATGGCCATCGTCGATGTGGTACGGCACGTCAATCACTATGGTGTTCGGCCGGAAGAGAAGGCTCGCCTTGAGACGGAGTGCCGTCTGGCTGTGGAGAAGCCACTCCCACCAGCTGTGTGGCACGAACGAGGCGAGCACGACCGTGATCGGTCTCTCCGAATCACGTTCGGCGATTCGGTCGATGTATTTGAGCACCGGCGGCACGAGCGAACGGTATGGTGATTCGATGATCTCGAGGGGAACGTGGCCCGCCCACGCATCCCACCGCTTGCGGAACTCCCTGGCGCTGTCCTCGCTTGTCGCGACGTGGACCGCCCTCACCGCCGGCGAGATGGAGCGAGCGAAGGCGATCGCCTGGGCGCTGGAGCGGTCGAGACGCCCGACGGGAACGATCACGACGGGGGCGCGCATCGGTGGAGCTGGCTCGTCAAGGCGTTCGATCACGAGCGCGTCCTGGACCTCCATGTAGTGCCGGTGGATCGCGAGGAGCAGAGTGACGAGGACCGGGATGATGAGCACGATCAGCCACGCGCCCTCCGGAGCTTTGGCGATGAGCACGACGACAAGGACGATCCCCGTCACGACGGCGCCGAGACCGTTCAGGGCCGCTCGCCATTGCCAACCCGGCGAGCGCAGGCGGCGCCAGCGCCGCACGAGGCCGGTCTGGGCGAGCGTGATCGCGAGAAAAACGCCGATCGTGTAGAAGGGGATGAGCTTCGTCACGCTGCCTTGGTTTACGGCGAGCACCAGCGCTGAGGCGGCCGCGAGGGCGACGATGCCGAATGAGAACGCGAGCCGTTCGCCGCGGTAGGCGAATTGGCGTGGCATGAAGCGGTCGTTGGCGAGGACCGACGCCAGGCGCGGAAATCCGGTGAACCCGGTGTTCGCGGCGAGGGCCAGGATGACGGCGGTCGATCCCTGGACGAGGTAGTAGAAGGGTGACATTCCCACGAGCGACCGCGTCACGAGGCTGTTGAGCGACTCGGCTTCGAGGCGGTCCGGGATCGTGCCGATGGTCTGGGCGAGAAACGTGAGTCCGAGGAAGAGCGCGGCGAACGTCGCCCCCATCAGGACTAGGGTGATCGTCGCTTTGCGGCGCTCGTCTTTCTCCATGCTCGGGACACCGTTCGCGATCGCTTCGCTGCCGGTGAGACCGACGGAACCCGAAGCGAAGGCGCGGAGGATCAGCAAAGCGCCCGCGAGACCGGCGAGGGAGAGCTCTCCGTCGGGAGGGAACGGATTCGGCGGCAACGCGGCAGGCGGGATATCACCGGTCACGACCTTGAAGACGCCAAACAGGATCAGCCCGGCCAGCGAGAGGACGTAGAGGTAGGTGGGCCCAGCGAAGATGAGCCCGGCCTCGCGAACTCCACGCAGGTTGCCGACCATGAGAATCGCGATGAACGCGATCCCGATCGCGACGGCGTCCGATTGCAGCGCCGGCACGAAGCTGCTGATGGCATAGACGCCCGCGGCGGTGGACGTGGCGACGGTCAAGACGTAGTCGATGAGCAGCGCTGAGGCGGCGACGAGGCCGGGGAGGGTGCCGAGGTTGTCGCTCGTGACGATGTAGCTGCCGCCGCCATTGGGGTACGCCTGGATCACCTGCGACTGCGAAAGGATCACGATCGCGAGGACACCGACGATCGCGATTGAGATCGGCGTCAGGAAGACGAACGCGCCGATCCCGGCAAGCGCCAGGACCCGCATCGCCTCTTCGGTCGCGTATGCGGAGGAGGAGATGTTGTCCGAGCCGAGGATCGCGAGGCCGGTGAGGACCGAAAGCCGCTCGGTTTCCTCCGCCTCCATGGTGAGCCGCTTCCCGAAAAGGAAGCGGCGCACGGCCTCGTACGCGCGGCCGGCGGCGCTCTCGGGCTCGAGCAGGTCCTCGTCCGCGATGTAGCGGTCGCCGCGCCGGCGAAACCCTTCGGACCGGTGCAGCTTGACGTAGCGGTTTCCCGGGAGTCGCCCGGACTTGGTGGTGCGCTCTTCGAGAGAAGGGGTCTCGGGATTCTCGTCCTTGTCTTCGTCCTCGCTCACGTCAGGGTTGCGATTGTGGCACGGTGCCGCGAGCCCGCTCTGCCGCGGATTCATCGACGAGAACCACATCGCGCGCGCCCGCGGCCGCTTTTCGCTCGATCGACACAAGACGCGCCGGAGACGTGAGCACCTGGATGGTGAGCGCACCCGGCGCGGGCGCGGAGAACATCGCGCTGACCTTCACCGTGTCACCGGAGCGGTCTATCCGCACCACCCGGATGTCGTATCCGCCGGTGCGCTGCGCCCCGGCGAAGACCGCGATGTAGAGACGCGTGGCATCCCTCGAGGCGAGCTGACCGAGGCCGGTGCCGTGCGGATCAGTCGCCACGACGATGCGGGCGCCGCCCTCGTACTCCGACTGCTGGGTCGATCCGTGATCGGTGAAGGGAATGCCCTGAGCATCGCTCACGGCGCCCGCTCCGCCGCACGCGACCGCGGCCAGAAGCAGAAGCTCACAGACCGAAGCCAAGACGGTCCGCGAGGATCTGCGGAAGACCGCGGTCCTGGATTCGGCGCTGCGTTTCGGCGACTTCGTAGGTCGAACGATGGAAGGTCACGGTGCCCGCCGCAAGGTCCAGGATCGCGTACGCGGCACGGGGATCGCCGTCGCGTGGCTGGCCCACGCTCCCGGGGTTCAGGAAGGCGCGCGGGGCGAGCGGATAGGGGGTCTCGTACTTCACGCGGCCCGGCTGCGCCTGCGCGCCGGCGCGAAAGAGCGACGGCACATGGGTGTGTCCCGCACAGCAGTGCGCTGTCTTGGCGAGGGCGAGCGAAGCGGCGGCGCTCTTCGGGTTGGTCACGTACTCCCACAGGGGGTCGCGGAGGCTCCCGTGGCACAGCGTCACGTCGCTCGTCTCGAGCGTGCGCGGGAGCGCCGCCAGCATGTCGCGTTCGGCGACGGAGAGCCAACGTTGATGGGTCTTCGCCGCGATGGCCGCGGGCGGATTGAACAGGTCAAGGTCTTCACCGGTCGCGACCGCACGGTCGTGGTTCCCCGCCACGATCGTGGCCTTTCGCTCGACGAGGAGCGCGAGAACGTCGGACGGCTCGGGTCCATAGCCGACCGTATCTCCGCAAACCCAGAGCGCATCCACCGTTCCAATCGCGGCGAGCACGGTCTCGAGCGCGGCGAGGTTCGCGTGGACGTCGCTGAGGATACCGATCTTCATGCGGCAGCCTCACGCGCGGCGCGGAGCGTGAAGCGCCTCTCCGCGAGCGCGCGACCGATCACGACCGATGCGACGCCCCGCGATGCGAGCGCCCGAATGTCGTCGAGATCGCGAACGCCGCCCCCGGCATGCAACGCCAGGCGCCGCCCGACGACGCCCCGCACCGAATCGACGAGGGCGAGCGGCGGCCCCGCAAGATGACCCTCGGACGTGAGATCGATGAGGTAGAGCGCCCGCACGCCCGCGATCTGGGCGGCCCGCGCCGACGCGAGCGCGCCGCGGCCGGTCGCGACGGCGACGAGGTCGGGAGCGCCGCCCCGCGGTTCGAGGAACCCGGCGCGTGCCTCGATCTCGACTATGGCGCCGTCGCCGAGTGTCGCGATCTCTCGGAGAAGATCGTCATCACCGAACACGGCGCTCGAGAAGAGCACGCCCGCAAACCCGCGATCGATCGCGCGGCGCGCCTCGTCGACGCGCGAGACCCCGCCCGCGAGACGACATGGCACACCCGCAACGCGTGCGATTTCGGCGAGCAGCTCCGTGTTCGTGAAGACCCCGGTCTCGGCAGCGTCGAGGTCGACCAGGTGGAGCTCCTCCGCGCCATCGGCGACGAGGTCGCGGACCCGGTCGAAGAGGTTCTTGCGCGGACCATCGGACAGGCGCGGTCCCCGGACGTCGATAGACGGCACGATCACCATGGGCGCCGCTTGGCCAGAGCCGCCGAACGCGGGTACCGGGACGGCGTGGCGCGCACCTTCCGGATCACGACGAGGGATCTGCCCGGCAGGACATCACCGAGCCCGAGCTCCGACGTCGGCGTGATCTTGACGATCTCTCCGCCGATCGTCGCGCACGCCTTCCTCGCGCCAGCAAGCTCCGCGTCGAGCCGTCCCTTCCAGGCGATCGCGTCGCCGCCGACCTTCAAGAAGGGCATCAGGTATTCGACGATCGCCCCCAGCGTTCCGACGGCCCGCGCCGTCCCAACGTCGTAGCGTTCGCGTCTAGCGCGCGCGAGTGTCTCGGCGCGCTCGTTCCGGACCTCGACGCCGTCGATCGCGAGCGCGCTCGTGACCTCTTCGAGGAAGCGGGCCTTCTTGCCCGTCGACTCCACGAGGGTCACGTGCGTTCCGGGGAGTGCGAGATGGAGCGCGAGGCCCGGGAATCCCGCGCCGCTCCCGACGTCGACGATCCGCTCACGGCCGGTCCATTTGCGCACCGCTACCGCGGTGAACGAGTCAAGGAAGTGCTTGGTCGCGATACCGGCCGGCGTTGTGATCGCCGTAAGGTTCATCGTCGTATTGCGTTCTATGACCAGATCTGAAAACCGCGCGCACAACGCGAGCGTCGCGGCGTCCAGACGGACACCGATGCGCAGAGCGTCGCGAGCGAGCGCCGCGAACGGCGCGTCAACGGACTCGCGGGGCGGCACCGGCCGTAAAGTATGGCCGTGAGGAGCGCCGCGGTCGGGTGGGCCGCGGCCCTTGTGGTTTCGTGCGGTTTGCTCGCGCTGCCACTTGTCGCGATCGCGGCGACCAGCGCCGTGACGATCCAGAACTCGGCGTTCGCCCCGGCGTCGGTCACCGTGCGGGTCGGCGATACCGTGACGTGGACGAACCGCGATGCCTTCAGCCACACGTCAACCTCGGACACCGGCGCGTGGGACACCGGGGTGATCACCGCTGCAGGTTCGCGCTCCTTCACCTTCGGCAGCGCCGGGACATTCGCTTACCACTGCAGCATCCACTCGTTCATGCACGGCGCCGTCGTCGTCCAGGCCGTGAGCACGCCGCAACCCACTCCGCCCCCGACAGCCCCGCCGACCCCGGTGCGGACCGCACCACCCACCATTGCGTCGACGGCGCCACCGACCGTGGCGCCGACAGATGAACCGACCGCCGCGCCGACGACCCCGGCACCGACCGCGACCGCCTCGCAGGCAACGACGCCGTCGGACGCCCCGTCGGCCTCGCCGAGCGCGGTGGCCGTGCAAGTCACGCCGCCGCCAGCGCCGGGCGGGCCGGCTCCGCTCCTCATCGGTGCGGTCGCTCTCGCGATCGTCGCCCTCGGAGCCATCGCCTTCCTCTTGAGGCGGCGCACGTAGCGCGGACCGCTCGACTCTGGGCTCGCCGAAGGTACTGGCGCGCCACCTGCGACAATTGAGCGCTGATGACCGTCCTGGCACGCGCCCAGCAGGCCGACGACGTGGCGGAGGTCCTGGTTACCGCCGAAGAGATCGCCGCGAAGGTGCACGAGCTCGGTGTCCGCATTGCTGCGGACTACCAGGGCAAGGACCTGGTGCTCGTCTCCATCCTCAAGGGAGCGCTCCCCTTTCTCGCCGATCTCATGCGCGCGACGCAGATCCCCCTCGCGCTCGACTTCCTCGAGGTGTCGTCGTACGGAGCGGGCACCGAGTCGACTGGCGCGGTTCGGATCCTGAAGGACCTCGCGCACCCGATCGAGGGCCGACACGTACTCGTCGTCGAGGACATCCTCGACACCGGCCACACCCTGTCTTATGTCTTCGACCATCTTCGCGCCCAGCGGCCCGAATCGGTGCGCCTCTGCGTGCTCCTCGACAAACCCGCGCGCCGCGTGATCCCGATCGAGATCGACTATCGCGGCTTCGAGATCCCCGACAAGTTCGTCGTCGGGTACGGGCTTGATTACGCCGAGCGGTACCGCAACCTCCCGTTCGTCGGTGTTCTCAAGCCGGAGGTGTACGCGAGGAGATCGTGATGATCTGGCTCGCGCGCGGCCTCGTCGCCGTCCTCGTCTTCGCCGCACTGCCGGCGCATGCCGCCGCGAACATGCCGCTCGCCCCGCTCCCCGAGACGATTCGCGTGAACATCTCTCTCCTTGGCACGAGCTACGCGAAGATCGGCTCGACCGGTTCGCTGACCGTCACCAAAGAGGACGGCTCGAAGCTCTATCAGGGCTACGCGTATACCGTCGCCCGGCGCGGAGTGCGACGACTTGCCGATCCAAGCCAGGCCGTGGCGAACGTCCGCGACCCCGAGGACCGCCACAGCCGCGCGCAGCAATTCCGAGAGGCACGCCTCCGTGCGCACGTCGAGGACATCGCGATCGTGACCGTGCCGTTCGAGTTCGCGGTCGAGGGCGATGGCTCGGATCCCCTCGCCGCGCCGCTCTTCTCGGCGGGAGAGATCACCCCGCTGCACTACGTGCCGAGCGGCGGCCTCCTCACGCTCAACGGGCGCGCCTATCGAGGCACCCTTGATCTCACACGAGACGATGAGGGCGACATGATCGTGGTCAACCAGGTCGACACCGCGTCGTACCTGGCGTCGGTGGTCGGCTCGGAGGAGCCGACGACCTGGATGCCCGAAGCGCTCGCGGCGCAGGCCATCGCCGCGCGCACATATCTCTCGACGCACCTGCGCCGACATCGCAATTACGACATCGAGGGCGACACGCGCGACCAGGAGTACGACGGCCTCGCAGGCGAGGCGACCTCGACGGTGAAGGCCGTCCAGCGGACCGCCGGCCTGATCGCCACGTACCGCGGCTCGGCGATCGAGGCGCTCTACTCCGCCAACGCCGGTGGTATGACCGAGAACAGCGAGAACGTCTACGTGAACGCGCTGCCGTACCTCCGCTCGGTCCCGTCCCCCGCCGACGACATCGCGCAGGCATCGTCGTGGGGCCACAACAGTTGGGAGTGGAAGACGGAGTTCACGGCGCCGCAGCTCCGCAGCTACATGGGCGCGCGGGGCATCGATGTCGGCGATCCGGAGCGGATCGACCTGACGCGGTTGACCGGCACGGGCCGCGTGCTCTCCGCGAAGGTCGTCGGATCGACCGGCACCCGCGATATCGGTAAGGATGGGGCGCGTTACTTCTTCGGCCTTCGCAGCACGCTCTTCACCGTGACGACGCATCCCGAGGAGACCGAGTTCGTCGAGAGCTCGAACGCCGAACGCGTCAGGCAGCTGGACTTTCTCGGCGCGACCGTGGATCGCACGTTCACCGTGAACGTCCGCGATCCCGACCGCGCGGCGCGAACCCTTCGCGTCCTCGGATGGCAGTACCGGCTCCCCGCGCGCTTCGTCTTCACCGGCAAGGGGTACGGGCATGGTGTTGGAATGTCGCAGTGGGGCGCCCAAGGAATGGCACTCGGGGGCAAGTCGGCGGAGGAGATCCTGCGGCACTACTACCTCGGGATCGAGATCACGACCATCGGCGGCGCCTAACACGCGTCGCCGCCGCGGCCGTTCTGGCCGCGGCCGCATGGCTCATTGCCTTTTTGACCTGGTCCAGCGAGCCCGCGGGATACGACTTCGTCGCTCTCTACGCGGCTGCGCGCCTCGTCGCGACCGGCGCCGCGGCCTCGGTCACCGACGCCGACGCCCTTCTCGCGATGGAGCACGCCACCCTTCCTGAGCGGACGATCCTGCTCAACGATCCCAATCCGCCGGCGCTTGCCCTTCTCATGGCACCACTGGGTGCGCTCCCGCTCGCGACCGCGTACGCGATCTGGGCCGCGCTCGGCGCGGTCGCCCTGGCGGCCGCGGCATACCTGCTCGGGAGCCTTGCCGATGCGCGACAGCGCCTTCGTCTCCTTCCGTTCGCGATCCTCGCGCCGCCCTCGTTGATCGCGCTCGCGGAGGGACAGACGACGCCGTTCGTGCTCCTCGCGGTCGCGGGGTCGCTCCGGGCTCCGCCTTTCTGGTCTGGCGCGCTGCTCGGCCTCGCGGCGTTCCGCCCGCAGCTCCTTCCCGTCTTCGCGCTGGTCGCGCTCTTCGAGCGCCGTCGGGCCATCGGCCTCGTCGCGACGAGCGCCGCGGTCGCGCTCGTGTCGCTCGCGACCGTCGGCTTCGCGGGGATGGCACGCTACCCCGACCTGCTCACGCGCATCGCGACTGAGCTCCGCCCGGGCGAGCTCGGCCTCGCCGCGCTCGTCCGCCGAGTGGTCGGAGGGGATGACATCGTGTTGAACGCGACACTCGCGGTCGTGCTCTACGCGCTCGCTGCGGTCGCGGTCCTGGTCCGCTCGCGGATGTTCGCGACGCGTGTGATCGATGCCTCGACCTGGTCGATCCTCGCCGCCCCGCACGCGCTCCTGCATGACGGGGTGATGGCATACCCGGCAGTGGCGAGGGCCGCGATCACCACGAGGTCGACGGTGCTATGGGTCGGCTCAGGGATCGCCGTCGCGCTAATCCAACAGGCTGGGATCCCGCTCGCGCCGTTATGGCTACTCGCCCTGTGGTGGTTCTCGGGCCGACGGTAGCGAGGCGCAGCGGGTCCTGTCCCGGGGTCGGGGTCGCGCGCTCGC
Organism: Chloroflexota bacterium; assembly: GCA_005889295.1. GTDB lineage: Bacteria > Chloroflexota > Limnocylindria > P2-11E > P2-11E > 3-1-20CM-2-70-9. The sequence goes on along the minus strand of VBEY01000042.1, from coordinate 18,709 downwards.
CTACCGGTCCGCTCCGCCCGTGCGATCAACAGCATCTCCTGAGACGCGGCCGGTAAGCGGCTCGCGCACAACCCGCTCCCCCGTGCCACCCGCTGGCCCCGCTAGCCCATCCGCCCGCCCGCGGCTACTCCCCCTTGAATTTTTGCGAGTTGCCCATGTGTGGCCACACGCGTTCCTGCCCGATCTGCAGGAGCTGGCGGGTGTGATTCCGATCGTGATGGATCCACTCATGTAGGAGGTCGCGCACCGTGAGACGTCCGGCCTTCGGGTGCTCGATCCCCTTGCCGAGATCGCCGGCCTGGAGTGACCGCACCAGCGTGATGCCGTCGTGGCGGATGCCCATGAACTCCATCCACAGGCTCTGACCGAGCCGAGCGCAGTCGTTCCGCTGCTTCGCGACCTCGGCTTGGTCCCACGCGCTCGTCTTCGCCTGCCCGGCAAGTATTTCGCGGATCCGACCGGCGAAGCCGCGCTTGTCGGCCTCGACCAGATGGCCGACAACCTCGTTCGCGCACCATTCCTTGGGGTCGAAGTGCCAGCTGCTGTCCTCGCCGAGGGCTTCGAGCTCGGTGTCGATGAGGGCCAGCGTGGCCTCGAGGTACTCGGCGACTTGATCGGTCGTGAGCTCGGACGTCGCGTTCACGTGACGAGCTGCGGCGCGCTCCGAATTGGGATCTTCACCTTGAGCACGACGTTGCCGTCGGCGCGCGCCTCATGGGTCGAGTCTCCGTGGAGGAGCTCCAGACGCTCGCTCCGCCGAATGCCGGACTGAAGCTCGCCGTCCGGGGGAAGCTCTTTCCCGTCGCTCTGCAGCAGGACGTCCAGCGTGTCTTCCTTCCACTGCAGGCCGAGGACGATCTCCTTGGCCTGCGCCTTGTCGATACGCTCGACGAGCGAGTCCTGGATCAGCCGGAAGATCGCGACCTCGTCGTCGGACGGCAAACGGCGGTCGCGGCCGGTGCTCGAGAAGTCGATGCGCACGCCGTGCTTGTCGATGAGCGTCTGAACATAACGGCGGAGGGTGGGAACGAGCCCGAGGTCATCGAGGATCATCGGGCGGAGCTCGAAGATGAACCCTCGGAGCTCCTGCAGTGTCTTGTTCACCATCTGCCGCAGCGACGCGAGCTCGCCCCGGGACTTCTGAGCGTCGACGTCGAAGAGGCGCTCGCTGATCTCCGATTGGAGGACGACGTTCGCCATCGCCTGCGCCGGGCCGTCGTGGACCTGCCGCGCGATCCGCTTGCGCTCCTCTTCCTGCGTGTCGACGACGGCCTGGAGGAGGCGGCTCTCGTCGATCAGCGGTGCCGTGTCCGGCGGGAGCGGCGGCGCCGTGTACTCGGTGAGCTGACGCTGCGCCGTCGCCAGAATCTGCGCGCTACGGTCGATGAGCTTGCGCTTTGACTGGAGCGAGTTCAGCTGACCTTCCATGGTCATACGGCGGGCCATCGCGGCCGCATGGTCGTCCGTCGCGCCAAAGATCTCCTCGCGCTGGAAGTTGCCCGGGTTCTTCCGAACCTCCTCGACCTTCGCCTTCATCTGGTCTTCGCGTGACTTGAGGCGATTCACCTCGGTCTGCGTCGATTCAATGAGGAGGTCGAGCTCGCGGATCTCCGCCGTGACCTTCTGCTGCTCGGTCGCGATCTCCGCGAGAACACTCGGGGGCGCCATCGTCAATTGCCGATCTCCGGACCCTTGATCCATCCTTGCCGGATCGCGTAGACGACCGCCTGCGTGCGGTCGTTTACCGACAGCTTGCGAAGGATGCTCGACATGTGATTCTTCACCGTCTGCTCGGAGATGGCCAGCGCGTAGGCGACCTCCTTGTTGGTCATGCCCTGAGCGATGTTGTCCAGGATCTGCACCTCACGGGGCGATAGCGGCGCGAAGACGTGCGTCGATCCAGGACCATACACGGAAAGCTCGCGGAACTCCGCCAGGACCTTGGAGGCCACGGCCGGCCGGCTGAAGATTTTCTCGTTGATGATGAACTGACCAGCCCGGACCTTCCGGATCGCGTCGATGAGCTCTGCGGGCTCGCAGTCCTTGTGAAGGTAGGCCGCCGCGCCTGCTCGGATGGCCTCGAAGAGGATCTGCTCTTGATCTTGCGCGGTCAGAATGACGACGCCGACCGCTGGAAGCTCCCGTCGCACGCGCTGCGTCGCTTTGATGCCGGATAGGCGCGGAAGGTCCACCTCGATGACGAGCACGTCCGGTTCCAGCTCGTTCGTCTTCGCGACGGCCTCTTCGCCATCGGAAGCGACGCCGACGATCTCCAGGTCCGGCTCCTTCTCGATGACCTGCCGGATTCCCATGGTGGTGATGCGACTCGCGTCGGCGAGAAGGATCCGAATCGCGCGTTCGGGCCTGTCGCTCATTCCTGCTCCTTGTGAGCTCGCTCGTTGCGACGAACGCGGAGCGGCTCAACCTTCTTTTCGACGGGCAGGAGCAGCGTGACCGCCGTGCCCTTGCCCGGTGTTGACTGGATCTGCAGCGAGCCGCCGATGAGCTCGGCGCGCTCGCGCATCGAGAGAAGTCCGACCGATTTCTTGTGGCGGGCGGCCTTTACGAGATCGAACCCCATTCCATCATCGGTAACGTGAAGCACCCAGGTATCGTTCGCGCGGGACCACGCCATGCCGACCGCGCTCGCATGCGCGTGCTTGTGGACGTTCTGAAGAGCCTCCTGCATAACTCGGTAGATGGCGAGCTCCTCCATCGGATTGAGCCCCGTGTCCTTGAGATCGAGCTGGCTCGCGACCTTGATGCCGCAGCGCAGCTCCCACTCCGAGGCGTAGTTGCGCATGGCCTCCGCGAGGCCCAGCTCGGTGAGCTCGGGCGGCCGAAGGTCGTAGATCATCGCGCGCACCGAGTCGAGCGACCCACGGAACTGGCCCTTGAGATTCGCCAGCTCGGTGCGAAGGGTCTGACGCACCTCGGCCGGAGCACGCTCAGCGATGCGCTCGAGGTATTCCACTTCGAAGATCGCGTTCGCGAGCACCTGGGCCGGTCCGTCGTGAACGTCGCGGTAGAGCCGCTCTCGCTCGGCTTCGAGACTGCCGAGCACGCGCTGGGCAACCTCGACCGAGTCGTCGTCGCTGTCCGACGACGGGTCGATGCCCGAGCCGAGCAGATAGGCGGCGCTCGACTCGATGTGCTGCATCACGAGCTGCAATTGCTTCAGACGGCGGTAGCCGCGCTGGGTTACCTCGTCGAGCTCGCCGTGCGTCGTTTGCCGCGAGCGATCCTCGGCGTGTTTCTGGTACGTACGCCCGTACGTCTCGAGCTGCTTGCGCAGACTGCGCACGTCGCGACGAAGGACATCGACGATCGCCTCAAACTGCTCGTCAAGATCGTCGGACGTCTGGGCAATACGTGCTTGTTCGCTCATCGGCGGTCAGTCTAGCGGCGCTCAACGCAAATTCGGGACGATGAAGAGCACGAATGACGCGCTCTCGGCGACGATGGGCCACCGCAGATCGCGAGCGCGGACCGCGAGTGGCGAAGCGGGCTTGACGAGAAGCGCTCGTGCCCCGCGCCGCGTCAGAACTTCGCGCCATGAGGGTCCAAGAGAGACCAAAGTCTCGTAGTCGCGGAGTGCGTCGCCGGTGTATGGGAAGAGTCGACCGTCGATGAAGACCGGAGTTGCAGGCGCGTACCAAATGAGGAAACCGCCCCAGTCGTAGTCGTTCACCACGCCCGGACCGGGCGGCAGCGACGACAGCACGCCAGCCGGATACGGGCCCAGGTTTGGCTCGCCGCGAGCGATGGAACCCGCGGCGATGACCGCCGCGAGTGCGATTGCGGCCGTCGCGAGGTCGACGCGAAGCGACGGAACTCGCGGCGCGAAGGTCGGTAAGCGCGCGGGGATCCGAAGACGCGCGGCGATCACGCCGATCGCCTGGGGCGCGTGCGCCGCGAGATACGGAGCGGAGGCGACCGCGAAGAACGGCGTGTGCCGCGCCGCGGTCATCGAAACGAAGAGCACCGGGACGAGGAGCGCAACCTCGCGCAGTTCGGTCGGACGCGAGAGCTGCGCGGTTACGAGAACGGCGAGGACCACGAATGCGAAGACGAATCCGTACGGCTGCGTCACATCGGGTACGCCTTCCTCTTGGATGACGCGAGGGGGCGAGAGGAAGTGACCGCTCGCCGACGTCCAGATCGAGATGCCGGACGGTGTGAGGAGGGTCGCCGCGATCGAGAGCGCGACGGCGCCGAACGCGAGGGTCCGCACGTCCGGGCGCCGGAGCCAGAGCTCGCCGCACGCGATCGCGGCAACCGCCAAGCCGAGAGCGAACGAAGCGTGGAGGTTTGCCCAGATGAGGATCAGGAGGGGCGCGGCCATGAGGATGCGCGGTCGCTCGGCAGAAGCGCGCAGGAGAAGGATGAGCGCCGCAAAGCAGACGAGCCCCATGAGCTGCGGGCGCTCGGTCCACGCGAAGCGCGTAAGTGCGATCGCCGGCAGCGCGGCGACGATGGCGACGATCGGTCGTCGCTGCGCGGTCAGCGCCGCGGCCGCGATGAGCGCGACGATCGCCGCGACGAGGAGGGCGCGCAACACGATGATTCCGTTCCATCCGAGCGCGGCATAGGCCTCGTACCAGATCACCTGACCGAGCCACTGGTCGGTGAGCACGGGCAAACCGTTGACCGACCACGAGAATGTGTCTACGCGAGCAAGACCATCGGTGACCGTCTGCCGACCCTGCGCGAGATGCCAGAAGAGATCCGGGTCACCGACCGTCGCCAGGGTCGAAAGCGCGCCGAAAATCCCGCCGGCGACGAGCGGGAGTGACCACGAGAAAGTGCGGGTCATGGTCGCGCCAGGACGATCCATCGACCAGCCGTGTCCGAGGAGCGCACGCGCCACCCGTCCTCACGCAGCGCCACGGCGAGTGGACGCTCGGGTCGGAGAAGCAGCTCGCTGACCTTGTACCGGTCGAGGAGATCCCGCCATCCCGGGCGGAGGCCGACGAGCGCGCGGTAGTCCTCGAGCACGCCGCCGAGATACGGCACGTAGCGGCCGTCGATGAAAACCGGCCGCTCGGGAAGGTTGAAGATGAGGTAGCCACCCCAGTCGTACTCGTTCAGTAGAACGCCGTTGTCGACGCGGAGCGCGTCGAGCGCGCCAGACGGGTAGGCACGCTCGTCCGGATGCATGGGAGCGCTCGTGACGCTCGCGAGCGCGGCGATGACGAGCACCAGCGCCACGGGCAGGCGTACCGGTGCGGGCAGCTCGAACGCACGCCACCTCACGAGTGTGGCGAGGCGCGCGCCCACGAAGGCGGTCGCCGCGAAGCAGAAGAAGAGCATCTGGCGCTGCGCGGTGAACGCGAGGTACAGGAGCGGCGCCAAGAGCATCGCCTCGCGCAGCGATCCCCCGCGCAGCAGCGTGGTCCCGATCACGAGCAGGACGAACCCGGCGAACAGCGCTCCGGCCGGAGTGACGACGTCAGGCGGCAGGAACTCGGTCAGGAAGCGCGGCGGATGGAGGAAGTCCTCGCGCGCCGCGCCGGCGAGCTCGAGCGGTGCGGGATTCAGGAACGTGACGACGACGCAGACGATCGCGGTGGCCGCGAGGGGCAGTCCCCTGCGTCCATTCGTGAGAACGGCCTCCGTCGCCAGGATCGCCACGACGACCAACCCAAGGAGGTACCCGCCGTGCAGATTCGTCCAGACAAAGAAGAGCGGCGGCAGCACGAGGAGGCGCCGGGAGAAACCGACCGGGAGCGAAAGGAGCAGCTCGAGGAGCGCGGGGAAGAGCGCGAGCGTGAAGAGCTGTGGCCGGTCGGTCCACGTGATTTTGGAAACGAGGAGCGCGCCGACGACCAACGGCAGCGAGATCCACCACGGCGTCCGGCCCCGCCGCGCGAGGCGAACCAGAAAGAAGGAACTGATCGCGATGAGCGTCGCGCGAAGGATGGCGATTCCAGCCCATCCCGCGGCCGCGAATGAACCGGCGAACGCGACCTGGCCGAGCCACTCCCCGATCCCGAAGTGCGTCCCGGCGACCGTCGACGAGAAGATGTCCTGTCGGAGGAACTCGCGGTGGCCGAGCATCCATTGGCCGGTCGCGAGCTGCCAGTAAGTATCCGAGTCTGTCGACGGCAGACCCACCGCGATGATGAAGACCGCGCTTGCCACCGCGAGCGGATAGGCGTTGGCCGCGAGGCTCGCGGCTAGCGGTCGGGACGCAGCAGCCATCGGATCGTGAACGCCGCTACATCCCGCATCGCGAGGAGCGCCCCGACCGGCGTGACGCCCTCCGCCATGCCCGCGATCCGCGGCCGATGAGGGATATCGATCTCGAGGACCGTGCGGCGGCGAGAGCAGAGGGTGATGAGTATCTCGGCCTCAAAAAAGTTCGATGCGCTTCGTGGCGGCGCGGACCGGAGCTCCTCGGCCCGATACAGCTTGACGCTGTCGATGTCGTGGACGGGCAGCCGGAAGATCCGCCGCAGCAGTCCCGAATAGAGCTGCGCCATGACCACGCGGCTCGCGGGGTCGCGCCGCGGAACGCGACGACCGACGACGAGCGCGGCGCCGTCGCGTATGGCCCACATCGGCTCGAGCGCGGCGGCCGGCACCTGGCCATCCGCCGGCGCGAAGTAGATCCACTCGCCACGCGCCTCGGCATACAGGCGCTTCATCGTCGGGGGTATCCCCTGCCGCGACGGATTGCGCAGGAGCCGGAGCTCGGCGACATCCATGCACGAGCGCTGCAACTCGGCCCACGTGCCGTCCGTGCTGCCGTCGTCGCAAACGATCAGCTCGAAGGTGGAGCTGAGGGAGCGCGCGACGTCGCGGTGGCCTCTCACGACCCCGGCCACCGTGACCTCCTCATTGTGGGCAGGGATCACGATCGAGAGCTGGATGGCGTCACCCTAGGGCACCACGGCCTCGGGGCCGGTGTCCGGCGAGGCGCGAAAAGCGCAGAAGATGTGGATGTCGCCGCGGATCGGATAGATCCGGATCGACCCGCGCTCGATCGGCGCGGCGAGCCACGTTGGGAGGTCGCCCCGATAGACGGCTTCATACGCCGAAAAGTGCGTCGCCTCCAGCACGACGCTCTTCGCGCCATAGCGCGCGGCGACGCACGCGGCGGCGTCCGGGCCGTCGGCCGGTGTCACGAGCGCGGGCCGATCGGCGATCCACCGCCAGGCCGCGCCATCGATGGCCAGGAATGGGCCCGCCGGGATCGCGTCGGCCGCATCGAGCCGCACCCGATATCCGGCGTTGAAAACCGAGTCCCAGGTCGCAAGTCCGAATACCGCGAGCGCGGCGGCGGCGGCGAGAGTGGTGCTTGTCGCAAGACGCCGAGTGCGCGCGTTGCGGCGGGCCAGCCAGGTCTCACCGCCGAGCGCGACGAGCGCCATCGCGAACGGATAAAACGCCGCGAGCGAGTGGAAATACGAGCCCCGGGTCGCGTGGAGCGGCCAGATCACTCCCTCGGCAACATAAATAAGGAGTGCGAGGCCCGCGAACGCGCGCACCGCGGGTTGGCCCCAGGCGCCCCTCACACCGATCACGAGAGGGAACGCGAGAAAGGCCATGAGGCTGAAAAACACGACGACGAGGTCCGACCCGAGCGCGCCGAGCCGGGTGGTGATCATCGTCGCGAGGTCGACCGTGGCGGTCGGGTCGATGGCGAAGAAATCCTCATACCGCGCGAGCAGGACCGTGCGCGCGAGAAGGTCCGGAGATCCGCCGAGCACGACCCCGCGCGCCAGCCATCCCGCGCCGATCGCGAGGGCGACGGCGCTGCCCGCGACACCCGCGGCTCGCGACGGTGGGCGTAGCGCGAGCACCAGCAGCGCGACGCCGAAGAGGGCACCCTCGGCGCGCGCGAGGAAGAGAAGTCCAACCAGGAGGCCACTGGCGGCGCCGGCGCGCAGATCGCCGGCCGCCGCGCGAGCGAACGCCATGAAGAACAGCGTTCCGACGATCGCGGCTATGGCGAATGAGTCGAGGGTGACCCACGCGGGCGCGAGCGCGCCCGCGCCGATGCCCGCAAGCGCCGCCGCGACCAGCGAGGCACGGGACGACGCGCCGACCGATCGCGCCGCGGCGTACGCGGCCGCGGGGATGAAAGCCGCGACCGCGATGATCGCCGCCTGGGCGGACCGGAAGGTGCCAATGGCAGGCTCCAGAACTGCGATCCCCGCGGCCTGAACGACGGTGGTCGCCGGCATCCAGAACCGGTGACTCGCGATCGGAAGCTGCTCGAGATGCGATGCCTCGAGAAAATTCCAGATGAAGTCGGCGGTGAGGCCCTGCCCGTGCGCGAGACGTCGCGCCACGTCGACGTAATAGAAGGCGTCGGTGAAACCCGGTTGGCCCACGACGAACGCGGCGGAGAGGACGCGGAACGCGAGGAGGGCAAGCGATAGGCCGACGAGCGCTCGGCTCACGCTCTCACGCCGATCCGTTCCGTGTGCTCGGTCCGGAGGTAAAGAACGCCGCCGACTACGATCACCGAGAAGACGCTCACGGCGCGGTCAAGCACGGCGACAGCCACGGCGTCGTTCTGGGCGAGACCGAATCCAGTGGTCAGGACATACACCATCGCGATCTCGACGAACCCGAAGCCGGCGGGGGTGAGCGGGACGGTCGTGAGGAGCGAGGCCGCGACCGCCACGAAGATCACCTGCGATGGTGGGAGATAGAGACCGAGCGCGAAGAGCACGAGGAGCAGACGGCTCGTCTCGAGGAACCAGACGAGGAGGGTCATCGGGCCCGCGACAGGGAGCGCGCGGAAGCTGTGGAGCACCCCCTCTCGGAAAAGCCTGCCGATGCGGCGTATCTCCGCGGGAAAAAACCGCCCAAGACGTGGGCCGATCGCGTAGAGCCCGACCAGGCCGAGCAGGATGACGAGACCGAGCGCCGCGCCACTGACATAGAGGACGTTCAGGTCCGGCAGGATCGTGCGCCCGAAAGCGACGTAGCCATCGACGACGAGGAGCCCGAACACAACGAAGAGGTCGAGCAGCCGCTCCGCGACGACCACTCCGACGGTGCGGGATAGCGATATCCCGAAACGGCGCTTTACGAGGTAGCTCCGATAGAGGTCGCCGAGCTTCGCCGGCACCAGACAGTTCACGAACCAGCCGAGGAGCAGGATCTCGAGGAGATCGCGCCCGAAGATTCGCGCTCCGCCCTCTCGCAAAAGGCGTGCCCAGCGAATGGCGCGCACCGGGAACGACAGGTAGTACACGACCAGCGCGGCGACCAAGAAGAGCGGGTCCGCTCGGCGCAAGGTGGCGAAGGCTTGCGACCAGTCCACGTTCCGGGCGAAGTACGCGATGAGGACGATGGGGATCGCCGTCGAGATGAGCTCCCGCCAACCGAAGAGCTGACGTCGGACAGCGAGCTCGTCCGTGCGCTCCGCCGCGGCAGCGAGCTGCTCGATCGTTGCGTCCTCGACATGCGTCGCCCCGCGCTCGGGGGCACCTACCCCCGAGGCCCGCTCCTTCAACGAGTGGCGCTCGAGTTCCTTCGTCCGAGCCACTTCCGGAGCCGGTCGTATCGGGTGAGGACGTGGACACTGCCGCCGGAGAGTCGCCCGTGAGCGATGCCGTTTCGGAGGGCATCCAGGAAGTCGCCGCTCCCGGCGAAGTCGGGCATCTCCACGAACGCCCGGCCGATCTCGGAAGCGCGATGCGCGTCGCTTCCCGCCGTGCCGGCCATGTTGTGCTCCTTGGCGTACCGCGCGGCGGCACGGTTGTTGAGAAAGATCGCCTCGCGCGCGTTGAAGATCTCGAGCGCGTCGATCTTCGTGCGCAAGCGATCGAGCGAAGGTCGCCGCATGTGGTAGCGCCGGTTGATGCTGAAGGGATGCGGGACGACCACCAACCCGCCCTGTTCGTGGATGCGCGCGATGGTCTCTTCCCCGGTCAGATCGCGTGGGACGGCGCGCTCGAGAAAGAGCCCGATGATCTCGCCGTCACGCGAGCTGATCTCCTCGCCGATGACGACGCGAAAGCCGTCCGCGAGGTCGCGCAGCCGGAGCCCACCGTCGATGGTGTTGTGGTCTGTAGCACAGATGACGTCAATGCCGGCCGCGCGCACCGCGCGCGCCTGCTCCGCGATGGGAGTGCGACTGTCCGGCGAAGCCTCCGAGTGCGTGTGCATGTCCACGCGAACACGCTTCGCGTCGGTTCCTATGTGGCCCTTCCTTTTTCCCGCGCATCCTCGACGATGGCGCGCACGCGCTCGCGAAATCGTGACACATCGAAGCGCCGCGCCGAGTCACGAAGCGCTTTCGGCTCGAAGCGCGCGCGCTCCGCGCGGAGGACACCCTCCGCGAAGGCCCGCGGCTCGGGAACGTCGACCAGGACGCCCTCTTGGCCGTCGCGAACGATGTCGAATATGCCACCCGCGGCGAGTGCGACGACCGGGACGCCTGAGGCGAGCGCCTCGACGCACACGATGCCGAAGTCGTCCTCCGACGGAAACACCAGACCGCGCGCGGAGGCGAGCAATGAACGGAGGGTGGCGTCGTCGGCGCGCCCGGTGAAAACGACGTTCTCGCTCGCGATGCGCTCGAGTGCTCCACGCTCGCGGCCTTCGCCGACGACGAGGAGACGCATCCCGATGTCATTGAACGCGCGGATCGCGACGTCGGCGCGCTTGTACGACGAGAGTCGTCCGACGAAAAGCCAGAAGTCGCCACGCTCTTCGTTCGCCGCGAGCGAAGCGACATCGACCGGCGGATGGACAACCTCGGTCTCCCCGGCCGGTATGCCGTAGTAGGTCTGAATCCGTCCCCGCACCGCGGTCGAGTTCGCTATCCATCGATCGAAGCGCCGCGCCGCCTTCTGGTCTTCGTCGCGAAGGCGTCCGAGAAGATCGCGGACGAGCGGCACCAGGGGTGCGGGGACCTCCTCCTGCAGGTACCGGTCGCTCCAGTCATAGAGGTATCGCGTCGGCGAGTGGCAGTACGCGACCGCCACGGTCCTATCCGCGAGCCCGATCCCCTTGATGAACGCACTGGTCGACACCAGTGCGACGTCCGTTTCCGGCGGCACATGCAACGCCCGCGCCGCGTTCGGATAGAGCGGCAGGAGCAGGCGGTGACTCTCGCCCAGGAGCAACCACTGGAGATAGCTCGTGCGAAGGGTCCATCCCGGCAGTTCGCCGTATCGGCGGCGATCGTGGAAGAAGGTGTACACGGGCGCATCGGGCCACATTGCATGAAGCGTCTCGACAACGCGTTCGGCGCCGCCGCGCTGGCCGAAGTACTCATGGGCCAGTGCCAGCTTCATCGGCCGAGGATGCGCTGCCGCGCGACGAGAGCGGCGAAGACCGGTAGGACGCGCTGCCGCCGCCAGCGGCGCGGCTCGAACGCGAGACGCCAGAGCCACTCCAGTCCCACCGCATGGACGAACCGAGGCGGCAACCGTACGCGTCCGGCGAGCTGGTCGAAGACGCCTCCGACGCCGATCGCCGTGCGGACCGATGCGAGGAGCGGCAGGTTCCGAGAGATCCATCGCTCTTGTGCCGGCATGCCGTAAGCGACCAGGACGACACGGGCACCGGCCGCTTCGATGCGCTCACGGATGGACGCGTCGTCTTCGGGCGCCGGCGAGCCCGCATGGGTGCCAGCGACGCGCAGCGATGGGATTCGCCGGATCAGCGTTTCCGCGGCGCGCTCGGCAACGCCGGGTGCGGCACCGAGCAGAAAGACCGGACCGCTGACCAGCTGGAGGACCGCCGGCACGAGCAGCCGGCCGGGAACTCGGCCGGGGAGCGCGTCGCGAAGGACACGCGACGCGACGAGGATTCCGGTGCCGTCGGCGACGACCAGGTTGGCGGCTCGGGCGATCTCTCCGAGCTCGGCATCACGACGGGCAAGCATCACGAATTCAGGATTCGCCGTGATCACGAAGGTCCGCTGTCCCGCGGCGTGGCGTTCGATGATCCGTTCCGCCGCGGCGGCGAGGTCGACGCGGTCGAAGCCGACGCCGAGGATGTCGACGCGCGCCGACGCCAAGGCTCGCTCGCTAGTGGACTGCGACGAGGCTTCTGCGGAAGAAGTCGAGGTGCTCGAGCGCGAGTCCCGTGCCCTTCGCGACGCAGTAGAGAGGGTTCTCGGCCACGTAGCAAGCAACGCCGGTGACCTGCGTCAGAAGCTTGTCCATATTGCGCAGGAGCGCGCCGCCACCCGACAGGACCATGCCCTTGTCGATGACGTCCGACGCGAGCTCCGGTGGCGTTTCCTCGAGAACGGCCTTCACGGCGCCCATGATCTGCTGAAGCACCGGATCCATCGCCTCGGAGATCTCGTTGGAACCGATCGTGATCGTCCGCGGTAGACCGGCAATGAGATCCCTCCCGCGAACCTCCATCGTGAGCTCGGGGTCCATCGGAAGCGCGGAGCCGATCTGAATCTTGACGTCCTCGGCCGTGCGCTCACCGATCATCAGGTTGTAGCGCTTGCGCACGAAGTTCGCGATCGCTTCGTCGAGCTTGTTACCGGCGGCGCGGACGCTGCGCGAGACGACGATGCCGCCGAGCGAGATCACCGCGATCTCCGCGGTGCCGCCGCCGATGTCGATGATGAGGTTGCCGGATGGCCCCGAGATCGGGATGTTCGCGCCGATCGCCGCGGCGAGCGGCTCCTCGATGAGGTGCGCCTCACGCGCCCCCGCTCGGATCGCGGCGTCCTTCACCGCGCGCCGCTCGACGCTGGTGACGCCGGACGGGACGCAGATCATCAGCTGCGGCTGAAAGAGGCGGATCTGGCCGCACGTCTTGTTGATGAAGTAGCGGAGCATGTACTCGGTGATCACATAGTCCGCGATCACCCCATCGCGCATGGGACGCAGCGCGGTGATCGTGCCCGGGGTCCGGCCGAGCATGAGTCTCGCCTCCTCGCCCACAGCCACGATCCGAGGCCGATTCGAACCATCCTCCTTCGCCAGCGCGACGACGGACGGCTCGGTGAGGACGATCCCCTTCCCACGGACGTAAACGATGACGTTGGCGGTTCCCAGGTCGATGCCGATCTGACGGGCGAACACGCGATGAACTCTAACGGCCTAAAGGCCCGAAAGGTGCGTTATTTGGTCACGCACCGACCGCTACGAGGACGAAGTCGGTTGCAAATCCCAGGATGAGACCGACCAGGATGCCCCACGTCGTCATGTCCTTGTGCCCGAGCTTGCGCGCGACGGCCAGGAGCTCGATGACCACATACAGGATCGATCCCGCGGCGAGCGCTAGGAACGCGGCGAAGACGGTCTCGTTCTGAAAGGCCTGGCCGATGACGGTGCCGAGAAAGGTCGGACCACCGGCGATCAGGCCGAGCACACCGAGAAAACGCCAACTCGGGAGGTACTGTTCACCCGCGAGAGGTCCCACAATTCCGAAACCTTCGGTCGCGTTGTGGAGCGCGAACCCGATGACCAGCACGAGAGCGAGCCGAAGCTGACCCCCGGCCGCGGATTGGCCGATGGCCAGACCCTCCGACAGGTTGTGGAAACCGATCCCGAGCGCGATGAAAAAGGCGAGGCGCCACGCCGGCCGCAGGCGTGAGATCGGGCCCGCCCGGAACTCGTCAACGTTCGCAGCGCCCGGACCGAATCGGACCGTCGCGCGAGCGCGCCGCGAGAGCCAGAGGTCGTAGTAGACGAGGCTCATCAGCCCGACCGTCAAAGACGCCGCAAAGACAAGCGCGAGCCACGCGAAGTGCACCCAGGTGCCGCCGCCCTTTGCCTCCGCAAGCGCTGCCTCGACGGGCTCGATGCCTTTCGCCAGCACATCCCAGAACAGGAACACGAGGATTCCGGTCGCGCCGGCATTCAGGAGCGACCGCATCTCCGTCGACGTGGTGCGTAAACGTCCGAGAGGGAGCCCCAGGAAAACGGTGAAGCCGGCGATCGCTCCGAGCGCCAAGATCTCGCCCATCGTCATCGCGGGTTCCCTCAACTCCAGGTGCGATACTCGCCGTGCGGGGAGCTCTCTCTTAGGTCGCCCTAACGGCTAAGGCGAGCCTAACGATTTCCGACCGTGGAGGTCAACAATTACCACTTCGCCGGCCGTCGAGGAGTATCTGCAGGCGATCTACACCCTTGCCGACGAGAACGGGCACGTCGTTTCGGCGCGCCTCGCGGAGTTCCTCGGATTCTCGGCTCCCGCCGTTTCGGAAATGGTCCATCGACTCGAGCGCGATGGTCTGATCGCGTTGGATGGTCGTAAAGAAGTGCATCTGACCAAGACAGGCCAGCGCCACGCCGACTCGATCGTCCGCAGGCATCGCCTGGCCGAGCGCTTCCTCGTCGAGGTGCTCGGCTTCGAGTGGTGGAAGACGCATGAAGAAGCGGAGCGACTCGAGCACGCGATGTCACCGGAGATGGAGCGGCGGATTCAAGACGTGCTCGGCGATCCGCAGACCTGCCCGCATGGCAACCCCATGCCCGGCGTGACGCCCCGACCGACCAAGCCGCTGGAGCGCGTCACGCCAGGGGCCACGGCGACCGTGGAACGTATCCCAGATCAGTTCGAGCACGAGCCCGGCTTCCTCGAGTACCTGGATTCGCAGGGCATCAAGCCAGGCGTCGACGTTCGCGTCGTCGATCTCCGCCACGGGCAACCGATCCGTGTCAGGGTCGACGGAACCGAGCGAACGATCCGCGCGGATTGCGGGCAGAAGGTATGGGTGCGCGCGTGAGAGACGGACCTGCCATCTACGTCGGAGGCGACGGGAGCTACTGGCTCGCACGCGTTCCCGTCCTGCGCGGATGCATCGCCTCAGGGACGACACGAGACGAGGCGATCGCGAACGCCCGCCGCGCCTTTCGCGCGTACCTGACGCTGCTCGACGCGCGCGGCGTCTCGATCGAGCACTGGAAGGACCTGGACGCGGACACGTTCGAGGTGCGCGACATGCCGACCGACTACATCGTCCCTGAGGATGTCGGCCCGATGGAGGAACACGAGCTCCGTGACTTCCTGCATCAGTTCGAGGCCTCACGTTCAGCGCTCCTCTCCCTCGTGCGCGAGATGTCGGCCGCGGAGCTCGAGCGAAAGCCCACGGACACCATGTGGAGCGTGCGCGAGGCGCTCGAGCACGTGATGATCACGGAAGCCGAGCTGCTCTCGAGGCTCGAGAAGTGGCCGGTCGACCCGTTCAACACTCTGCAGGCAGTTCATCGCATGGTGTTCCAGCGATTCACCGTGATTGAGCCGGCGGACACCGCCCTCGACCACGTCGTGATGGGATGGCGATGGACCACGCGCAAGGTGATGCGGCGGATCCTCGAGCACGAGTTCGAGCACCTTGGTCACATCAACGAGATCGTCGCCGCGCTCGCAGCGAATCGCCCGTCCGAGTAGCGCTTTATCGCCGCTTCTGCGCCCACTCCGCGGCCGCTGTCGCGCGGCGCTCGATGATCCCGCGCTGGTCGGCGCGGACGTCCGGAAGATCCGCTGGGTCGAAGGCGCGGACCTCGACGAGCTCCTCCGACAGGCGCTCGATGCCCCCGATCGTCCGGTAGGCGTAGACAAGCTCGACGCGCTGCCAGCGATAGCCCTGATTCGCCTCGAGGATCGGCCCGACCTCGATCTCGATCCCCGTCTCCTCCCGGACCTCGCGGGCGAGCCCATCCTCCAGGCGCTCGCGGGGAGAGAGAAAACCGCCGAGAAAGCGCCATTCCGGGGCACCGAAGCGATGGCGCGCGAGGATCACGTGCCCGCGCGGGTCGATGCCGAGGCCGACGACGCCGACGAGGAACCGCGGCTGGGTGCGATCGAGGATGCGCCGCTGCCAGCGGACCGGGAGGGCGTTATAGAAAAGAGCCAGCAGTCGGAAAAACACGCGCGAACTCTACGGCCCCGCTATCGGCACCGCTCCTATGCCGTGCGCCTTCGGCACGGACACCTTCTGCATCACCGCACGTGTCTTCACATCGATGACGTTCACCATGCCGTCGACGTTCGTGGTCGTGAGGAGGCGATCACCTTCGGGGTCGTATGTCGTGTGGAACGGCTGTTGACCGAGCTTGGTCTCCGAAAGAACCTTGCGCTCCTTCCAGTCGACCCATAGGAGACCCGGGCCGAGGTGGTCCGACAGGACCATGAGCGCCTTGTCGGCCATGAAGAAGACCCCGTCTTGATCGACCTTCTCAGTGTGGAACGGATATGTCCCGGGAAGGTGGATCTCGGTCTTCACCGTCTTCGTGACCGGGTCGTAGATGACCATTCGATCCGACGGCTTGTTTATGAACCCCGACGAGCTCGACCAGACCTCGCTCTCGTCCGGGGTGAAGTAGGCATCGTGCACGTCATTGACCTTGATCGGAGTGATCTTGTTCGTCTCGAGGTCATAGACCCGAAGCACGTCTGGCTGCGACGTGTTGGTGAGCGTGAACCAGAGCTCGTTCGGGCGGCTCGGCGCGATCGTGAGGACATGCTGCGGAACGCCGACCATGAGCGGCGAAAGCGGTTTCCAGGTGCCAGCCTCGAAGCGCGCGATGTACATGTCCTTCTCGTGCCCCACGAAGAGCGTCTTGCCGTCCACTGACCACGTGATCCCGTGAGGCTGCTTGCCAACCATGAGGCGCACGACCTCTTTCATGGAGGCGGGATCGATCACCGAGGTGCTATTGCCCATTCGGTTGTTGACCGCGACCCACTTGCCGTCCGGCGAGACCCCGAGCTGGTGCGGGAACCTGCCCACCGCGATCTTTCCGACGAGGGCATAGGGCTCTCCGGGTTTGCCGTCGAGCACCCAGACCTGATCGGTGCTTTCCGAAGCGACGAAGACGCGAAGCTTTGAATAGAGCGGTGCGGGCGACGGCGCGGGGATCGGCGTGGGCGTCGGCGTCGCGACGGCCAGGGGACTGGGCCCTTGCGCGTCGCCCAAAACGACGGGTGCCTCGGCGGGAGTCGACGCGCATGCACCTACGACGATCGCCCCGAGGATCGTGAGCGCGCCAATCCGCAGCAGGTTCACCGCCACTCCACCCACAACCGCCAAGCGGCCCAAGCCTAGCGGTTCAGCGACCGGTTGGGTTCTGGTTGACCGTCACCTGCGACGACGCCGGCTCTCGCTGACACGCAGCCGCACCAGGGCGCGCTGGAGCTCGGCTCTGGCGCGCTGCTCGTCGGCCGCGGAAGCCGGCCCTGCGGCGAGAACCTGCTGAGCGCGATCGCGCGCCTCCTGTGCCCGGGTCGCGTCGATCTCCTCGGCGTGCTCGGCCGCGTCGGTCAACACCACCACTCGGTCCGCGCGCACATCCATGAACCCGCCGAACACGGCGAGCACCTCTTCGATACCGCCCCGTTTCACCTTGAATTCGCCGGGCCCGAGTGTGGTGAAGAGCGGCGCGTGGTGCGGCAGGATCCCGACGTACCCGTCTGTCGCCGGAGCGACCACCATATCGACGTCGTCCTCGTAGACCTTGCGCTCGGGCGTGATGACTTCGAGGTGGAGCGGCATCAGCTGGAGCTGCCCTCCTTCGCCATGCGCTCGCTCTTTTCACGGGCCTGCTCGATCGTTCCGACGTTGTAGAAAGCCTGCTCCGAAAGGTCGTCGTGCTTGCCCTCGAGAACCTCACGGAAGCTTCGGACGGTGTCGGTGACCTTCACGTACACGCCGTCGAGGCCGGTGAACTGCTTGGCGACATTGAGCGGCTGGGCGAGGAAGCGCTGGATCTTGCGAGCGCGCGCCACGAGCAGCTTGTCCTCGTCCGAGAGCTCGTCGATGCCGAGGATCGCGATGATGTCCTGAAGGTCCTTGTATCGCTGCAGCACGCGCTGCACCTCGCGCGCGGTCTCGTAGTGGTCCTGGCCAACGATGTTCGGGTCCAGCGCGCGGCTCGTCGAGGTCAGCGGATCGACCGCCGGGTAGAGGCCGAGCTCGGTGAGATAGCGCTCGAGGCGGATCGACGCGTCGAGGTGCGCGAACGTCGTGGCCGGCGCAGGATCGGTGTAGTCGTCCGCGGGCACGAACACGGCCTGCAGCGAGGTAATGGAGCCTTTCTTCGTCGAGGTGATGCGCTCCTGCAGCTCGCCCATCTCGGTCGCGAGAGTCGGCTGGTAGCCCACGGCGCTCGGCATCCGGCCGAGGAGGGCGGAGACCTCCGAGCCCGCCTGCGTGAACCGGAAGATGTTGTCGATGAAGATGAGAAGGTCCCGGCCCTGCTCGTCGCGGAAGTACTCCGCGATGGTCAGGCCGGTAAGCGCGACGCGGAGGCGCGCGCCGGGCGGCTCGTTCATCTGGCCGAAGACCATCGACATCTTGTCGATGACGCCTGACTCCCTCATCTCGCCGAGGAGCTGGGTCCCCTCACGCGAGCGCTCGCCGACGCCGCAGAAGACGGAAAAGCCACCGTGCTCGGCGGCGACGTTTCGAATCAGCTCCTGAATGACGACGGTCTTTCCGGTGCCGGCCCCACCGAACACCGCCGACTTGCCACCCTTGAGGAAGGGGCAGATGAGGTCGATCACCTTCATCCCGGTCTCGAAGATCTCGGCCTGAGTAGCCTGTTCCGTGAACGGAGGCGGATCGCGATGGATCGGATCGCGCCGCACGCCCTTCACCGGCCCTTTGCCGTCGATCGGCTCGCCCACCACGTTGAAGAGCCGTCCGAGCGTCTCCTCGCCGACCGGGACCGTGATCGGTCCGCCTATCGAGACCGCTTCCATCCCCCGGCGGAGCCCATCCGTCGCGGCCATCGAGACCGCGCGCACCCAGTTGTTGCCGAGG